>CAZBJH010000067.1:0-18509 GCA_964492185.1 uncultured Bacteroidales bacterium | reverse complement strand
CATCTTATAAATGAGTTCAGGAGCTCACTTTAAACATAAGTTCCTGAACCCATCTTATAAATGAGTTCAGGAGCTCACTTCGTTCGGTTCGTGCGCCTTGATCCCGAACATTCTGAACAAACACTACAAATTTATTGACAAACACTAACGTATCAATCGCGTTATTAAGATAAGTCCCGGTTATATCGTTGATCGCGGAAAATGATTATTATCCCGAATCTGTTTTATTGCCTTAATGCTATAAGCTCAGTTTTAAACCCGCGTATACTGACATTCCCCTGTTGGCCGGAATGGATGTTCCGGGTAGCAAGCCCCATGCCGGCAACCATATTTCCTGATCCAGCAGGTTATTACCCTGTATAAAAAGCGAAAGCCCTTCCTGTTAGCCTATATCAAAAAGATTCAATATATCAAAATTCAGATAAACATTTAACATGTTATAGGAGCCGGGCGAAGGATTCAACTGGGTATCATACCTCTCATTCAGTCCTCCCTGGTAAATATTGAATACACTGGCAGTTATACCATTATCCGATTTGTAACTTAATCCTGTTTTAATTCCCAAATTTGCGATCGGGGTTACATTTTCATTCCCTTCAGCATTTTCATTTGTCTGATATAGCATTGAACCGTTCACATACCATTCTTTGGTAATGTAGTATTTGGTCTCGAGTTCAACTCCCGTAAAATCCACTTCTGCGCCGTTCCAGTACATAGGCGCGGGAACTACCGTGGTATCACGATTCTGGAAAATAATATTCTTCATTTGACTGTGAAAGAAATTTATCCCGGCCTGTATTTTATCTCCCTGGTACCCTACGCCAATGTCCAGGGTATTAACCTTTTCAGGAGTTAAATCGGGATTTCCCATCATCTCGGGGAAATTAATACTGAACTCGTTGATGCTGGGAGCCCTGAAAGCACTGCTGTAAAAAGCTTTTACATTGACCTTTTCTGCCGGGTACCAGATTAATCCGGCCCTCGGAACAAGGTTCAGGTCAATGTCCTCAACTTTGTTTAACTGCACTCCGCCAATTACATTTAAACCGGAAAGTAAGGCATAATTCAACTGCGCGTAAGCACCGGTGCTATAGCGGTTGGCATCTGTATATATGTTTTTGTCACCTGTTTCTGTCAACCCCCATTCTTCACCTTCGAAATAATTGAACAAGCCGCCAAACACGATCTCAAGTTTTTCCACGGGATTGATTATGTTAAACTATTCACCTACAAGTTCATAGGAGTCCCTGTTTGTATTCGGCCAGTTTTGTGTTTTAAATGTCGATCGTGTATATGTTACATTAAAATCCATATCCCAATCCCGGGTAACCCTGAGGCCCTGACCAATATCAACAAAACCTTTTTTCCAGTTGCCGTTGCCATGTGCCGGAAAAATAAAAGCGTAATCGGGTATGTAATAATAGTTTTCCCATTCATTATAGGAAGCCATCAAACTCGTTTTTTTGTAACCCAGACCCATGTATAAAGATTTTCCCTCATCGGGTATAGTAACTTCCAGTTCAGTCATTCCTGATGACGAAGCAGGATCGGCATATTGCCATTCTGTTTTCCAGTCTTGTTTTTTAAGGTATTTTCCGGCAATAATAAACTCAATATCGCCAGCTTTTATCATAGCATCGGCTGAAGCCCCGTAATTGCCGGGTATGCCTGCCAGACCTGAAATATTCACTGCCGTTTCATTAACTTCCTTAGTAATTACATTAATAACAGCTGAAAAGGCATTGGAACCATATAACACCGATCCGGGGCCTCTTACTACCTCAATTCTTTTAATAATACCTACCGGGAATGTTTCGTACATCTCACTTTTTATCCCTCCCTCCAGGGATTCCCTCACAGGGCGCCCGTTGATCAATAGCAGAACATGACTTGATGATGCCGGAACCTGATCACCACGGGATGCAATCATACTGCGGTCTGTCATATATACCGTAGATCCGATCAGGCCGGGAATACGTTCCAGCAGATCCTTGAGGGTTACGCCCCCGTACCTGGCTATATCATCCTGTGAAAGAATAGATATGGCACCCGGTGCATCTGAGCTTTTCTGGGCTGTTTTTGAGGCCGTTGTAACTTCCATGTTTAAGAGGTACTCCAGGGAGACTTCAGTCATAAAGTCTGATCCTTCAGAGGCCATTTGAACATCTATTTTATCATAAATCCCAATAGATGAACTTACTGTTTGCATACCGGAGTATTCGAATGTTAAAGTCAAAATAGTATCCGGTACCGATTGGAGCAGATAATACCCGTTTTTATCGGTTTTGGTGGATAAATCCGTCCCTTTGGCAGTAACTGTAATGTCACTGAGAGGTTTATTATTTTCATCGGTAACAATGCCTTCAAGGGTTCTGTTTTGTGAAAAACATGATAAAGCAATAAGGGAAAAGAAGACCGTTAAGGTAAATCTTTGCAAAAGATACATGTGCTTAAGTTTTAAGTGTTATTAATAAATAAAGTTATACGTTATGATAGGAATTACGTTATACTTTATGGTAGAAAACAAGTTATATGGTTCGATCGAAGAATTTGTTTTAAAAATTGTTTATTTATTAACAATTATTATTTCTGTTGACAAGAATGGTATTATTTTCTGTCAATTATTCGAAGGAAAAAATCTTTTGAATATTATCCAGGGAGTCATATATACACGGATAAACTGCATCCGGCCTATACGGGAAACATTCCTTTGACTGATCGGGTTATAAAGTTAGTTTTCCACCCCGCACGGTAGCCCCAAGTACAATGCCTGCACTGATGATGACAATGTTTTTTATGATGTATTGCCCCTCCAGGGTAAGGGATATGGGGAAAACATTAAATGTTTCCGACGGAAACAGGAAAAGAGGTGTGAAGGTTCCGATCATTTGAAGGAAAAGCAATAACAGGGTTACCCGTGTATATTTATTGAACAGCATACCAAGTCCTATCAGTGTTTCCCAGGTGGCGAGCAAATATATTATCACTTTTGCCGGCAGCAGATGGAAGGTCAATGTATCGATGGTTTTTATAGCTATGTCTTCGGCAGGACTTAATCCTTCAAAGAATTTTAATCCGCCAAACCATAAAAAGACGATACCGATGCTTATCCTTAATAACCTTATTCCGTTTCGGGCCATCCACTGTATAATGGCCTCTTCTGCTTTATCAAATTTCTTTTCTTTTACATTCATGCTGTGCAATAACTAATTAGTGTCTGTCCATAAAGTCCCATTTGCCGCGTTACGCTTGTCCGAAAATTGCTCGTTTACGACTGGTAAACTCCGCGTTTCCGGACCGCGCGAGCCTTGCAAATGGAACCTTCTGAACAGACACATGTCCGGTTAAACATTTTGATTACTTTATAGACAGACTCTAATTAAACTGATACAGGAAAAAAACATGAAAACTTAACAATCAGGTTTTGTTATTGTTTAATACCCCCTGGTACTTTTTGAAAGGGATTATTGGTTCAATGTAAATACAGTGCTGTTTAACCGGGTTAAGGGGAAACCCTGTTGAGGTTTTAAATTTATAGACGGATTAATATTCATAAACAGTTATTTTCATTAATAAAAAGACATAGGATTACCTGTCGTATATAAATAAAAAAGACCGGCAGACCTTAATAAATAATGGTGGTTTACAATTTATTTGATATTATTGTATAAAGATTATATCTTACTGTGCAATAATAGTATTCACTCTTAAACTAAGGATGATAATGGATAATTTTGTGAAACCGACGATATTAAAGAGTATTCTTATATTTTTTTGGTTAATCATTGTCAATACAGGCTCATATGCTCAGGCTGATCCTATGCTGAAAGTATATTATACCTTTGATACCTTAAATGCTGATAGCAGCCGGGTAATTGACCTGTCGGAAAACGGTCATGATGCTGCACTGGAAAACGGTGCTAATGTGAGGAAGATAGGATCATATCCTGTTCTTGACCTTGGAGAGAATAACGGGTTTCTGGATATGGGCGTTGAAATCGGCGAACTTATTGAAACACTGGAAAATTTTTCAGTTGCATTGAATGTCTGTATTGACCCTTCCGTTGACCTTAATGCTAATGGTAATTTTTTATGGTCTTTTGCTAATTCTGATGATATGGCAACAGACAGGAACGGGAACATGTTTTTTAGTGCTAAATCAACCCGTTATGCAATTTCCAAAACATTTTGGGAAGCAGAATCGGTCCTTGATTACGGAACTGCAGCAGTAAAGGGTGAATGGCAAAATATTACATACACACAGGAAGAAAGTACGGGAACAATATATTTGAATGGTATAGCGGTTAAAACGGGCACCATTACTTTGCAACCTAAAGAATTAGGAGCGGTCACGCATAATTATATCGGCAGATCACCATATTATGGCGATCTGTATTTACAAAAAACGCTTATAAATAATTTCAGATTATATAGTAAGGCACTTTCATCAAATGAAGTGCTTGCTTTGGCTGCAGATATTAATGATCTGAATGAAGCATTAATCACCGAACAACTTATTGAAGCTAAAGAAAATTTTGTATTGTCAGGCAATGATAAAGTTACATCAAATATATTTTTACCAGTCAATTGCATTAATGATATTACCATATCATGGAGCTCATCGGATACCTTGGTAATTTCAAATACAGGATTGGTAACCCGGCCGGAAATTGGAGGTGATACTGTTGATGTTGTTCTCACGGCAAGCTTTTCAAAAGAAGGGCAATTTGTAACCAGGGATTTTTTCATGACTGTCCTGCCTCTTTTTGATGATCAGACAAGTGTGGAAAGAGATGCCGCCGGTATTTCACTTACGGGAAACCTGGATAATTTAAGGAATGATCTCTCATTACCTGAAACAGGGGAGGAGGGTTCAATTATCTCATGGGAATCCGGGAATACCTCCCTCATCTCAAATTCCGGTAAGATAATAAGCCTGTCGGAGAAAGGTACCGGGAAAACGAAAGTTGTTTTAACAGCCACGGTGACTAAGGGAACTTATTCAGATACAAGGTCTTTCGATATTTATATCGCGGAAGACGAAGGGTATAGTGCCTATCTGTTTGCTTATTTTACCGGAAATGGTGTTGGTGAGGAGGCTGTACGTTTTGCCCTGAGCAATGATGGTTTTCATTACACGGCACTTAACAACAATGAACCTGTTATAAATTCAGAAGATATAAGTTCCTCGGGCGGAGTGCGCGACCCGCATATTCTTCGCGGCCCCGATGGTTATTTCTATATGGTAGTAACTGATCTGTATGTTCCTGAAATGGGCTGGTCCAATTATGCCCTGGTGCTTTTAAAATCAGCCGATCTGATCAACTGGACATCATCGGTGGTAAATATTCCGAACGCTTTTGGTGCAGAGTTCTCAGAAGTGAACAGGGTGTGGGCGCCACAAACAATTTATGATGAAGAAACCGGTAAGCTAATGGTTTATTTCTCGCTTAAATTTGGCAATGACCCTGATAAAATTTATTATTCCTATGCAAATGATGATTTTACCAGCCTGCTAACAGTCCCCCGGCAGCTATTATTCGGCACAGCCGGCCAGCCCTTTATCGATGCTGATATTGTCCGTAAGGATAATAAATTTTATCTTTTCATGAAGACAGAAGGAGGTGATGCAGGTATTAAAGTTGCTGTTTCCGACTCATTAACAAAAGGCTATGTGTTGCATGACCAATATCTTGACCAGACATCATCTGCAGTTGAAGGTTCATGTGTCTTTAAACTGATTAATTCTGATACCTACATTTTAATGTATGATGTTTATACTTCAGGTCACTATCAGTTTACTTCAGGAACCGATTTGCTGAATTTCAAAGTTGTTAATGATGTATCGATGAATTTTACCCCGCGACATGGAACCGTCATTCCTGTTACCCAGGGTGAAGCTGAGGATCTTGCTGAAAAATGGGCAACTGAGAATATATTACTTATTGAGTCTGCCGGATCTGACCAGGTTAAAAAGCAGAATATTGTTTCAGACCACGTTGAAAAAACTGTATATCTGCCGGTAAAAAATGGTACTGACCTTACGGCTTTCTGCCCCGGATTATATTCAATTCCGGGTTCTGAAGTGTCCCCGGTCACTCCGCAGGACTTTACGGGAGAACCGGTTTCTTATACGGTTAATGTAGAAGGGGTTGGCAGCAATACATACATGGTTACAGCAAAAGTTAATAACAACCCTGTTTTAAACGGATTATATGCAGACCCTGAAGTCCTGTATTCGGAAAAAACAGGTAAGTATTATATTTATCCGACCACTGATGGTATCACTGACTGGTTGGGAACATATTTTAAGGCTTTTTCATCGGAAAACCTTATTGACTGGACCGATGAAGGAGTTATTCTTGATCTGGAGACAGATGTTAACTGGGCATCCTACAGAGCCTGGGCGCCAACTATAATTGAGAAACAGGTGGAAGGCAATTATAAATATTTCTTTTATTTCTGCGGAGAGCAGAAAATTGGTGTTGCCACTGCATCTTCCCCCACGGGACCTTTTTTTGATTCGGGTAAAGAATTAATCTCCGATCTGCCTCCCGGGGTATCAGGAGGTCAGCAGATTGATCCGGATGTTTTTCATGATCCTGTTTCAGGCAAGTATTATTTATACTGGGGAAACAGTTATATGGCTTTTGCCGAATTGAATGAGGATATGCTGTCAATAAATACAGGAACGATAAAAATTATGACTCCCGATAATACTTTCAGGGAAGGTATTGAAGTATTTTACAGGGAAGGCAGGTATTATTTTCTATGGTCGGAAAATGATACACGTAGTGTCGATTACCGGGTACGCTATGCCACCTCCGGTTCACCGGCCGGCAGACTTAATATTCCTGACGATAACCTGGTTATTGCCAAAGATGCTTCAAGGGGGATATATGGCACGGGACACAACAGTGTTATACATGTCCCCGACAGTAATAAATGGTATATTGTCTATCACAGGTTTACCCGGCCAAAAGGAATTACCATGGGTTCATCCGCGGGGTATAACCGCGAAGTCTGTATTGATGAGCTTCAATTTAATGAAGACGGGAGCATTGTCCAGGTAAAGCCTACACTCAGCGGCATTGGACCTGCAGATCCGGATCTTTCAAGTGTGTATAATAATAATAATAATAAGAAGGATATAATACCCCGGGTATTCCCGAATCCGTCCGGCGGTGTGCTTAATATCTCCTTTAATGAATCCGGATCACAAGACAGGAAGATTATGGCTGTTGTTTATGATATAAGGGGTAAAAAGCTTATGCAACAGGAGATCTCGCGGGGCCTTTCCCGTATCAATATTGGAAACCTGCACGAGGGGTTATATATCCTGAAGATGATGAATGGAAATGTTGAAGTATTATCCCAAAAATTCATTATGTTAAACAGAGTTTGTCAATAAACTCGTAGTGTTTGTTCAGAATGTTCGGTATCAGGGCGCGTGAACATTCGCGCGGCCTTATCTTAACTGCTTACCTGGTTATTAATATCTGTTTCGTTGAGCTTGAATTATGAGATCTTATTTTCATAATGTAATAACCATTTGGCAGGTCCTTAACATCCAGTGATAACTGCACGCCTGTAAATTCTTTCTGATCTGACCTTAATCTTAAGGATCCCAACAAGTCATAAATTTCGATTTCAAGCTTGCCTTTATACGATCCTGAAAACATTACATTCAGGTTATTGACAACAGGATTGGGATAAACCTTAATCCCGTTTTCTGAAATCAGGGTTTCGTTAATACCTGAAACCAAATTCATAGGTGTTCCGTGTGAACTTTTGGAAACAGCCCAGTTTTCAGGGAGTGTATTATCCATATTGATCTCAAGGAGTTCGATAGAGCCGAGATTATTTATAGTAATTACCGGCCAGGGCGATTCATTGTCATAAACCACTTCATCTATTAAACAGCCCAGGCTGTTTTGCAATGCAATTCTTTCCCCGCTGTTATCAAGCAGTCCCGAATATTCTCCTAAAGGTTTAAAACCATGCCTTGTTTCAAACATTTCTGCATTAGATGCAATTACGGCATATTCACCCGCGCCGAGTTTTTTACCCTCAGGGAAGGTATATACTATTCCATCAGAGAAAAACACACCTGTCAGATCAACCTCGTTGCTCCCTGTATTCACAATTTCAATAAATTCCATTTTAGGGCCCTGGATGGGTGAATACATAATTTCCGAGATAGTAAGGCTTGGGATATCAATGGCCTGATCAGGAACAGAAGCCAGTTGTGTATCTATCCATTCCAGGTGTGCTGCAAACCAGTTTTTCAAGTAATCCACTTCTTTTTGATAAGTATCTCTTTCATCCCAACCGGGCAGACTTCTCCAGAGTTCTTCCCCAAGAACAGGCCATCTCTGGAAATTTCTTTTTTGTGCCTCATCCAGGTATAGCGCGACAGAATCAATATACCCCATCAATATATCCGTTTGAAGTACGTTCTCCCTTAATTCAAACCACCTTTTTTTCAGTAAATATCTGAATTTAGGCTCATTAAAAAGTTTGGGCCAGAAGGACGGCACATCGCTGACCCCTTTGTTTATAAGCCATTCATTGGTTCTGTTACCATCATTGAATGTGGAGTTTGTAAGCGCCTGGTCAAAGTCCCATACAGGTCCCGCGCAAAGTTTACTCCCCCTGTCTTTATGAAAGAAGCTGCTCCATCCGTAAGCATCGGAATTTTTACAGGCTTCCTGAATGATGATCTCATCAATAAATGCGTTCACATCTATCACCATTGGAAAACCCGAGGTAGGATCGGCATAATTGCTTTTATCCATCACCGATCTGAAATTATCATCATAATTACGGATATAATTCGTCTGAACATTGTTTATTTCATCGGCTTTGGGATACACATATCTGCGTCTTTCCCCGAAATCTGCACCCGATTGTGCAACCTGGTATATATATCCGCCTGTTATCGAATCCGGGTCTGTCGTCCAGGGGTGCAATTCTTCGATGTTCAAACGGTCATTATCCTGTTTGATTTTTTCCATAAAAAGATAAACCCCGTCATAGCTCCCGTTTACTATCACTTCACAAAAAGCATAGCGTGGTGCATACCTGCCCATATTAATAGACATTTGGCTGGCGATGGCATGTCTCATAAGGGTTTTATCAATCCAACAGGCCCTCAATACCCAGTCATTTTCAGCAGGGAGGCCAAGGATTTCAACATTCCTGTTTTCTCCCAGGCTATCCCTTTGTTCAACAGGGTTCCTGGTTTCAAGGCCATATGGTTTTTTAGGAAATGACTGTGTTACATTTCCCCTGGTTTCAATTCCTATAGGGCCTGATGATTCATGAAAGGGTCCGGTGACAAAGTTTGTATTCCCGTTTGTATTGTAAACGATATTCATAAATCCTTCTACTTTTGGCTCATCAGGTATATTTACACCGTTTTCCGTGTCAATAATGAGAATAGGCAGGTTGGATGAAGTGAACTCAAGGGGTGGCAATGGTGGCTGTGGTGGTGTGAACCAGCCGGGAGTGTTTCTGTAGTTCGATGTTTCGTCAGTGATACCCAGGGATAAAAAGGGAATACATGACATATCGGATGAGGTGATCGTTACATTGTGCACCTGAATTGATAGCATATTGTTGCCGGGCTGAAGGCATGCCGACAGTTTTTCCTGTGAAATTAAAAATTCCTCTGGCAGGTTACCCCGATACATTAAGGCTTCATGATTTGATGTTGCCGGTTCATTCCAGGAAGGTTCGATCCCTGTTGTGCCCACATTTGAACGTGCTATTTCCATACCATTGATGTAAGCTACAAAACCATCATCATAATCCATATGTAAAACAGCCAGGAAAATGTTTGATGTATCAACAATGAAAAATTCATGCCGTACATATAAGGATAATACCTGATCAATGACCGTGCTGTCATCGTCATCACCATAACCAATGGAAAATATACCATCCGGCCAGGTGTCGTCATTATACCCTGATTCTTTCCATTCGGCATCAGGAGCCGATTCACCGGGAAAAAATTTAATGTTATCACCGGGTAAAACAACACTTTCCCAATGATTAATACTATCCTGGGAAAAAATTCCGGTAACCAGAAAAAGGGAGCAAACTGTAAGTAAGGAAATTTTTAAATGGTCCATGAAAATATGCAAACAAAGTTAATGAAAAAGTATATTATAATTTTAAGTATGTATTATTCACTATTGCAAAATGCGCCGGTTAAGGTTATCTGCCTCAAACCTGACACATGAATAATGCACGGTAAATGATAAACAAATGAACATAGAAATCACAAATAATCAGTTATCATTTAATTTTTTTTTAAAGATTACCCGGGTTATGGTTAGTAAAAGTGGAAAGAAGTAAATATCATTCCAATATTTTAATATTACGAAAAAAAAATGATACAGTTACAATTATAGATTATGATTGTTATATAAAAAGTGCCCATCAAGGGCTGATTTTTTCGAACCGCTCCCCATGCGGGCAGTTCGAAATCCGGCCCGTGGGAAGGAATTAAAAATAAACCTATTCTAAAAAATAGCCTTGTGTTTTTATAATTCACTGATCCCCCATTCGTCATACCATTTTAAAAATGGCAATCCTTCCTTATCAAAATGTACCGGCAGCCACACGTATCTGCCATCAACAGGATTTTCAGGTTTCCAGCGGTCAGCCATGAATATATATTTGTTTTCTTTAAGTTTTAAAATAAAAGTACCCTGGGAATGAAATGTCAAAGCAGAATCGGGCCCTGTACATGGATTTTTAATATATTCCCATTTGCCGCTGACAGAATCAGCCATCAGTAGTCTGGCTGCATTGGGATCCCACCCGGTGCACCCTGATGTTATCATATAGTATTTTTTATCTTTTCTGAACATGGTCGGTGCCTCATTATGTCCGGCAGGCAGAACCCTGTAATATATACCTGTAAAGTCAGTATAATCATCTGTTAATTCGGATATATGCAATGTAAGATTTTCTTCCGAGGCATGTATATGGTATGCTTTCTTGTCATCATCAACATAAACAGTCATATCACGGCTCATTTGACCTTTAGGGAAATCGCGCTGCAAAAACATGCCTTCTCTGATTGCTTCCAGCCATTCTTCCGACCAGGGTTTCAGTTTATCCGGCTGGTATTGTTTGTTTTTCAGATTTTCAGGATATCCCGCGGGCCAAACGCCTTTATCGGGCCTCAGCGCTTTTTCAAACCTGTACGGTCCCGTTACTTCCGTGCTTACAGCTAAACCTGTCATCGCGCTTGAATAGCCTTCATTAAGCAATTCCAGGTGGAACCACATTACATAATTATCGTTTTTTTCATTATAAACTACTTTTGGCCTTTCTAGGATACATCCTTTGGCAATGGGATGGGCCGGGTCATTCTCAACCACCGGCAGTGCAATACCTTTATCCTTCCAGTTAATCAAATCATCAGATGAATAACATTGCACACCTACCTGGGCTCTGTTTCCTTTACGCCCCGGTGTCTTATGTTCACCAAACCAATAATATTTTCCATTTGCTTTTAATATCCCTCCGCCATGTGCATTGATATGTACCCCGTTATTGTCCGGCCATACCTCACCCGGTTTGATCGGCGGAGCCCCAGGTTTATTGTCTGTTCCCATGCAAACCGCTAAAGTAATGATCGATAAGGCTTTTAATCCTGCTTTGTTCATGATATTTAGTTTCATTATGTTAATTTAGGTTTTATTTTTCAAAAGAATGGAAGTTTTATTACTTGTTTGTAAAATATATTTTATTTTGTCATCTGTAAGACTTACATTATGAAACGAACATGAACTCTATTAATCAAAAGCGCACGAAATAAGCCGGTTAAGAAAGTTTACACGGGAGGAGAGCCACAAGTCACAGACTTGCGGCATATGGAAGTTTACTTGTCGTAAATGAGCAATTTCCGGACAAGCGTAACGCGGCAAATGGGACTTTATGGACAGACACTAAATACAATATGATCATGAACAAATTTACATGGATATTTTCTTTTATTTTGATAACAACCGCGGGAATGCATACAGTAGCCCAGGCAGGTACAATCGGTTTGGGATGGGCACGTAATTCTGTTAATGCTCCCGTGTTCAGGAAAAATTCCGTTGCCAGTTATGCAGGTATGCAATACACGGCCTACTATGATTCGGTTGGAAATGTTATTTTGGCAAAAAGAAAAACGGGATCAGAAACCTGGGACACCTTGAAAACCCACTATAAGGGAAACGTTGAAGATGCACACTGTTCTATCAGTATTGCTGTTGACGGGAACGGTTTTCTCCACATGGCATGGGACCATCATAACGATGCTCTGCGATATTGTATGAGTGTTGATCCCGGTTCGGTAGAGATGGGTGAAGAACAAGTGATGACAGGTGATCAGGAAGATGATGTAACCTATCCTGAGTTTTTCAGGTTGCCGAATGGCGATCTGTTGTTTATATACAGATACGGAGTTTCCGGTAATGGCAATATGGTGATCAACAAATATCTTGCTGAAGAAAAAAGATGGATACGCCTGCATAATAACCTGATCAGCGGGCAAAACCAGCGAAATGCATACTGGCAATCCTGTGTGGACGTTAACGGGGTCATTCATGTATCATGGGTATGGCGGGAGACATGGGATGTTGCTACCAATCATGATATGTGCTATGCCCGGTCACCTGACGGTGGTGTCAACTGGTATAAATCAACAGGAGAAAAATACTCGATCCCCGTTACTTTATCCACTGCCGAATATGCTTGTAAAATAAGTCAAAATAAGGAACTCATTAACCAGACAAGCATGTATGCCGATGCTGAAAGCAGGCCCTATATTGTTTCTTACTGGGAACCTGCCGGGTCGAATACCCCACAGTATCACCTGGTATACCTGAATGATAGTTCAGAATGGGAAACCTTTCGGATATCCAACAGAACAACATCTTTTTCGCTTAGCGGGGGGGGTACCAAAAAAATACCCATTTCCAGGCCCCAGGTGGTGGTAAATGACAGAGATGAACAGACAGCTGTTTACATGGTATACCGCGATGTTGAACATGACAGTAAAGTATCGGTAAATGTGTGTTATAATCTCGAAGCGGATACAACGCGATGGTTTGAGCATGATCTTACACTATCACCTGTTGACAGTTGGGAACCGTCGTATGACACAGACCTCTGGAAAGACTCCCTGAAGCTGGATATCTTTGTGCAAAGAATGGGACAGGGCGATGGGGAAACACAGGAAGATCTGCCTCCCCAGCCTGTATATATATTAAGGATGCCGGAAGTATTGGATAATGCCACAGACTCGTTCGATGTTGCCAAAACGGTCAGGGAAGAAGTAACGGCCGGGAGCCATATGAACAACGCGGATCTTTGTGTTTATCCCAACCCGGTAATGCATAATCTGGGTATTTCAGGTGAACCTGAACGGGTAAGGTTAAATGTATTTAATATCAATGGTGATCTTGTAAGATCAGAATCTGTTGAATCACTTCCCGCGGAAATCGATGTGGCATCTTTACAAACGGGTGTATATCTTTTATATTTATAAATGGGAGAAAGGGATCAGATACTGAGGTTTATAAAGAATTGATTACTTTAGCTCCCGGTTATTGCATTTTAGAGATCTTAACCGGCCTGTGCCCGTCAATAATAATAATATATATCCCGTCCGGAAGGTGTTCCGTATTTACCTTTCCGTTCGTTATCACGGAATGTACCCTGTTCCCTGTAATGTTATAGATATTCACTGTTTCAGGTTTTTTCAGGCCCTTCAGGAAAAGCACATCCGATACGGGTTGTGGATATGCAATTACATTAGCCTGATCGATATCTGCAGATGCAATGGCATTCGGCAGGGGAGTGTAGTCAATATAGAACTCATTCTCATGACTAAATGCCATTGGAGAAGCATTATCCCTGTATACTATACCGGCCGGGGTCAGTTTTCCGTTCGGGTAAAATAATTCACGTTCAGCCTCTACCCATTCGTATATAGAATACCGTTCTACAAAGCTGGTTGTATCAAGCATATAAATGAATTCTCCTATTTTTTCAGCCTGTTCTTCATATGTTGGTAAACAACCTGTCCAGTTTGCCCCGTTATTCCATTCAGTGATCCAAACAGGCCTGCCGGTATTATCATGTACATTTTTTAAGAAATCGTACATGGCCTGAGGGTTTGAACATCCCCAATACCAGTGTATTGCAACAAAATCAACCCTGTAGTTCAGTTTGTCACATTCTTTTATAAAATCATACAGCCATTCCCTGCCGCCATCAGTAGGTGCAGGTGATCCCAGCCGCAGTCCTGATTCCAGCATCTCCGGCCATTGATCAATGGCTCCCTGAACGGTGCTGTAACCGTCGTCAACCTCATTGTCCGGTTCATTAAAGTGTAATGCATGTGTACTGTTTTTCTTGCTGTTGATATTGCTGTATGCATTCCAGTTGGGATTATGCCTCATGGGGACATATTCAACATTCAAACCGGAAACCCTGACATTGTCCCAGTCATAATCCCACGAGCAGTTCAGGCTGCTGCTGATTTCATGACCGGTATCATCCCATGACCCGGCTCTTCCTTTTTTGGTGGTCCACCTCCAGGGGATCACCCTGATAAACGAAACAGCGTCATACAAGCCATCGGGCAGGGAATCGACAATAATATCATCTTCATCGGCAATAAAGACCCTGCTATATCCAGTGCCCTTTGTATCGCGGGCAAGTGTGGCCATATATCCTTTATTAAGCCTGAGTGATCTGATATTGTCTTCCATGCCTCCCAGCTCTGTGCTTCTGTTATACGTATAAAGCCCCAGTTCCATGGATGTTCCGCCCAGATCTTCTTCTGAGAATATTTCCAGGGGCATATAATTTTCGGGGTGACTGACAAGTACACATCCGATCGCGTATTGCACAAGGCGTGCATTTACACCCGGCTCAAGTTCTTCATTATTGATCCTGATCAGATCAATATATGCATCATAAAATTGCTGTGGCCTGATGCTGTCGAAATATATCCATATATCGTCCGATTTCAGGTTAAGTATACTTCCCTGTAAAGGATTGTCTTCCCTTGTGATATGCCAGTTAATACTGCCTTCAAGTTCAATAATTTCATCTTTGATAAAAGGAATGGTACCGGTTGAATCGGCGATCAGCTTTACCGCCATATCATTACCTGTTTCCAGTGAGAATATTTTATCATCCCCGTTTTCTGCAAGGACGACAATTTTCAAATCACCGGAAATGGTATCTGTATTTTCGGGTGTCTGATCATCAGAAGTCAACACTTCATAAGTAGCATAGGGAGATACCTCTATGGAGGTTATCAATTGAAGGACAGTGGCATTGCCTGGTAAATCTGTAACTGTACTGTCCGTATTGTTAATAGTGCTACCCAGGGCATACAATATATCGTTTCCCGTGCCAACAGGCCTGAGCTCAATTTCATAATCCTGTTCCAGGTTACCGCTTACCCTGACCAGCATGGTGTCGGATATCAGGGCATCCGGAGAAACAGGAATGCTGTTGCCGGAACTTACCCCTATTATTTGTACGGAGGCTGTAGCTGATGTTTCAAGCCCATCGTAGAAATCAGCCACGCTAAGGACAGGTGCGACATTGGTGATCTTTTTATTCTCATGGTCCAGGATACCATCTTCAGTCCCCAGCAAATACCAGTCTTCAACCAGCTTCACTGTCACACTGTCGATCAATACCTCTATCATTTCCATATCGTTCCAGATGCCGGTCTTTATACCGAAACATATATCGACATTTTCACCCCCGGTGCCCGGTACTGTATAACTATTATCACCCAAACAGGATATTTCAGACATCAGGCCATCCTCATCAGGCCCGCAACCCTCCCATGTTGACAATCCTAACTCCCTGTCATCATTGTTGTTGGGGGAATAATCCTCATCCGGTTGTGGGAAAACTGTACTCAAATATAATTCAAGCCAGAAACTTTCCACGTATCCCGTTTTGACTGCTGCATCTATTTCATAAGTTTTACCTGCCTCCATGGTAAGTGATTGCCAAAAAAGTATATTCGTGGCTTTATCACTGGTCACCCTTAAACAACCGCCGCTTCCATATAAAGGGCCGTCATCTGTATAACCGAATTCGTAATTAGCATGATTTTCACTGCCCATATGATAGATTGTCCAGGCATCTGCCTGTTCCATATCACTATTTACCACCAGGTTCTGGCCTGCTAATGGAATATACATTCCAAATAAAAAGACAGTATATATCAATATACCGCGAATCCTGAATTTAATCATACTAATATCCGTTTTTAATCCAACATAGAAATCCACCTTTTATAAAGACGAATATGCGATTTTTAGAAATTATCATCAAGATATTGAAAAAATTCAAAAAGAAATGATGTATTTTTATATTTTTCTGTATACATTAGTTTTTTTTTATGAAGAAATATTGTCATAAAAGATAATTAGTATATTTGTTACTTGTTTGACTATTTATAAAAATAGATTATGAAACAAAGAATCTCAATTTTCTGGGTTGTCTTGTTATTTTCATTTTTAGTTGTTCAAACCAGAAGCAAAGTAAGAAGTGATAAAATTATTAGAATTTGAATTTTAAAGAGAAATATAATGAATTTAAACAGTTTCTAAATACAATACTATTTATTAATCTAAAAACAATTATTATGAAAAAAATTCTATTACTAACGGCAATTACATGTATGATGTCATATATGGTAAATGCTCAAAATTATGCACTGCAAATTACAACAGACGGAACATCGTTTTATAAGGATGGTATGTCAGAACTTTTAGTTTCTGATGTCACCATAGAAGGTTGGGTTAAATTTGACGGTACTGTTACTGTAGATGATTTTACAGCATTGGTTGATTTTCGTAATGCGGAAGGTGGCGGTTCTAAAGCGCTTATATTTAGAACGGTTGACGAAAATCTTACCACCAGTTATGAATGGAATGAACAGTGGACCTATGAAGGCGCCGACAATATTGTTACGATAGATGAATGGCAGCATGTTGCTGTTGTTATGTCAGTAACTGAAGCCCAATCAAGGTTTTATATTAATGGAGTAGAAACAGCGGTGGATGAATCTTATGAGTTAGCAGAGCTTCCTTTAGGAGACAATATTCGGGTTGGCGCAGGATTAGGCGCTGAACCCGCGAGAACAGTCATTGGCATCATGGATGAGATAAGGATTTGGAATGTAGCAAGAACCGAAGAAGATATTATGGATAATATGGAACAGGAAATTGACCCGGCTTCAGAAGGATTATTGATGTATTACAAGTGCAATAAAGAAGGAGAAGATACAGTGCTTACAGATGCCACCGGTAATGGACACGACCTTAATGCCGTTGGCGAAGATTATGCTTATGTTGAAGATACGCCTTTTGAAGTACCATCGGATATCTCAGAAAAAGAAAAATCTTTAAATCTCTATTCTTATCCAAATCCTGTTAAAAATGTTTTGAATTTAAGCAAGGATTTTCAAAATGCAGTAATAAGGATATATGATATTACTGGTCAGCAGGTTGTTGAAAAAGTTATTAATTCTTCTTTCATAGATGTTGACGATTTCGAAACCGGCATGTATATTTTAGAAGTTAAAGATGGTGACAATTTATATAAAGGTAAATTTATAAAAGAATAAATATTTCTCCCCTAAATTAAGGTATAAACAAAGTATATTCAAAATCATTAATTACAAAAGATATTTAGAAGCTGTTTAAATTTGTTTAATTATTTGTTTCAGTTTATTTTAGGGACATTAACACGTGAGAAATATTTAATCAAAGGCAGGAAAAAACCCCGAAAATAGCCGAAAAGGCCTAAATTCGGGGTATTTTTTTGTCATTGTATAAGTTATATATTTGGTTATTGAAACTTACTTGTGAACTTAATTTTAAGAGGTTGATTTTAATTGATTTATTTGGATAATATCATCCCGAGACTATTTATTTTGGATTTTATCCAATAGGCTTTAGCGCATAATAATAATAATAATGTTTCAGCATGGATATATATTCAGTTTACTGTGGATGAAAAAGGAAATGTCAATGATGTGCATGTTCTCAGGACTGATATTATAGATAGTGTAACTAAAGAGGTTGAAGTAAAAGGGTATAAAACAGGAGATAATCCGGAGATAGATCCGGAATCGGTTTCTGACCTGGAGGCTGAAGCACTAAGGGTGGTGAATTTATTGGGCGATTTTACCCCGGCTCAAAAAGACGGCAAAAATGTACGTTCACAATTTACAATGCCGATTATTTTTGTTTTGGAGGAAAAAGAGTAAAATAATTGTTACGGGCGCAAGGCTGGAGCCTTGCGCCAGTAACAGGTGAAATAAATAGAGTCTGTCTACAAAGCAGTAAAAATGTTTAACCGTACATGTGTCTGTTCAGAAGGTTCCATTTGCAAGGCTCGCGCAGTCCGAAAATGCGGAATTTACCAGTCGTAAATGAGCAATTTTCGGACAAGCGTAA
>CAZBJH010000066.1:0-18599 GCA_964492185.1 uncultured Bacteroidales bacterium | reverse complement strand
TTGTTTATTTTAAATGGTGTTCACGAGCTCTCCCGCTAAGGCGGGATCGGTTGTTTACTCACCAAATTTTTATATTTTTAAGGCGTTCGGCGAATACACACCAATAACCTGGTTATAAAAATATTCATGTCCTTTTATCTTTGTACCTCATATTTTAAACTCTCTTAATGGTGAGGGTTTCGCTAAAAGAAATTTATTATTTATTTATAAACTCTATAGATAAAGCATTGTAAATATTTTTATAACCCCATTCTCCTGTTTTGTTATATCCAAATATTCCAAATGAATAATTTCCCCGGTTATGGGGTACTTTAAGTTTAACTTTACCGGTTCCATGTGCAGTTTTGATTTTATTAAAATAGATAACAGATTGATAATCAGGAGTGCGCGTGTCTGACAATTGCCGTTCACCTTTTGATATTTTTACAGGAACAAAAACTGTCCTGGCAGAATTTTTTTCCATATCAATCAGATTGAATGATTTTGAATTTGATGTAATATCCATTATCCCATCGTACACATCGGAACCAAAAAAGAATCTATCGGTCACGATCCTTACAGATTCGAGTTCCTTAGTGGGGATGCCGGCAAGCTGGTTTGAGTTGGACAAAGGAATGCCATCAAGCAGAAAAAGCGGGTTATCACCAATTACATTATATGTAGTTTCATAAAGCACTTTTATGCCATTTTTACGCACCCTGTCAATACCGGCCTCTTTTACAATCTCGAAAACGAATTCTTCAAAGTTAACCAGGTCCTGGTAGTCCCTGAATTGATATTCCTTATCGGGATAACCATAAAACCTTAAAGAGGGACGGTCTGGCCCGCGCTTTCTTATCTGGCCGGAGTAAGCGTCATTTACTTGCAGTATAAGCATCCTGGATTCGATAATATCTTTCAAAGATGAATCGGGATAATATTTTTCCTTTTCAAGTTTCAAAAAATAGGGGTAAAACTCATCTTCCATCTCAATCGAGTAATCTGTTGTTGAATCTTTTACAGTTATTACCAGTTCGTTACCCTGGTAGTCGAATGGCAATGAAAATACAAACCTTCCCTGGTTATCGGTTTTACTATGGTTTACCCAACATATCGAATCAACAAATGCCTGATAAACGATTTTGTGTGCTGCCGGATTTCCCCCGCTTTTTTTGATTATTCGTCCGGTAACAATATCATGGGTTGTTTCGGGCAAATATTGAATGTTTTTTGGCTGAATATCCCTTATTTCACCTTTAGTGAATTTTAAAAGGTAATCGTTGAGGTTCACTTCATGCTGCATTATGAGTTCTTCGGCAGATTTTTCATTGGTCAACGATGCGACTGAAGCAGCAAATATTGCCGATTCCACAAGCCCGGGAAAGGAAACGGCAGTGTTGATATCTCCGATTTTCACTGCAAGCAAATAGTTTACACTGTCGGGACTATTAGACGAAAAGTTAATGTCAACCGAATCCCCCGGCTGTGCTTTTTGTTTACTGATGTCAGCAGCAATATCCATTTGGGATTCAGGTTTAACATATGCCAGTCTGTATGACACCTCATTATTTGTATTGTCTGTTACGAATATTTTATTTAACCCGTAAGGAACCTGCAGACAGCGTTTATTTGCATTACCGTACAATTTTTCAGAATACTCATAAACAATGCCGTTATTGTCAATATAAACCGTTAACGGAAATTTATCAAAAGCTTTTGCAACGACGTTGATAAAAACTTTATTATTAACAACACTGTCAAGTTTGCAGGCAACTCCCTTACGGTCTATGTGCTTAAGGTTAACAGTTGTTTTTTCGAGGCTATGGGAAATTGCTTCAATTCTGTAGTCACCATCAGTTTCGGGTGTAAGGGTAAAAGTTCCCCAGCCTTTTTCAGCGTTAGTTTCGGCAAGAATTGAATCATTTTTATATAATCTTACAAACAGTCTTTTGAAGGAACCTGGGCTGAAAAAAGCCAGCTTATTTTTAATTCCGTATATCATTTTACCTCCTTCAACAACTACTTTCAAGTTAAATTTTTCTGTAAATACATTATTTGAATTCCCGTAATCTATTGCATAAAAAGGATTTACAATTTTCATCCTCTTCATAAAAAATGTACCTGGCCCAAAATTTTTCATATAATTGGTATAAGCCCTGATATGGTAAAATCCTGTTTTTAGTTGCCTGGGTAGTGATAAGCTGTTAATAGCTTCGCCGTTCTTCAGCAGAATTTTTGTTGAATTAACAACACTGTTGTCCTGGTCTAACAGTTCCACATACAATATCGCGCTTAAATCTACGGGGATTTGAAGGGCGGCATCAATTGTAAGTGCATAAAAGTTTATATTTTCACCGGCAAGATAAAAGTCCTGATCAGGAATTAGCAACACCCTTTCCTGAATGATGAATTCATTTAAACCGGTTACCGGTGTTAATACAGCATCTTTATGACAAAAGGCAACATGATTTACATTCAGTAATAAAACAAAACAAAACAGAACCAGATATGGTTTGGTCTTTATTAGTATACTTTTTTGTCCGGTTATATCTGGCATCAAATAACTATAACGGCAAAGACCCATATGCTTATACCGGTGAATGAGTTTTAAAAACAGACTTTCTGTTTGTATTAATGTACTTTGAAAAAAAATATTCAAACTATTCATATAAAATAATTTTATTCGTCAATCCAAAAATCGGGTTCTTTATTATCCCCTGATAAAGTGCAATTAAAACAATAAGGTGCTTTATTGAACTTAATAACAAATAAGGTATCCTCATTGACTGAAGTGTCAACTTCATAAATAATATAACCTAGGTTCAACATTGAATCAACTGCAGAGTAATTGCGCAGTGATTTTTGATAATTAACAGCAGGGTTTTTTAAAAATATGGTATCAGTGTCTGTTGAAATATCTATTTCAGTCGGAAACGGCCAGTCAGAACAATCATAACTTCCCGAACCCGGTATGGTATTCATTAATGTATATAATGTATCAGTTTCCCCCAAAATTTCGGTCATTAAAACAACCGGAAAATAAAGCGTATCATCTGGGAAATTTAAATATGGATGGGGATATGACTCCTTTATTCCTATAGTCAATATTGTATCTCCATTCTGAAACCGGTTAAAATCCCATTCATTGCAAAGTGAATAAAGAATTGGGGAAATTTCCCGGACGACATGTTCAAATGGATTTTTTCTGAATATATTTAAAAATTCAAAAAAGCAAGATTCAAATCCTGATACCGGCTGATATTCTATTGGCAGATCATCATTATCAATAAATATTCTCTTCTTTGAAACACCTGAAACCATAAAATACCCGAGAACAGGTTTATCCTTATCGGTAAGGCATTTAACATTTCCGGTGAGCGAATGGGGCGTAGGATCAAAAAGCGTACCCTGACTTTCATTTAACTTTATCAGATCGCTGTAAAACTTATACGCCGGTTCTGATAATACAAACTGTTTTACCAGAATGGAATAACGCCATCTGAGCCTGTTTGTATTTTCATCAATAAACAGTAAGGGATACCTGGTTATCCTGTTGCTTGATAAACGGGTTGATGAAGCAATTTTAAAATAATAGCTGTTTGAATATTTATAGCATTTTTCCCATTCAGGCTTGTCAGAAGGGAAATCTGGTACGTAAAACTTCCATGTTTCTTCATATTCCCATGCATAGTAATGAGTATTGTTACCGGGATCATGGGTATTAAGTAACAACTGGATTCCATCAGTCTGTACATTATCAGAATTCCGGTATTCCCAGTAAACGGTGTCAATAGGCACAGGTTCTTTTATCATTTCGAATTCCGTTTCATAGATTTCGCTGTTATATGTTATCTGTAATTTATAACTGTTGCCAATTACAGCCCTGAAAGAGCTATTCGAAAGATAAATACCATCACCGTTTTCCTGCAGGGAAATTTCCCCTCCTGTATTTTCAATAATTTTCACCACTGCACCGGAAATTTTGATCCCCGAATCTTTTTCATATTTGTAACTCTGCGTTAGTTTTACTTCATAGGGTCCGGGTAAATTGTTAATTTCCCCGTCAACAACCAACACCCCGTCATATTTGGTAATATTAGGTTCAAATGGTTTGACACAGGTACCTAATAAAACAAAGACAACTAAAAACGGTATAAGAATTATCGGTTTCACCCACTTTAAACTATGAAAGTTAAATTTTTTAAATATGAATGTATTAATCGTGTTCATCTTTTTGTATCGTTATTATAATATTTTCAGATTATTATCTATGAATGCCTTAGCTGAAATCAAAACCTGAAATTATATGTAACATTGAAAATAGGACGGGAAAAAATTGAAAGCTGGTAACCCTTTATACCTTCCGGTGAAGTTTTAAAAAATACCGAATAAACATTATTTCTTCCTGTTAAATTGTAAACTCCCACGGACCATGAACTGTGGGCCAGTTTTTGCAATTTCAGGTTACCTTCAAAATTGAGCGATATGTCCCATCTCAGGTAGTCGGGAATCCTGTACTCATTGCGGTTTGAATAGTGTATAAGTTCTCTTCCCCTGAAAATATATTTAGCAACGGGATAACTAATGGGACGTCCTGTATTGTATGTGAAATTGCTCGATAAACTTATTCTTCTCGAATATTTAAAATTGGCAACAAGGGTCAGATCATGAGGCTTATCGTAGGCGGCAGGGTAATATTCACCAAAATTAATCTTTTCATCCGTGAATTTTCCATCTACCTTTAGTTCGGTTTTCGAGTAGGTATATGAAATCCAGCCGTTTAATCTACCTGATTTCTTTTTAACTATCAGTTCCACACCATAGGCCCTTCCTATCCCTGGTATAAGATCAACCTCTAAATCGGGATTGAGAAGAAGTTCAGTGCCTCCTTTATAATCGAGATGGTTCCTGGTATTCTTATAATATACCTCAACTGATGATTCTACCGAATTGGAAAACAAGTTTTGGTAAAAACCTGCTGCTACCTGGTTTCCTATCAGGGGTTTTATACCGGCATCGCTGATCTTCCATACATCGGTGGGTGATATTGAAGTAGAATTGGTAAGCATATGAAGAAACTGGTAAATACGGTTATAACTTATTTTAACCGAGTTATTTAACCCTGTTATATAACGCGCTGAAAATCTTAATTCAGGCCCGCCATAGGTTTTAATAATATCGTTTGCAGAATAAATGGTAGAATCAATTCGGCTTTCAACGCTTCGCGGAGCATCTTCGCGGTATTGGTAGACTTTGTCGGGACCGGTCACAAAGAACAACGAATACCTCAAACCTACCGAAACAGAAAGCCGGTCATTAACAATAATATCATCATTAATAAAAATTCCGGATTCCATACCCTGTTCCCCGGGCAATTTCAACGCGGTTATATCAGATTTCTCATGCAAAGGAGTGAAATCCCCGGGAATCATGTCGTACCTTATTAATTCAGAGCCAAAATTCAAAGTGTGGCTGTTATTAGGGAAAAAGAGAAACTCTGTTTTCAGGGATTTATATTCTATATTGTATTTCAGGTTAAATGATACCACCGGTTCTTTATCGCTCGATATATTGTACTGGTAATTTGAATACAATGCCGATAAAACACCGTAAAATTTCTTGGTGAAATTCCATTTGTAAGATATGCTTGCACATTTGTTCTCGTAACGATAGGTTGAATCCGAGTTCAGTTTAAAGTAATCATCTGATTTGTATGCCAATATATTTAATGAATTCCTGTCATTAATATCATATGATAATTTGCCGCTGATATCGTAAAAGTTTGCATTACTGTTATTGAATTCAGGCTTGTCAAGTCTTTTGAGTATCCAGTCGGAATAGGTACTTCTTCCTCCTATCAGAAATGAAGCTTTGTTTTTGATAACCGGTCCTTCAACTGTTAATTTGCCGGTAATTGGACTGATTCCTCCACTCAGGACGAACTTTTTACGGTTTCCCTGTTTTGCCGATACATCAAAAACCGAAGAAACCCGTCCGCCATATTTTGCCGGGATACCGCTCTTATACAGCTTAAAGTCATTGACGACCTCGGGATTAAATACAGAAAAGAAACCAAAAAGATGAGAACTGTTGAAAACCGGGGTTCCATCGAACAATATCAGGTTCTGGTCAGCGCTACCACCTCTCACATTAAATCCCGAAGCCCCTTCACCAACTGTTTTAACACCTGGCAGCAGTAATGCCGATTTTAAGATGTCTGCCTCGCCCATTGATGATGGTAATTGTTTGACAACCTCAATGTCAATACGTTGTAAACCCGTATGAATATTTTTTACAATATTTTCTTTATCGGCAGTAATAACCACTTCCTTCATTTCAATAACATTCTGATTCATGCTGACATTCAGGGTGCCATCATCATTCACCTCAATTGGAACCTGCAGGTCCATCCTTCCTACATATTGAAAGAGCATCTCATGGTTTCCTTTTGGCATGGTCAAGACATAATAGCCATAAACATCCGTAACTGTGCCTATTCCAAGGCCTTTGACAAAAACGGCTGCCCCGATTATCGGTTCGCCATCTTCCTCATTCCTTACAATACCTGAAACCACAGCCTTCCTGGCAATATTCCGGTTTGCCGGGTTACCTATAATTCTTGTACCATTCTTCTTTACAGCTTCTTTTTTTACCGACCTTTCAATAAATGCATACTTAAGATCTATTGTATCTGAATAATGATTTTCCGGCTTTACATCAGCATTAAAGAAATTCTTATGAATATCGGTTGTTATTTTATAGTTTTTTGTAATTAAAACATTCATACCATCTGTAAGATAATCGAAACCGGTATTTTGAAAAGTGTTATCAAGAATCCGGGTAAGATTGGCGGGTAAGGATTTCTGAATGACAACTACCGTATCCAGCCATGATTTGTTAAAATAAAAATTTACAGGATGTTTTTTTTCAATATCATGAACGAAATCAATAAAATCCGTCGAATTATAATCTGTATTAATTATAATTTTATTTACCTGGGCTGAAACAGTCAATGATCCGGAAAAAATGAGCAATAAGAGAATCGATTTCACAAGAATATATTTTAGTTAAGTTATTAGTAATTAATTTGTTATTTCACGAGCTCTTCTGCTTAGGCGGGATCGGTTGTTGCCTCACCAAATTTTTATATTTTTAAGGCGTTCGGCGAACCGACCGAAGGGGGCTCACGAATACCAAATAAATAATTATGATTATGAGTAACCCTCACCAATAAACTGGTTATAAAAATATTCATGTCTTTTTATCTTTGTACCTTTTTTAATTTATCCTCTTAATGGTGAGGGTTTCATTATTCTGTTTGATTTTCGTAAAAGTCTAATATATAAAATGCTGCAGATACACCTGACTGGTTAAAATGATGATTGTTGTCGCGGATAAAAGTTCTTATGTCCCTTTTATTATGATTAAGCTTATTTAATAGACTATTGATATTGTAAATCCGCAACATCTTGTTGTTTTTAAGTAAATACATACGATTATTCTCATTGTATTTATTTTTTTCCGTAGCATCATTAACTGACAATGATTTTTCCCAACGTACAAGGAATTTCAATTTGCCATCGTAAACCACCTGGTAATAACCTTCTTTAAGATTAAATCCAAATCTGTTTTTTAATCCTTTGTAGTATCTGAATGTTGAGTTATAAATCCTGAATTCAGGAATAAAATTATGGTCGAGTGAAATAAAACCTGCTGTGTGGTTTTTGTATTGCATGTAGAATATAAGCCTGTCGTTTACGATATCGTATTTTAAACCATTGACCTGATAGTGTTTATTTTTAAAAACAAGAGTACCATTGACCGGCTCATTAGAGCCGAAATAAGGATGATTTATCCTGCTTACAACAGGTTTATGCGATCTCCCTACGACAATCTGATAATCAACATCTGTTTGTTTATTGATTGTATCAATCAATCTTTGTTTGCCGGCGGTAAAGAAGTTTTCTTTAATATCAAATGGAATTGATTGAGGATATGAAAAACCTGATGCCATGAATAATAAAAGGATTATGGCTATCACTTTCGGAAGTGAAATTTTTGTTTTAAGCAATGAAATTTTGCAGTGCAACAATGAGAACTTAATTCCCATTAAAACAAACAGGTTATGGCTTGGCGGTAATGGATAGAATAGTTTTACCTTTTCTGCATGCTTAAAAACCGGATTCATATTAATCTTATATTCTGTATAAAAGTTAAACGGGTATACGTGGTTTCCAAAAAGCCCGTTTAATCTTGTAACTATTCAGTAATTAAACTCATAACAACTATTGAATGCTAAGTTTAATTAGTGTCCGTCTATAAACTCTTAGTGTTTGTTCAGAATGTTCGAGATCAAGGCGCGCAAAAATTTTAAACCGCGGTATACTAAGGTATTCGAGGATTTAAAATTTTGGCAGCAACGCGGATATCGGACATTATGGACAGACACTAATTATCATTGTGGTAAAGTTACTTTCTGCTTTAACATAGTATATTCCTTTATTCAGACCTGAACTGATAAAGTTGTTGCCCGGGAATAAATCCTATGATAACTGCAATTAGTGCTGTTTTTAATTTTTTCATAAAAGGTAAGTTGTTTGGATTATTACAGGAAATATAAATACTTATAAAGAAATGTCAGGATGTAACATTTCCAATTATTTTATGAAATTAATGGGGAGAGGTATATATTACTTATGAATGCGTATCGCATTATGGTGAATGGGTAACAAATATCGCGCTCTTATAAAAAATCAGGCCATTCAGACTATTTCAGCATACCCTAAATAACAAAACACCTGATTGTTACGTCCTAAATACCTGATATTGTATAGGTTTCACCTGGTTTAGTGAGAAGATCATATAATAATGTCGCGGGAATATCAGCTTTATTCCTGATCGCAGGTTTGGCGATTAACGGTTTTTTAATATCTGCTGTTGCAAAAAATGGATTCGGATTGGTTCCTGAAGCCTGTTGCAGTTGCGTGCCATCTGCCAGCATAATTTTGTTTGGTAAGCGCAGGCGGCAATTCCCTCCAAGGTTTGATTTAATCACGATTTTGTGAACCTTTCCATTCTTCCAGTTAAAACTGATATCAAAGCCTCCATAAGCCCTGAGGCCGGTTACTTCACCTTTTTTTTTCCATTCGTCGGGCAGCGCGGGCAAAATATGTATGGCTCCGTTATGGCTTTGCATCAGCATTTCGGCAATTCCGGCTGTACATCCAAAATTCCCGTCAATTTGAAATGGCGGGTGGGCATCCAAGAGATTAGGATAGGTGCCGCCATTACTTCTATTGTTAACCGGGTCAACAAGGCTTAATTGGTCGCGGATGAGTTTCATTGCATGATTCCCGTCAAGCAAACGGGCCCAGAAATTAACTTTCCATCCCATTGACCACCCGGTTGACACGTCTCCCCGATGGATTAATGTGGTACGGGCAGCATCAAACAATTCAGGTGTTGAATAGGGTGAAATCTGACTTCCGGGGTGTAAGCCGTACAGATGTGATACATGCCTATGCTTATCATCGGGGTTATCCATATCTTCCTTCCACTCCTGCAACTGGCCATGCTGACCAATTTGCATGGGTGGCAAATGATCAAGTATATTGGTGAATTCCACCATCAAATCCTCATCAACCCCGAGAATTCCGGCAGCTTTTATTGTTTTTGAAAACAAGTCGAATAATATCTGGTTGTCCATAGTGGCCCCGGCACATATCGATGGCCGGCCTGCTGGCGCATTCTCGGGAGAAATTGAAGGACTTACCACCAGCCATTTGTTTACAGTATCTTCAATAAGAAAATCACTGTAAAATTCACAAGCTGATTTCAATACCGGGTAAACAGTTGCAAGGTATTCCACATCTCCGATATATAAGTAATGTTCCCAAAGGTGTTGCGACAACCAGGCGCCGCCCATAGGCCACATTCCCCAGAATGCGCCATCCACTACACCGGTAATCCGCCATATATCGGTATTGTGATGCACTACCCAGCCATTGCATTCATACATGTCCCTCGCGGTTTTCTGCCCGCTTTGTGACAATTCTTTCACCATTTGAATAAGCGGCCCGTGCATCTCGGTTAGGTTACACTTCTCTGCCGGCCAATAGTTCATTTCTGTGTTAATGTTAATGGTGTATTTGCTGTCCCATGCAGGATGTGTGCTTTCATTCCAGATACCCTGCAGGTTTGCAGGTTGTCCACCTGGCCGCGAACTGGAAATCAACAAATATCGGCCAAAATGATAATACAGTGATATCAATTCAGGGTCGTTTGATGTTGAGAAATTCCTGACGCGGACATCCGTTGTTTGCAAAGCAGCCGGCGAAGTACCCAGATCAAGGGTAGAACGGTTGAAATACTTTTGATAAGCCGCTATATGACTTTCCCGAAGCTCAGTGTAAGGTTTATTCGCGGCAGATGCAAGAAACGTTGAACATTTTTCTGCTTCGTTGGCATTCAGGGTCTGATAATCAATAAAGTTGGTAGCAATTGAGATAAGGATCAAAGCTTCATCGGCGCCACTTACACTAATGTTTTCTGCATCAATTGATGTTTTGCCGCCCTTTTGAATAATTTTTGTAAGGGCATTAAACCTGACCTGTCCCGTCACCCCCTCGTGTGTACTTGAAATGCCTGTCATTTCAATGGTTTGGGAACCTGTAGCTTTCGAAGTTTTTTGCAAAGGTCCGTTCATTGAAGCTATAAATGATAACTTTCCGGGTTTACTGGCAGATAACTTAACCACGATAACCTGATCGGGTTGTGAAGCAAATACTTCACGTTTAAATGTTACGCCATCAACCTTGTAAGTTGTTGTGAACATTGCCGTTTCCAAATCAAGTTCCCTGTAATAACCCGTGTAATTTTCATTACCTTCAAATAAAAGGTTCAGGTTACCGACCACTTGGTAAATGGAGCCATGAAGCCTTGTCAACATATTTTCATTCACCATTTTTTCTGCCTGATGGTATTTCCCTTCGAAAATAAGCCGGCGGACTTCAGGTAATGCTTTCAAAGCATTAGGGTTGTCGTTACGTGACGGGCCGCCCGACCAGAATGTTTCTTCATTTAACTGTATTTTCTCATTCACAGGATCGCCGTACACCATTGCACCCAGGCGCCCGTTGCCAATGGGAAGGGCTTCATTCCAGACAGTAGCAGGTTTGTCATACCACAGCTTTATTTTTGTTCCTTTTGAGGTTACTGTTTTAAAGCCTAACAAGAAAACTGCTGTCAGAGGCAGTATAATTGCTATTATTCTTAATTGCTTCATCAATAATAATTTAAACTTCAATTTTAAATGTATCATTGAAAACACATTTATTTCAAATTAATACATTTTAGGGTTGATATAGTTCCATCAGACATGTATTGTCTCACAATATAAATACCCGTATAATTTTCTATATTTTGTATCTTTTGCCCCATAAGAGAGAAGTACTCAGTTGACAGTACAATAACTGATGAACCTGTATTATCCCTTATCAGGGTAGGTTGCATAACAACACCGGCCATTGTTATTATTCTGTTTAAACTGTTGGTTGAAGAAATGAGGATTTCCCCATAATAAGAATTACTATTCAGCCCGGATTGCAAACGGACATAAACGGTTGTTTCATTTACAATACCATTAATTTCAGGAAGGCTAACATAAGTAGAATAACCCGATGAGATATCCAATGACACTTCATAGCCGGCAGGTGCATCAACAATTATATCATCAGACAAGTCATTTCCTGATACGACAAACGATTGTGCTACAGATGGTCCGGCTCCTTGTTCATAATAGAATCCTTCCATGGACGATTTCGAAACCGTAATAGACTCCGGCAATGTGTCGGAATTGAGATACAAACCGTTAAAAGTAATGTCATCCATGTAAAAATTTACATTAGTAATCGCCAGTCCCCACACAATCTGGGTAGCTCCGGAAGTAAATGCAGGTTGCGTATTGTCTGTTACGGAAGCTCCGGTTTTCCAGTTGATACCGTCAGTGGAGTATTCAAAGGTTAAAGAAACACTGGTAGTGCCTGAAACAGAAGCCTTGTACCATACAGGCTGTCCGGCTGCCGGCACCAACGCATCCACGCTGGAATTTATCAATACTGTAACACTATTGAAGGTTGAAGTGGACCGGTAAATTCTGAACTGGGAGCCCGATCCTGTGTTATACACGATAAACAGGTAACCGTGAAATATACCCTCAACATAACCTGTTGAATCAGTTCCATAGTTTTCGGTGTCGCCGCGCAATAACACGCCAACTTTATGCCCAGACGCCGCCGAACCGATACATTGTTTCCAGGTTACTGAATAATCAGTACCTTCATCAGAGAACAGGTTCAGGTTAACAACACCGGTAGCATTTCTCTGGCCAACACTGTATGGTTTAAACATGTTGCTGGTGGCATTATTGGCGTCGGTATAGGATACAACACCCGCGGTAGCACTATTCCCCTGTCCTATTGAAGTGTTCAATGCCGGAGGTGAGGTGGCAGTTGTAGTTGCCACATCATGGGTGAAATTGTATTTTAATATCGTAGGCTGAGGTGTAACTTCACCATCTAATTGTATGGTACGTACCTGTATTCCGCCTGATAAAACCGATATACTATCATTATAATTTTCAACAGGTAAACCCTGTTTCATCCTTACATAAATTGTCGCGGAGGGAATACTGCCACTGATTTGCTGAAGAATCAGTGATGAGTCAAATCCTTCGGTCGGGTTTAATGAAAGCTCAAAGTTTTCAGTTGAAATAATTTCAATATCACCCGAAAGCGAATTTCCCGATACACTGAATGATTGAATGGCCGACGGTCCTGTACCCTGAATATATCTAAAAATATCCATCGAAAATTTCGACACAATGATGTTTTCTGACAAATAAGCAATGTTGTCCATCACCCAATCGAAATTGTTGACATTCAAACCCCATACAAGCTGAGTTGAGCCAACAGGATAGGTATCGTCAGTAAATGATGTGGATGAACTGCCTGTCCAATTCAGACTATCGGCGGAACATTCAAATATCAACTGGTTATTATTGGCTTTTGCCCTGAACCAGCATGGTTGTTCGGGCATCAGATTAAAATCGGTTGTAAATGTGGTTTTTTCAGTTAGGCCGGATGTGTCAGCAATATATGTTTTGAGTGTAACCGTACTGTCTTCGTTGTTTTGGGCAACAAATAAATATCCTTGTTTCATACCATCTGCATACGGGCATGACCCCTGGTCACCTGACCCCCTGAGTAATACACCTTTGTTAGCGCCGGTTGTTGTATAGTATTCTTTCCAGATAACCGAATAATTTTTTGCTAATGAATTGAACATATCCAAACCGGCTATCCCGGTACTGTTGGTGGCTCCCGCTGAATAGGGTTTAAAACAGTTACTGGTATTACTATTGCCATCGGTATAAGAAACCACACCAGCCGTACCGCTCAGAGTTGTAATCAGCATTGCCGGGGGGGTTGTTGCACTGGTTGTTGCTGAATCGTTTTCGAAATGATATACTCCGTTGTTATTTCCCTGGGTAATAACGATATTGTCAATAACCAAAGAATAAGATCCCGCATCGTTGGCTTTAAATTCAATGACATTTTTCCCAGCATCCAGTTCAATTGTTTGCGTGTTATAATTCCAATCACTTAGGGTAGTAGTTAAGGTGAATACAGGTGTTGCCACCTTCAATCCATTTACATATAAGTCCAAAGAATTAACATCTCCCCCGGTAACAGCGTATTTTGTTATTAACTGGTATGTTCCGGTACGTAAGGCATAAACTGTATCCCTGACACCTGCTGAAGAACTGGTACCTACCCGCAGGTATCCCTGCCCTGAATAATTGCGGATTGATCCGCTATATCCCCCGGTTGTAATACCGGAAATATTTTTATAATCGAAGCATTCAGCTTCATATTGGCGCGGCCCTGTATAAACGGGGGGGGTGACCGGCTCAATCAGGGTAGCCTGTGTATAAGAACTCAGCCGGTCGGTTGCCGTACCTGCACAGTTCACGGTAATATCTATGGGACCGTTATGCTGTACCGTAAGGGTAAATACACCATCGGACCAGTTGTCAGAAACGATACTGGCCTGATGGCTACCTCTGTCAGCATATGAGTATGCAGGTTCCGATGTACTGCCATATATACTTATTACATCGGTCTTCAAACCGGTATTTAGTACATTATCAAAATTGCTGAGGTAAAATGTTAACTTATCAGAATTCTCTTTCATGACTGATGCAGTATACTGCGAAAAGGTCAGTTCGACACTATCGCAGGTATTGTATTTGAAAGGGATGTTTGCGCTTGCAGTTTGACCTGTTTTATATGGATTGTAAATCACCCATCCGTTTTCGTGTCGGCCGGCGTAAAGATTACCTGAATATTCTTCAGGGAAGATTATGTTGAATTCATCTACCTTGTTGCTGATGGCAGGCCAGCGTGTAGAATAATCCGACCTGTTGACCTGGTATTGAAATGAATTGGCAATTTCATCATTAAGATTATATACAGTTGGTATGGTAGGATAGCGGCCCGTTTTCTTGAAGAAACTTTTGTTATTTCTAAGGTTTCCGTCACCATCCATGCGATAAAGTCCTTCGAAAAGTGTTTCGGGAGAACTGTAAATAACGTCGCTGCTTCCGGTGTTTACATCGTTAATAATAACAAACTTCGTACGATCAATAACTTCCTGTCTGGCAGGAATACGAACAGTCCCGTCCAATATTTTGCGGAAAATGTCCACGGTAACATTTATAAATTGAGGAAAGGTTTCCCAGTTCCTCATCGTGTAGCCATCAGTTGTTGCTTGCCTGTTTGTTTCGCGAAAACATTGTGTCCAAATCAGTTCAGGGCCATCAATGATTGTTGCGCCTGTCAGCATCATGTGTTCAAGGTGAACAGCCCCGGCAGTAGCCATGGTAAAATTTTCATGTTCCCCGTCGGGGTCGGTCCATCCGGTATCATCGTAACGGATACCGTAATTACCACTGTAACCTGAAAGATAAGCCCCCAGGCACAAACTCTCCATGTCTGACTGGTATGATTGTTGGGTATATTTCTCAAACAGGATATAGTTCTCGGTATATTTCTCACAGGCTTCGGCAAATTCCGGATTACGTTTCAGCATACCAATAGGGTTTATCGGCGGGCTCCATTCGTTTCCGCACCAGCTAACTACAAGATAGCCTCCGTATCGGCTGCTAAGTTCCAGCAAATTTGCGAAATGGGCCATTCTGTCTGTCCATTTTGATGAAAGTGGATCCGTTGAGTCATCAAATCCCCAAAATTGTTCAGCATAGTTAATCCCGATTAAATTTGGGAATTCAGTGTAAAACTCTTCATAAACAGAAAGATCAAAGTCTGAGAATTGCGCAAACCCGCCACTGGAGTGCTGAACTATTGCCCAAATCTGGTTCTGGGCACATGTCCTCAACCATGATCTGGCGATTTCATAGCCATATTCAGCAACCTGAAAACGGCTTGTTGTCGGATTATGACTGATGGACAAAGAGATGTTCATCACTACATAAGGACGAATGTCATGAGGCACCAGATCGATGATTTTTTGGGGATCGGCGTAATTCCATGTATCTATATGTATCAGGTACATTGGCTGATCTGGGGACACAGGCCGTCTTAAAGGGGTAATTGTTCGCGCGTTTGCCGTAAATTGAATTGCTGTTGCAGTAAATATCAATGTGATAATAAAAAATTTAACACGTATTCTGAACTGATTTATCTTCATGATAATTATGGTTTTACTCCCGATTAATAGAACAGACTCATGTTGTAAGTTTTTTTCAAAAATAATCATTTTAGGAATACAATCCGGCACTTATTTAATTTAGTTTTTAACAGTCAGATCCGCCTACCAAACACCTGTTCGGTGGGCAGGTGTAAGCTCCAAATTTGTAAAGTATATTCATTCTTGTTTGTGTTTTTAAAACATGGAGGTTTCATAATGACATTAATTTTTAATCAATTTAACTTAAATGCTTTTATTTTTCAGGCAGCGACAACTCACTCTGCGGCGGACCTAAATAGCTTGGTTTTAAGCCTCCTGTATTAATAAGAATTTTTTGCAGTACGATACCCGGTTCAAGAATCCGGAAGCGTAACTCGTGTATTCCTGCCGATTCTATATTATGTTTTGTTTTTGTCTGATTAACGCGGTTTGCCTGCCATCTGTTAATCTCCCAGGTGTATTTCTGATTGAAGTTGACCACTTGTTCTTTTCCGCCATCAAACGAAATGGCGTACCGCAAACCTTTATTGGCATTGAAATTTAATGTTGGCGATACCAAAACGCTGACTTCAAAAACCCCTGTTGTTTTAAAATTTATTGCATATTCAAGATAAACAGAGTCTGATGCAGCGGGATACTGATTTTGCGGAAATGTGGTTACTGCTGAAACGGTTTTCCCCAAATCTGGAATTACCTCCCATTTTATTCTATCATTGCCTTTTGCTTTCTGATAGTTTTCAGCTTCAATTGAAACATATCCGTCTGATTCATGAAATACCATTCCGGATTTGGATATTTCAGGAACCTCGATCCGGGTGACCGGGGGCATTATCCTCCTTCCGGGTTCTGCCCAGGTACGGTAACCAATCCTTACCTGGTCCATCATGTGCGACCATTTGCCATCTGCAATCTGGTGATTATAATGAATGGTAAAAACCGTATCACGGTCAAAACATTCCTGCACAATATCTGCCCAGTAATTTGCTTCGGGATTATTCTGTGCAGCCATCTTTTGGTTCATAGCCACAGCATAATACATATCGTACAGATTGGAGGTCGTATTTGCAGGAAACAGCACCAACTGGTCAAAAGCGTCCTTGTACCGGTTTGGAATAAAATTGTACAACCGCAATGCATCCAGGGTCAGGTCACGGTATTCGTTCCTCACCAGCTCAAACTCGTTGTAATTGTTGAGACTGTATGTTTTGGCATCCAGCAACTCCGGAGTTACCCTGTGGTTGAATTTGGAATAAAGATTAAGAATACGGGCAGCTTCTTTGGCATATTTTTCTCCAAATTGCCGGCTGCACCAGTCTTCTGTATATTGTATCAGGTTGCGAGGATTAAACCTGTCCGGGTTCCAGGCCATATCGAGAAAAAAACTTATGGGGAATTCCATTGGCTTCAAATCACCGACATTCAAAACCCAGATTTTGTCAACCCGGTGATTCCAGGCCAGGTTCACCTGCTCCCAGATACGTTGTATCTGGCTTACATTTATCCATTTGTAAGACCTTGGGCCGCCTACATAGTCAACATGATAATAGATGCCGTAACCTCCTTTATGAACCGGGGTATTTGGATCGGGCAGTTTGCGTATATTTCCCCAGTTATCATCGCATAGCAACAGGGTTACATCGTCGGGAACACGCATTCCTTTATCGTAATAGTCCTGCACTTCTTTATACAGCGTCCAAACCTGCGGAGTTTTTTCAGGCTTTTCACCGGTTACTTTTTTAATTATTTCACGCTGGTCTTTCACTATTTGCTCAAGCAGGGCAATGTTGCTTTCTTTGCTCATTGGTTCATCGCCGTCACCACGCATACCGATGGTAACAAGTTTCTCGTAATTTTTATTTTGCTCCAAACCTTTGGTCCAGAAGTCAACAATCACATCTTTATTTTTTGTGTAATCCCAAGGCCCCGAGCCGTACCGATGCCATTCAACCTGTGCCCTGCACATAGGTTCGTGGTGTGACGTGCCGATAACAATGCCCATTTCGTTTGCCAAAGGGCTGTTCTTTGGGTCGTCATCGAAAAGTGATCTGCCCCACATGGCAGGCCAGAGAAAATTGCCTTTTAACCTGAGGATCAATTCAAATACATGCACATAAAATTTATGGTTAAATCCACCGAATTTTTCATATGCCCAGCCTGAAAGAGCAGGTGCTTCATCATTTAAAAATATACCCCTGTATTTAACTTTAGGGCCTCCCGAAACATAGCGGCCATTCTCTGCATAGAGCGCCCCGTGATTCGCAACAGGCACATCGGCCCAGTAATACCACGGCGACACTCCAATTTGTTCAGACAGGTCATAAATGCCGAAAATGGTACCCCGTTTGTCGCTTCCTGCAATTACAAGTGCTTTTTCAATACCAGGGAAGGGAGAATCAATGGTTTTAACAATAAACGACTCCCATTTGCCCCTGATTTCATTCAGATTAATTTTCTTGTTTTTTTCCAGGCTTTTAATAACCGGGCTCTTATCAATAGTGCCAACAATTATTATTTCTTTCTGACCGGATGGATTGTTGTATAAAATTTCGGGCTCGTTTCCGGTTACTTTGCCAAAATCAGATTGCAGGTTTTTAAGCGCGTGAATTACGCCCGGGAAATCATCACTGCTGACAAGCAATGCAGTTGATTTTACCGAATCGGCCAGTTTTAACAGCCCGGTACCGGCTTCAGTGGTAACATACTTTGCCCCCGGTTCTGCAAAAACAGGTATTGTAAATACTAAAGCCATACCCCATAAAATTACCTTCAATAATCTTCGGGTAATGATTTTCTGTTGTTTCACAAGAATATATTTTATTTAAGTTATTAGTAATTAATTTGTTATTTCGTTT
>CAZBJH010000065.1:0-18907 GCA_964492185.1 uncultured Bacteroidales bacterium | reverse complement strand
CACTTTTATAATAAGTTCTTTAACTCATTTAAAAGTGTTCCAAAACTCACTTTTATAATAAGTTCTTTAACTCATTTAAAAGTGTTCCAAAACTCACTTTTAAATGAGTTAAAGAACTCACTTCGTTCGGTTCACGCGCCTTGATCTCGAACATTCTGAACAAACACTGTAACTTTATTGACAAACTCTAAGTAGTGTCTGTCAATAAAGTCCCATTTGCCGCGTTACGCTTGTCCGAAAATTGCTCATTTACGACAAGTAAACTCCGCGTTTCCGGACCGCGCGAGCCTTTCAAATGGAACCTTCTGAACAGACACATGTTCGGTTAAACATTTTGACAACTTTATAGACGAACACTAATTATTAACAAATGTGAAAAAAAAATTGATTACCCTGTTTAAAAAGAAGACAAAAAAAAATAAGATAATGAAGTTAGTCTCTCTACATTTGTTTATCTTCCGCTTCAATAAGCCGATAGTATAATATATTATAACTCAATCAAATAAAATTTATGGCCCAGAAAAAAACAAACACTCAGGCGAAAAAGATTGATACCATCAACCTGGAATTTGGAAAGATCCCTCCCCAGGCTGTGGAAATAGAAGAAGCTGTTTTAGGTGCGATAATGCTTGAAAAAGATGCTGTTATTGAGATACTTGATATATTGAAACCCGAAAGTTTTTATAAGGATGAGCATCAGACCATATACAGGGCTATTCTCGACCTCTCCACGCAGGATAAGGCCATTGATATTCTCACAGTTACTGAACAGTTACGCAAGCGGGACGAACTTGAAGATATCGGGGGGCCTCATTATATTACACAACTTACAGGACGCGTAGCATCGGCAGCCCATCTTGAATTTCATGCACGTATCGTAGCCCAGAAATACATCCAGCGGGAACTTATCAGGGTATCTTCCGAAATACAGAACAGGGCTTTTGACCAAAGCATTGATGTAAATGACCTGCTTGACTTCTCGGAAAGCGAATTGTTCAATATTGCCCAGGGTAACATTAAAAAAGAAACCGCCAAGCTCAATGTACTGATCAAGGAAGCCATCAACCAGATTGAAGAAGCCAGTAAGCGCGAAGACAACCTCAGCGGCATACCATCGGGCTATACCCAGCTTGACAGGCTGACCAGCGGATGGCAGAAATCAGACCTGGTTATAATAGCAGCCCGCCCGTCGATGGGAAAAACTGCCTTTATACTCTCAATGGCCAGAAATATGGCTGTCGATCATAATAAGCCTGTAGCAATCTTCTCACTTGAGATGTCATCACTGCAACTGGTAAACCGGCTTATTGTTTCCGAGACCGAGCTGGCTTCGGACAGGATAAGGAACGGCAAGCTTGCTGATTATGAATGGGAACAGCTGGATTACAGGATAAAAAACCTTGAGGAAGCCCCCATATATATTGACGACACACCGGCAATCTCAATTTTTGAGTTACGAGCCAAATGCCGCAGGCTGAAGCGCCAGTATGACGTTGAAGCCATTGTTATTGATTATTTGCAGCTTATGACAGGCACAGCCGAAACCAGGGGTAGCCGCGAACAGGAAGTAAGCAACATATCAAGGGCATTAAAAGGTATAGCCAAAGAGCTTGATGTACCCATAATTGCCCTTTCGCAGCTTAACCGGTCAGTTGAAATACGTAGCGGCAACAAACGTCCTCAGCTGTCCGACCTCCGTGAATCGGGAGCTATTGAACAGGATGCCGACATGGTGATCTTCATACACCGGCCTGAAAAATACGGGTTCATGGAAGATGAAGAAGGCAATTCCCTTAAAGGCCTGGCTGAAATTATCCTTGCCAAGCACCGGAACGGGCCTATCGGGGATATTCATTTGCGCTTCAGGGATGAGTTTGCCAAATTCATTGAACTTGAAGACGAATACCTGGCACCCATTATGGAAGAAGGCGGCAACCAGCCCGCCGCTGTAACCTTCGGATCAAAAATGAACCAGGACAAAAGCAAAAACAACGGCGGATTCGGCAACGACGACCTCAGCTCAAACACCGACTTTAACGAAGAAGTTCCCTTTTAGCAACTACCGGTAAACATTTCTGCCAGGTTTCCGTTCTCGCACACACTGGCGCAAGGCTCCAGCCTTGTGCTCCACAAACCGTCGCAAAATCCGAAGTTTTGGTAATTTTAATGTTTGCAAAACGGAGTTGGCAAAACCGGGGCAAAACAGGGTCGGCAAAACGGGGTCGGGCCGAATTAAAGTACTCATTATCTGTCAAATAACATAATTTTCACACCATTTCAGGGCCTTAGAGGGTCGTTTTTGACCTCAAAAACAGGCCTCTAAGCCCTTAAAACAGCCTGTTTTGAGGCCTTAAGCGTTGATAATAAGCATATTAATTCAGTCCGACCCCGAATTGCCCCGAATTGTTAATTACCTAAAAGATAAAGAAAGAATTAACACCCAAATCCAATAATATCTAACAGCTATAATATTGCTATTCAGTCGCTTGGTGATTTAACATAAAAAAGTGCGGAAGTCAAGCAACCCCGAATTGATATTTTAATACATGAAATTAGTTATTTTTGTTAATAACAATATGAACCAGATTCAATGAGTATACAAAAAAAGAAAAAACAAAAAACATCTTCGGGCAGTGGTTTATTTAATTCATTAGATACATATTTTAAGAGGAACAAAAATGTGTTTTTTGTTTTATCCGTACTATTAACTGCCTTGTTTGGCTTGTTATTATTTGATATGAAAATTAGTGATGGTGGGGATGATTCTGCTTATATTGTCTTTGCCAGGAAATTTCTCAATGGAGAATCATTTCCCAGTCATTTGGCAGCTTTTTATTCAATTTTTTTAAGTCTGCCTCTGGCTTTGTTTGGTGTCAATGTGGTGTTATTTAAAATCTTTTCTTTTCTTTTTATTATTGGTCATCTTGTCTTTTTTTATTATGCCTTTAAACAAAGAATAAGTCCGACTTTATTAATTCTGGTGCTATTGTTTATTTCTTGTAACAGCCATTTATTATATTTTGCCAGTCAGACCTATTCCGAGGCTTTATTTTTATTCCTGCAAAGTTTATCGTTATTTTTCTTTTTTAACCTTTGGGGGAAAATTCAGGGTGACTCACAGGATTATTTTAAACATTGGCGCAACTGGCTTGCAGTAGGATTATTTGTTTTTTTATTGGGGATTACCCGTATGATTGGTTACAGTATGCTGGCTGCTATTCTGGTTTTCCTGTTGTTTCAAAAGAAATATATAGCGGCACTATATTCCCTGGGATCATTCCTGATTTTTTATGTTCCTTATTACGTATATAAAAAAATAGTATGGGGAGCTTCCAGCAGTACCAGGCTAGAGCTTGTTTTATATAAAAATGTATATAATAAGGCTGCCGGTACTGAAGATTTTGCCGGCATGGTAACCCGTTTTACTGAGAATGCAAAAATTTATCTTTCCAGACATTTTCCAACCATAATAGGATTAAAAAATCCAACGAATACCGATAAAAGTATGTTGTTGGTAATTATACTGCTTGCCCTTTTTTTAGTGGCTTTAGTAATTTGCTACCGCAGGCATAAAATCATGTTTTTTGTGTCATTGTATTTAGGTGCTGCTATCACGGGTACTTTCATAACACTTCAACAAAGTTGGGGACAGGAACGGATGATTCTTGTTTATGTACCCTTAATACTGTTATTGTTTTCTTATACTATTTATGAAATAGCACAACGTAAAAAATTCCGCTTTTTAGGAGTATTTTTATTATTATTATTTGTTTTTATGGAGATTAAATCGTTTGGATATACCCTGAAAAAAGCAAAAGCGAACAGCAAAATACTCGCCAAAAACATCCGTGGCGATATGTTTTACGGCCTTACACCTGACTGGATAAACTTTTTAAAGCTTAGTCAAATGTGTGGTGAAAAATTGCCTGAAGATGTGATGGTTGCATCACGTAAACCCTCTATGTCTTTTATTTATGGTAAAGGAAAAGAATTTTACGGAATTTACAGGATACCGACTGTAGTACCTGATACGATCATCAATAATGCTGCAGAAACTTCTGACACCCTGCTGTTTCTTAAATTAAATGAGTTGGATAAGATCAAAGACCTCCGGGTTCAATTTGCCTTGAAAAGTCAGCTGCATGCTATTGTTTATCGGGAAAGTGATCGTTATGGTATTTTTAATTACGAAAGAAAAAGGATGCAATCCTTACTGGAATTTATCAGACAACATGATTTATATAATACACTTGATCCTGATGAGTTTTTACAAATGCTGGGGAAAGGAAAGGGTACTGTCGGTGCCGTTTTACCGGATGAACTGCTTGAAAAATTACGAAAAGCAAGAGTACAATATGTTATAGTAGCCAATTTGCGTATCAATCCTAAAATGAAAACAAAAAGGACAATTAACACTGTCAGAAGATATATGTATTTTATCCAGTATAAATACCCGGCGATATTAACTAAAGTTTATCAGGTTGGAGATAAAAATAATGAGCCTGCAGAATTTTACCAGATAAATTATGCAAAGTATGGCATGCAATTACCGGATAAAGAGGACTAGTGAATTATACCCAATATTCCAACGACTTATTCTAATGGATTGGTTTCATTTATAATATCTGTCAGCAAAATAACAAATTCTTCCGGCATGCTCCATTGCATATTATGTCCTGTTTCCATATAGTAAACAGGCCAGTCGCGTTCACTGGCCCGGCGGGCATATTTTGAAAAAGCATCCTGCTCTGCTTTCTTACCCTTATCCACGGTAAGAATATAGGATCCCGGAATTTGACCTGCTCGTTCGTTGGTCAAAGAGAGGATATCGGTAAAGGTTTTCAGGGAATGGGGAACATCCTTTGGAGGTTGCTGATCCGACTTTACCCAAACCGGTATAACAAAGCCATCCCGGTTCATCCGTCCTATTCCTGTTCCATCATCTGTGCTGGTCAGTTGCCGTACCGACTCTTTATCGTAAGGCAAAAAGGCATCAGCATATATCAAATGCCGGATGCGTTCAGGTATACTGTCGGCCACACCAGTGATCACCATCCCGCCATAGCTATGCCCCACCAGGATGACATCTTTGAGTTCCTCATACAGGAAAACATTCACAATATCTTTAATATGTGTGTCTAAACCGATATCTGATGAGGCCAGGTGAACCCTTTCACCCTGACCGGTGAGCGTTGGCCGGTAAACTTTATATCCTCCTGCACTCAGCAACGAATCCACCTCACGGAAAGCCCATCCTCCGCCCCATGCACCATGTACAATGACAATCACCGGTTTGACGGGTGTATTGCTTACCGGCTGCTGGGCATAATTCTCTGTACCAGCAGCATATATCATAAAAAAACAGACCAGACAAAATATACTTATGTGTTTATTATTCATGATGAACGATAATTTATGGATAAAAATACCAATATATAAGGCCTGCTGAAAAACACGAAATAGATTAATAATCAGTATAATATAGCAATTAATTGTTTGTTAAGTGCAAGGTTTTTAACTCATACTAATAAAATCCTTTGCATTTATTAAGGATAATATTCCGTTAGTCTGTAGCACATCATCTACCGGGTTGGCTGCAGCTCGCGGTATTCTTATACAGCTTCGCTTTGCCGCCTTGTATCTGATGCACTACAGACTTTTTCAGCAGACCCTATATAATAATCTCTTATTTCAATTTCTGAACTACATAACTGCATAACCGCGATACTGCAAAATAATAATTTTTTTAATATATTTAAACCTCTGTTTTTTCATAACCTGCATATCATGTTTCTAGGAACCCATGCCTGCCTGCCTGTTGCCGCCGTCTCACTGGCCGGAATTATCCGCGCCAAAAGTTCCTGAAAACCTTTTGTAAGTACGGGGCAACTATTTCTTATCGGACTGGGAGGCATACTGCCGGATGTGTTATGGCCGCATTTCTCCATGCAGGCACGACTGCACAGCTATACACATACTATCTGGTTTTTACTGATATTATTCCCGGTGGTATTGATTATTTCAAAAAAATATATAAAAGCAGGGTACCTGCGTTTTTCACTGTTATTCTGGACGGCTACATTTCTTCATATACCGGCCGACGGAATTTCCGGCGGAATCTCGTTCTTTTATCCACTGAACGGGGTAATTGGCCAACGGCTTATTTCGTATCCTTACTGGATATATTACGACCTGGTGTTTATTCCTTTAGCCATAATTCTTTGGGTGTTGTATGTCAGGATCAGAAAAAAAAGCAAAGATGGCCCAATTCAAAATGCAAAAAATTTATTAATGACGATCTGGTGAACGGATCGGGCATGGGATACAAACTCGCGCCAGCCAGAATGGAATGTCTGATTTATCCCATGTGTGAGGACTCCCGGTACCATGGGGCAAGTTACATGCCGCCATCTTTCTGGCCCTATGTTCAGCCATAATTACCCGGTTTTTATAACCCTAAAAGCTGACATGATTTTTTCTTCCTGTTCACTCATCACTTCAAACATGTAATTTGCTTTAGGCTTACCTGTTTTCTTTGATTCTTCCCCAGCCCCCCCAGAACCCATCCAAAACTTAGTCATCCAGAACCCAGTCGAACAAGGTTATATTATTAATACTGAACAAAATATACTAAAAATACAGTTGTTTATAGGTCATAGAGATACGAGGGCCCATTTTGGGAATAAAATGATACCTTTAAGGAAAGATCTTGCGAATGTATCAATCGGCTATACCGCAAAAATTTACCTAAAAGTATAATTCGGTCCAACCCCGGATTGCACAAAAAAATATAAACCCTGCTGATTTCCTACTTTTTTCTTTTCCATTGCCAGTATATATATCCATAGGGTGAAATAATGTTTTCTTTAGCATCCGGGAAATTCATATATAACAATGCAAATTCAATATGAAGCGTATTCAATATACCATATTTGATTTTCACAAATGGTTTGTACCTTGTTCCCAGCATACACTGAATTTTCCTTGGAATATTGTCCATGTATACGAAAGTGTTACCGTATGAGGATGAAAAGTTAAAAGAAGTCCGTCCGCTTAATCGATAATCAATAGAGATTGACATATCAGGAGAAAACAGATCAATGAACTTTTTTCCGTAAAATTCATCTCTCTCCGAATTTTCTATACTAAGATTTTCAGTATAGGAAAAACCAAATGACAAATGGAAAAATGTTTTTGGTAAACAGGAATAGGAAAGATTTAGATGGTGGTAGAAATGGTTTCCTTGTCTGCCGGCTACCATGTAATTATACTCATTAAACTGGTTAATAAACTTTGGTAGATATTGATACATTAATTCATATGCCAATCCGTATGATTTTCTAAAAGGTATTAGGGCAAATCTAAAGTTAATACTTGGAACACCACCCAACCATGATTGAATATCAATTTCAGTAGTAATTCTATCTGAAAGACCCCACCACATCCATCCGGGAGTAAGCCCAATGGGTTGATTGTAAGACCACTCCGATTTACTGAAAGTGAAAGCAGTAAACGCATCCATCGGATGTAGCATATTTTCAAAATCAATTTCCTGGGTTGTTACAGTAGAATCACTTATCAGTATTATTTTCTTCTTTTCCTGACATGAAGCAAAAGAATTTAGAATGCTTGAAATAAAAAAGAAAACAGAAAGAGTATATTTCATTTTACCAACCGGCATATTAAAACAAACATTTGAATGTGTACATGGGAAAAAATTTCATATGATAATAAGTATTATAATCACCTGTTTCAGGAATAAATTCACGGTAAAAAATATTTTTATTATTTGTTAAATTTTGCAGGTCAACAGCAAATTCGATATAGAACTTACTATAATTCATCCTGTAATATAACTTTAAATCGGTCCTGAAATATTCATTATACCTGTATTTATAAGCTTTTGAATAGTCATAAACCACCTTATTTTGTTCGGTTGACTCTTGCTCTTTCACAGGAATGTAGGGCTTACCCCCGGCAAATGTTAAATTCAGGTCTGCACCAAAAGTTTTATTTTTTACAGGGGACCATTCGTAACCGGTAACCAGGTTGAGGATATAGGAGGTATTAAACACTGTATTTCTCCATCGATTATCCCCACCGGTATATTTAGATTGATACAAGGTACTATTGACCATAAAATAATAGTGATTATCAAAGAACTTTTCAAAAGTAAGTTCAATGCCATAATTTTTTCCTTTTCCCTTATTTACAAGGCTATCGTTTATTTTAGTGTAAAAATCAGCGCCGGAATTCAGCATAGAAAAAACAGAACTGTCTTTTTCTTCAACCGGAATTTGGTGTAAATATTGATAATAAGCTTCTGTTTTAATTCGTGCATTTTTCCAAACTGACCAATCATGCGAAACAACCCAATGGTCAGCAACGGAGTAATCAAGATTTCTGTTGGTTAGCAGGGGGCCTTCAGGTGTGGGGGTTTGAAGTAAATATAAACTACGGACCTGGATTTGATTGTGCCTTCCATAAGCAAATGATAATGTGTGATTTTGGAATGGTTTATATTTTATGGCCATCCTGGGTTCAATCGCAAAAGAATGATTGAAGAAAAAATACAAGGAATGGAATCCCAGTGTCAGATTAAAACTATTCGAAAATCGATATTCATCCTGCATGTAAAACCGGAAAAGGTGCAGAATTTCTTTACTATCGACCAGGGTATCATACAAGCCTTCTCTTATTATGCCTTCCTGAAAATAATTAATATCATTTGTCTCCCAACGAATACCGGTTTTTATTAAATTCTTAGGAATAGAATAATTAGTAAGCTCTGCAAAAAATGAGTACTTATTCTCTACAGAATTTTCATGCCAGATATTAGATTTTTGGTCTGTTTTTAAATTGAAAGTGTCATTCCTCGTTGTAATTAAGTTTCTTAAAGCAGAAAAGCTCAGGTTTAACTGATTGTTATTGTCGGGTTTGTACTTTGCATTAATGCCACCCAGCAACAGATCTGAGCCTGTTTTTAAATGTTGCCCGTGTAATGTTTTTATTTCTTCCATTTCCCTGTCATGGTCATCCAATTCGATAAAACTGGTTCCCCATAAACCGATTAATGAAATGTTTGATTTTGGAGATACATTTAAGTTTATGATTGTCGTAAAATCCTGGTATTGAGGGACAATGCCAAAATCTACACCTATTTTGTCCATTACATCCAGAAAGGAATATCTATAGGCAGTCATGTGAGTGCCTGTATTCTTTTTTTTTGAGAACGGACCTTCAGCACCTAATTCAAAACCGTTCCATCCGGTTTGAAAACGGAATTCATGTTTGTCGGGATTTGGTTTTTTCAATTTCAGGTCAAAAACGCCAGACATAGCATTGCCGTATTCTGCAGGAAAAGCGCCGGTAATAAAATCAGAATTGGTTATCATGTTGGTATTCAGCAAGGTAACCGTACTGCCTGTAAGTCCTATTCCTCCGAAGTGGTTCGGATTGGGTATTTCTATATCGTTGATCCTCCACAACAAGCCCGTTGGCGAATTACCTCTTATGATAATATCATTCCGGTCGTCCCTTTCAGGCATCACACCAGCATAATTTCTTACCATCCTTGCTGCATCACCAAGTGTTCCCGCGTACCGGTATGCATCTTCTGTTGAAAAACTTCTGCCGCTGGCGTAAACTAATTTATTAATGGGTTTTTCCTTTTGAAAAGGAGCTTTTACAATAACTCCGGATATTCGTGTTATGTTTGGTTCTAATATGATCAAAAGATTACTCTCATGACCGCTGTTAACAAACATGGATTTTTTTTGATTTTGATAACCTACATGGGAAAAAATTAAATTATGCCTTCCTGTTGAACATTTCAAAATGAATTTTCCCAGGCTGTCCGTGATTGATCCATGATTGGTTTCTTCTATAACTATGGTTGCTCCTGCTATAGGTTTATTTGTTTCGGAATCTCTTACAATGCCATTGATGTTTTGATATAAAACTTCTTTATTTTTATCTTGTCCTTTAATAATACTGGAAATATTCAGTAAGACTAAAATGAGTATTATTTTAATCATGAAATTGTTGTTTTTGCTTTTTCGTTAGGTTAGCAAAGTTAAAGTTTTATGATTGCATTTTTTTTGGCAATATAATTTTTTATGTTTTAATACTTTAAAACACAGCTGTCCAAAATAAATATTAATTGTATACGATTTAACTGTAAGTCAGTTTTATAGCAAATAAGTTGGATGGTGGCTTATTGAAAGCTTGTTGTTAATTCGAATATATATTAGTTAAGTTATTAGTAATTAAGTTGTTATTTCGTTTAATCAAAGTTGGTGGTAGTTGTTCGCCAGTTGTTTATCTTAAATGAGTTAAAGAACTTATTATAAAAGTGAGCTCTTTAACTCATTTAAAAATTAAACACGTTGTGAAAAACATTTTAAATCGCGGTATACTAAGGTATTCGAGGATTTAAAATTTTGGCAGCAACGCGGATATCGGACATTATGGACAGACACTATTTATTTTTCCTTATTGAAAGCCTGGTTTTCGAGTTTGGCCAGATCAGGCTTTTTACCGGCAATATCAAGGGATTCCTGATATAATGCCTTAAGGTCACCAAGATCGATTGTTGAACCTTCGCGAATGAAAACAGGTATTTTATACAGAGGCGCATCTGCTTCAATCCACTGCCCCCCTTCATAGGTTTTTTCCGTATTCCATGCATCCTGCCATTTTTCACCTGCCGGCAGATAAAGGCGATGAGTGGTTTTTCCTTTTTTCCATATAGCCGACACCAGTATATCATTGCCATACAGGTATGTTTGCCAGTCGGCCCATGCTTCTTCCTGTTCCGGGAAATGCAGGAATAACGGACGGGCAACCGGCATACCTGTTTCATGGGCCTCTACAGCATGTGCATAACTATAATCCGCCAACCGCGTATGTATTTTTGCATATAAACGCCATATGGCGATCAGTTCTGCATCGTATGACGGATCTGAACGCGTGCTCCAGGGTGCCCGGTCTTCAGTGGGGCCAAATTTCATTCCGGAGCCGGACCGAAATAAGGGCTTTATTATATGAATATTAACTCTGATGTAATACAATTTTCAGTTCCTGGCGCATCATTTTAGGGGTAAAATGATAACTTTGATGACATTATATGTTTTATTTAAATCATTGATCATGAAAACAAGATTTCCGGTTTTCCTTACAAGCTTGTTACTGATTTCTTCTTTTTCCCTTGCCATCTTTTCCCAGGAACTGGCAAAGGTGGATCCTGAAAATGTGGGTATGTCTTCTGAAAGGCTGGTCCGTTTAACCCGGACTTTTCAGGAGTATGTGGACCATGACTGGTTACCAGGCGCTGTAGTGCTGGTGGCAAGGAAAGGCCATATCGCTTATTTCGAATCATTTGGAATGAGTAATATTGAGAACGGTATTCCTATGAAAGAAAATGCTGTTTTTAGGATAGCCTCACAAACAAAGGCTATTGTAAGTACCGGGATCATGATCCTTCAGGAAGAAGGAAAACTGCTGATCACCGATCCGGTAGGAAAATATATTCCGGGATTCCATAAAACCACAGTTGCCGTGCCGAAAGAAAGCGGTAAATATAAGATTGTAAAGGCCAACAGGCCTGTAACTATTCGTGATTTGCTTACGCACACTGCCGGGATCGGTTACGGGAATGGTGTAGCCGCTGATCTGTGGAAGGAAGCAGGAATCCAGGGCTGGTATTTTGCAGACCGTGATGAACCCATCCTGGAAACAGTGAAAAGGATGGCTGACCTGCCCTTTGACGCCCAGCCCGGCGAACGCTTTGTTTACGGTTACAGCACCGATATTCTTGGTGCATTGATTGAAGTAGTATCCGGGGAACCCCTGGACAAATTTCTTCAACAACGTATCCTTAATCCCCTGGAAATGAAAGATACCCATTTTTATCTCCCTGAAGATAAAAGGGGACGCCTGGCCGTTGTCTATTCTGCCACTGAGGATGGGTTGGAGCTAGCGCCGGATCCGGGCGGGATGATCGGACAGGGGGCCTATGTGGACGGACCCCGTACGAGTTTTTCCGGTGGGGCAGGTTACCTGAGCACTGCTGTGGATTATGCCAGGTTCCTGCAGATGATGCTGAATGGCGGTGAATACGAAGGCAAGCGCATACTATCGCGCAAAACAGTGGAACTGATGACAGTCAATCATTTGGCAGAAGGTCCCTTATCGGGGAGAGTAGGGACCGGCTTCGGACTCGGTTTTGAAGTCCTGTTGGACCCTGGCGCCAGGGGAAAACCCGGATCAGAAGGAGAATACGGATGGGGAGGAGCCTACCATTCCATCTACTGGGTTGACCCGGCAGAAGAACTGGTGGTTGTGTATTTTACACAGGTGATACCTGCCGGGGGACTGGATGACCATGATAAGCTGCGGGCCCTTGTATACCAGGCTTTGGATGACTAATGCATATCCCAAAAACCGGGTACAACCTAGCACAGCCATTGTTTTGTCACAGACAAACAGGTCTTGCCTGCCGGTAGTGTAAGGTTATAATGTCATCCCGGATATTTTTTTTTATCATTCCATTTTAATACTGATCAAAGAAAAGGAATATGCCGGTAATTGATAATCGAAATTTTCGACAACCTCAATATTTTTTCTTTGGGGTTTGGCATTTCTGTCATCCGGTGATCCTGTCAGCACCGTCAGCCGGGCGTTTTGTCCGGCTATGCCGTATCCGCTTAAATCAATTGCTGCATTCACTTCAACAGGCAAAAGGTTGACAAGTTTTACTATCAGGTCATTGGTATTGTTATTCTTCACAAAAGATATACCTACGCGTTTTTTCACACTTCCACGATTGTTGGAAAGGCTTACCAGGCTTGGAATATATTCATCCCCTGAATTTTGTCCGTACATCTGTTGTACATAGTACCCAACTGTAGGTTTGACTTCGGTGTTGTTGAAATATATCAGATCCGGATTCCATTGTGTATATCCTTCTTTAGCCAGTAAAGGGGCATAAGAGGCCATGGCCACCACGTCGCCATTACGTTCCAGTGAGGTCATGTATAATGCTTCTGACAATGCTGTTTCGATATTATTATGCCGTCCGCGTACGTGTGCTGCATATTCTCCCAAATATACCTTTGATTTGGAACGATCATACCGATCGTAAAAGTCCTGGTTGTGAATAAACCATCCGGGGGGCTGATAGTAATGTTCATCAACCATTGGAAGAGCCAGTCTGGTAGCAATTTCCCAACCCTCATCATAGTCAGTACCCATATAAAACGGCCCTACGGTGCCGATCACTGTAATTTCAGGATGTTTTTCTTTCACAGCATTGTAGATCATTGTGAAGCGTTCTTCAAAAATATCCGTGATCAGGTCTTCGTTGCCAACACCAAGATATTTCAGACGGAAGGGTTCGGGGTGACCTGCTTCGGCACGCACCCTGCCCCATTTGGTGTTTTTATCACCATTGGCCCATTCGATCAGGTCAAGCACTTCCTGCACATAGTCGTCCATCATGCTCATTGGGATGCCCCCCTGCTGGCCATGGCCACCCGTCGAGGAATTCTGACACGGAACACCTGCAGGCACAACCGGTACCGGTTCGGCACCGATATCTTCACAGAACCGGAAATATTCATAATAGCCTAATCCTGCCGATTGGTGATAATTCCAAATATTGCGCTGGGGTTTCCGGGCTTCCAGCGGGCCTACCGTGTTTTTCCAGCGGTACATGTTTTCAAGCCCGTCACCATGTGCTACACACCCCCCGGGGAACCTCACAAATTTGGGGTGTATATCTGCAATGGACTGTGCCAGATCGGCACGCAAACCGTTTTCATGTCCCCTGAATGTTTTTTCAGGAAAAAGCGAGATCATATCAAGTGCTATTTTACCCCTGAACTGGGGGATCACTTCAATACTGGCATCTTCCACAGTCTCCAGGGCAGTAAATTCCGCTTTGAATTTTTTCCAGTCTTCACCTATTTTTCTGATTTCTGTTTCTCCAATTGCTTTGCCACCCTTATCAACCAAACGGATCAATATTTTTCCCGAAGAACCGTCCGGGGAACGGGCAAATACCGAAAAAATATATTTCTCGCCGCCTTTTACAGGTATCCCGCTAAAGCCTTCGTTGACAAGTGCTGCACCTGCCTGGTTTATGTCAAGCACTGCATAATGTTTATTGTTGTAATGGATGGGAAAGGCCGTATCTATGGTGAATGTGGCATTTTTTCCCTTCAAACTCCATGCTTTATAACTGTTCCAGGTGCTATCCCTGTATTTCCGGTCACTCAGGGCATATTCGAACCCCCTGTTTTGCACCAGTTCGGCATAAATGCCGCCATCTGCCGCGTAGTTAATATCCTCAAAGAAAATGCCCACCAGCAGATCACTTATTGTTTTTGCCTTTTCCGGGTAGAGAGTGATTTCGGCATCAACAGATTCCAGGTTTTTGAAACGCCGTGGATCCTCGTCCATGGTTTCCGCGCGTTCCGTGTTGTGATGCGCCATCCAGTCGTTCCACTTAATTAGTCCGTCAATGGTTTCCCACGAAACCCTGTGTACCGTTCCATCAATGGCTGTTCCTTCAATATTTACAGTACACCTGGCATTAAGCCTGTCATCATTTGCAGCCTTTTCAGTGGGAGTATAATTCTTAAAATCTGTGGTTGTCGTTTTAAAAACCTGTTTTTCATTATCTGCCTCACTGATCCATGTAATGATATATTTATTCTGTTCAGAACTGAAGCTTACTTCCGGGAGCAGGCAATTGCCGTTTTCCATTACCCTGGGATAAGATTGTCGCTGCCAGGTGTAAAGGTCTTCAGAAGCAGCATGTGCAAATGATTTGATATCCTTGCCCAGGTTCCATATACAGTGCCACAGGCCTTCCTTATTTTGAATCAAAAAAGGTGTGTAAAATTTTTTCTGTGATCCCCAGGTACCGAAATCACTGAGTAAAAAACGGAAATCCGGTCCTACAGGATGCCAGTTATCCCTGTCTATGCTCCATGCAAACTGCAGACCGCCCCTTTCCCAGGCAGGTTCAACGGTGTATGAAAAAATATAAGCAAAGTCAGGTTCATCAGCTTTTACCGTTTTGCCTGAAAAAATAAAAATTATCAGCGCAGGCAATAACAATCTTATGTTTATTTTCATCATAGAATTTTTAAATATTAGGGCAAAAAAATCAAAACATATAAACAGGTAAATTTAATCCTTAATTTCAGGGTATATGATTTGAATATCAGACATATTATTATTAGTGCAAGTTAACAAATAATAATAGTAAAAGGCTTATATGATTACACAATAATGACCGTTACAAAGAATCAGGTCCCCGTCATTTATTGCAAAAAACCGGAATCAGGGTCTGCTGAAAAATTTGTTTTGGCATTGAAAAAACCGGAATTACAAAATTTCTTTAAGCTCCAGTAATGAACTGATCTCATAAGTTACTTCTTCATTGTGTGGTATACGGCCGGGATTGAAATACACCTGCCTGATACCTGCATTACGTGCACCAAGCACATCAACATGAAGATCGTCGCCTATCATCAAACAATGTTTTTTCTTTGCATTCAATGAAGTAACTGCACGTTCAAATATTTCGCGGCGTGGTTTCTGATACCCTACCTCATCGGATGTGAAAACCTGTTTGAAATAATCAGTAAGTTCACAATTCCCCAGCTTGCAATATTGAACCTCACGAAAACCATTGGTAATGATAAAAAGATCATAACGGGTCACCAGGTAATCCAGTATATCACGGGTATGAGGTACCAGGCATTTCTTCCGCGGACTGATACTGATATATTCATCCCCTATAAGGGATGCAAGTTCATTATCATGTATGCCGAAATCTCCAAGGGTTTGAATAAAACGCTCATCACGGAGGCGCTCCTTGCTTATCTCTCCCCTTCGGTATCTGTCCCACAAGTTCTCATTATATATGACATAACGATTGAAAAACAACGACAAGTCAGGTATCTGATTATATAATGAATGCCGGTTAAAAATATCATGGAACGCTTCCCGGGCATTCTCATCAAAATCCCATAACGTCCGGTCAAGATCAAAAAATAAATACCTAAATGTATTCATAAGCAATAAGAATGCGTAAAAGTAATTATTTATGAATTTATTATCAGGGTACAGTATGTGAAAAATACTTTATATTTTTATGCCAAAAAATAAACACTGAAGTTTGGACAAGCCTCACACCCATACCCGGTATATGACGGCAGAGATCAACAAAGCTAAACACCGGCAGGCATAGAGGCGGGGGATATGCCCGCCAGAGGGTTCTTTGCCGCGGGCTTTGAGCTATTAACCGCGGACTTCAAATTTTTAATAACCATATTGTTGCATTATGAAAAAGAATTATACATCAGTAATCTTACTCTTTGCTATTATCCCTGTATTTTCTCAGAATATACAACTGCATTATGATATGGGCAAGGACAGGGGATATCTTACCTCAACAATTGAAATGTTCAAACCTGATAATTACGGGTCCACATTTTTCTTTATTGATATGGATTATAATGTTGATGATATAAAGGGGATCAGCATGGCTTACTGGGAAATTGCCCGTGACCTGGGATGGTGGGAGTTCCCTCTCACTTTTCATGTTGAATATAACGGCGGACTCGGACAAATTGCAACACCGGATGTCAATCAGGCCTATACTATCAATGATTGCTGGCTTACCGGGCTGGCATACTCATGGAACACTGAAAATTTTTCCAGGGGACTCACCCTGCAGGCACTGTACAAATATATCCGTGATAAGCACAATATGTCATTTCAGCTTACCGGCATCTGGTACATGCATTTTTTTAATAATAAATTATCATTTATGGGTTATGCTGATTTTTGGCGTGAGGAATATGATTTTGATTATGACGGAACAGCCGATAATGACTTTGTATTTCAGGCTGAACCCCAATTATGGTTCAACTTCAACGAACATTTTTCTGCCGGCAGTGAAGTTGAACTGGCATACAATTTTTTGCCGTTCAAAGGATTCCGGGTCTATCCTACAATCGGATTAAAATATAAGTTTTAAGGGAGAAGACAATATTTTAACTGTCTGATAATAAAATATAAAAACCAGCATTATGTTTGAAAAATTTTTCCGGTTAAAAAAACACGGCACAAATATTAAGACCGAGGTTATTGCAGGTTTGACCACCTTTATGACTATGGCATACATTCTGGCTGTTAATCCCGAAATTCTGAGCAATGCCGGTATGGAAAAAAACGCTCTTTATACAGCTACGGCACTGGCAGCTGTAACGGGTACGCTGGTAATGGCTTTTTGGGCACGACTGCCTTATGCCCTGGCACCGGGTATGGGACTAAATGCATTTTTTGCCTATACTGTTGTACTGGGGTTGGGTTACCCTTGGCAGATGGCTATTACAGCCGTATTTATCGAAGGATTAATCTTTATTATCCTTACTGCTTTGAATATCCGCGAAGCGATAATTAATGCCATTCCCATGAATATCAAACACAGCATCTCAGCCGGTATCGGCTTGTTTATTGCTTTTATAGGATTACAAAATGCAGGGATCATTGTAAATAACCAGGCTACCCTGGTAACATTGGGAGATATGACCGGCACTGGTGCATTAATTGCTATGGCCGGACTTATTATCAGCGGTGTATTCCTTTTTTTCCGTGTCAGGGGAGCCCTGCTAATTGGTATTTTCGCGGCAACTCTGCTCGGTATACCCGCGGGCATCACACACCTTCCCGAAGGAGCACTGATCAGCCTTCCTCCATCACTGGAACCAATTGCTTTTAAATTTGATTTCTCCAGGTTATTTACTCTTGATATGCTGATCGTCATTTTTATATTTCTTTTTGTGGACATGTTCGATACGGTTGGCACTCTTGTAGGTGTATCGTCAAAAGCAGGGTTCCTGGATAAAAAAGGACGTATACCAAGAGCACGTGAAGCCCTGTTTGCAGATGCTATAGCAACTACAGCAGGAGCTATGATGGGTACAAGCACAACAACCACCTATGTTGAAAGTGCATCAGGAGTAGCTGAAGGCGGCAGGACAGGTATGACGGCTTTAACGGTGGCCCTGCTCTTTGCCGCTTCTTTATTCCTGTCCCCCTTGTTTATAATGATCCCGGCTGCTGCAACCGCCCCGGCATTGATACTGGTAGGACTATTTATGATGTCACCTGTGGCGAAGATCGATTTTAACGATATGACTGAAGCTATACCTGCTTTCTTTACCATTATAATGATGCCACTGGCATACAGTATTTCCGAAGGAATAGTTTTCGGAACCCTGAGTTATGTTATCCTGAAAACTTTATCAGGAAAATGGAAAGAAGTATCGTGGGTAATGTATATCCTGAGTATATTTTTTATTCTTAAGTTTCTTGTTTAGGTCTGTCCATAAAGTCCCATTTGCCGCGTTACGCTTGTCCGAAAATTGCTCATTTACGACTAGTAAACTTCGCATTTTCATACTGCGCAAGCCGTGATTTCGAACTGCCCGCATGGCAGTTCGACCTACTTTTTGGCTGCCACCCAAAAAGTAGGCAAAAAGGTCACCGTTCCATTAAAATCGCTTGATTTGCTACGGAAGATTTTCTCCCCGCGGAACCCAAACTCACTCCTCCTTCGTCGTCGCTCGGACAGGGTTCCTACAGGGCCTCCGCGACGAAAACCTTCCTTGAAATCGTACGCGATTTTTCTGAGACGGGTCCCGCTACTGCAAATCTATTTGCTAATTTTAATGAAAGTGGTCTTCGCGTAACACAGGCTTCCTTCTGTCATAGCACAGCATAACATATACAACGTAAGTCCTTACGGTAACATCCTTTCCAAATAAACCTACAACAGAACGGGGCCCCGCCTTCAGGATTTTCCGTTAAGAAAAATCAAGGTGAT
>CAZBJH010000064.1:0-19007 GCA_964492185.1 uncultured Bacteroidales bacterium | reverse complement strand
GATATCGGACATTATGGACAAACACTAATTAATGAATGAAGAGCAACTTGGTAACAAATGTCTTACTACCATCATCATTAGAACAAAAAACCAGGTAGACTCCCGTATTAACGCGATCACCGGCAAAATTATTTCCATCCCAAACAGCCTGTCCGCCAAGGGCTTGGGTTTCATATACAAGATTACCGCTTACATCGGTAATTTTCACATTAACATTTGCTGCCAGTTCGGTAACAGTAATATCCCCGTGATAATCTTCCCGCACTGGATTGGGATACACATACACATTACCAAAATCGTTTCCACCCTTCGTCGCATGGCCCATGAAGGATATCAATCCCTTTCCCGTTCCGAAAAAAACCTCACCGCTCGTATGATCAACACTAATGCTCAACACATTATTTGAAAACAGGGGGGAATTTTCCGAGGTAAAATGATGAACTTCTTCTTTCCCGTCTTCCGACATTAAAAAAACACCCGAATTTTCCGTAGCGAACCATTTCCGGTTTGCACCGTCAATGGCAATGTCATTAATCTTTTCATTATCCAGCAAAAAATCAGCCAGTCCCGAATCATCCTTTCTGGCAATTTTAACCTGGTATCCGGTGATTGTTTCATCATCCAGAACTGAAACAGGATTATAATAAACAACAGGACCCTTATTTGTCCCTACCCAGATATTGCCTTCAAGATCTTCGGTTATTGAATATAGGCGATCAATAATATCACCTTCCTGATTGGATACAGTTATCATCCTTTCACGAATTGCATCGTTTGAATCATCAAAAATAAATATTCCTTTCCGGGTTGCCAGTAACCATTTATATCCGTTTGAAGTGATCAGCAATTCACCTGTTTCGTTATCAAATCCAAAAATGTCACTGTCAAAACTTAAATTTTCCCATTTACCATCCGGATGTAAAATATATACCGGGTCTTCAATATTTGAAACAACCGCGTAAAGCTTTCCCTGATCATCAAAATCCAGTCCGTTTACCCAGATGTATCCCTTATCATATCCTTCAATGTTTCTTAATATACTATTGGTATGGTCAAAAAGATTTATTACTTCACCATCCAGAATCTCAACAATCCCATAACCATTTGAACCACCTAAAATATGATTTTTCTGAACAGGGTCAATTGCTATCTTACTAATATTCAATACACTGTCTAATATTGGGAAATTATTGTGGTTATAGCTTTCCCATTTCCCGTCAATGAATGAATAAACTCCTCTTCTTTTGTATTTACTTGCTTCATTACCTGCTGCAACCCACAAATCACGGCCTGTCATACTCAGGTGGCCCACATCACGGTATGCCGGTCCGTCGGGTACATAAACCGACCGGCCTCCCGAAACCTGATTTTTACTTAATCCATCTTCATTAGAGGCTGTCCATAAATTATTATCACTATCAATAATGCCGTGCATGGGATACAAAACCCCAACCTCACCAATGCGTTCTTCAGCTGTATTATAAAAATAATTTTTATAGTCCGAACATACCGACAAATAACCGTTATGAACACTTATTGACTTATAATATGTATTAAAATCATGTTGCCAAACCTCCCGGTTTTCACCATCAACAACAATAATATCATCAAAATTCGTTGAAGGATTACGGTAATATGTAAATAACTTATTATTATACCAGACTATCGATTTAAATTCATTATCATAAAAGGAAATAGTATCCATGCGGTTCCAGTATGAATAGTCAACAAGATTGGGACTTTGAAGATAAGCCTTATAAATCCCCTGCCGTGTGGTCGCATATATATAATCTCCGTCAGAAGCCAGATCATTTACATATATATACGAACCATTATCACCAAACAAATAGGAGTCTTTTATTTCAGCCTTATCAATATTCAATCCAACAACGCCAAAACCACAGGCCAAATAAGCAATATTGCCTGAAATTAATATGGAATTGATGATTTTTTCACTTTGCAGCAACTTCAATTTAATACCGGGGACATTAATTATCGAATCATTTCTGATCAAATCAATATTACCGTTAGTATAAGCAATAATCAATGTTTTGCTTGAGTTGTCGTATTCAATTACGGATATTTCCACATCCGACAAGCCTTCAATTTTCGTATACTTCTGAATATTGTTATCGCGCTTATCAACAGAAAACAAGCCTCCGTTTGTTGAACAAAAGATCTTGTCTTCAACTTCAGCAATATGTTTTGCCCTGCTATAAGGCAAATGATCACGCCATGCACCATTGGGTATCTGTGAATGCAAAACCGGCCATGTAAGGAAAATAATGAACAATCTGAGATAATATGCCCTGAACGCCATGATTTAAAGAATATACATGTAAATACGGATAAAATAAAAACTTATTATGTAATGATAAGCCAAAATTAAACATTTTGCCAATTTTATTGACGGACACTATTTATTGTTCAGATAATCCACCAAATTCTTAAATGCCCGTGCCCTGTGAGATATTTTATTCTTTTCCTCCGTGCCCATCTCTGAAAAAGTCTTTGTATATCCTGCAGGAAAAAATATGGGATCATAACCAAAGCCCCTGTCTCCTCGTCTTTCTTTTATTATTTCACCTTCTATCGTTCCTTTAAACAAACGCACCTTACCATTTTCAACAAGAGCAATAATCGTGAGGAATCGTGCCCGACGGTCTTTAACACCTTTCATTTTTACAAGTACCTTATTGATGTTATCTTCAAAAGAACAGTTATCCCCTGCATAACGCGCTGAGTAAACACCCGGTTCGCCTTTCAATGCATCGATCAATAAGCCGGTATCATCTGCAATGCAATTTATCCCGTATTTATTATAAATAAAATCTGCCTTTTCAATGGCATTTTCTTCCAAAGTATCGTGGGTTTCCGGAATGCTGCCCGAAAAACCCATATCCCTAAGATTATATAGTTCTATCCCCGGATCAAGCATATCAACTATCTCCGTGAATTTATGTGAATTGTTTGTAGCAAAAATAAGTTTCATTTTATATAATAGTTAATAAAATAAAAAAACAAGGACAATGTCCTTGTTTTTATTATTTTATATTTGTAAAAATATCATCCCCCACCGGCCCGGAATCCACCACCCAGCTTAAGCGGTTGGGGATTAATGGCAATAACCGGTATCTTTTGGTCATTGGCAATGATATATTGCTCCTGTGCACCCAGCATATAATCCGTAAGTCCTATGCTTTTGGTTGTCATTATTAATATCGCGTCAGCATTATTTTCAGTGGAGAATTCCATTACCTCCTTAACATATTCTTCCTTCCCGGAAGCAACATGAAGGTCATACTGAATATTTTTCGCCTTAAAAAACTTTGTCAGGAATAAAATATTCGATTCCACTCCTTTAACAAAATTTGTATCGGTATGGTGAGCCTGGTAAATATGAAAACGCGCATGAAAATACTTTGAAAAGAAATATGCCCAATTCACACTTTCTTTATTTTCTCTCCTGTAATTGATAGGGATCACAATATTTTTGTATGAGTCACTGCGAGGCGGGGCCTGAACAGTGATAAAGGGACATTTTGAACTGGCGATCACTTTAAGTGCCCAGCTTCCCATTAATTTCTGCATTCCCTTAATACCATGAGTTCCCATAATAACCATCCGTGCATTCACTTCGTCGGAAATATCACCAATTGTATGAAATATTGAACCTTCCCTGATAAAATAACGGGGAAGAGGGTCAATATTGAATTTGGATTTGATAATTTCATTCATTTGGATTTCAACCGCGGGTATTTCAGAGGTCTTTTTTACAATATGAATAAGACCAATTTCATGACGCAAGCCACGTGCAATGTTTATTGCATGAAGCAATGCATATTCAGATTTTTCGGTGAAATCCCAGGTAGCCAGAATTAATTTTTGATGCTCTTCCATGGGCTGTTTGCTTTGAGTTCGTTATGAAATAACAATTATACTCGAAATACTTCAAATACGCAAAATTTTAAAAATATTATTAAAAACAAAAATAAAACGCCTTATTTAACGTAAAAGTATTCTCCAGGGTTATATAATTTATGAGTAATTAATTTATAGTTTAACAAATTATCTGATCTTATTACCTGCAAATAATTTATCTTAATAACATATAAACTGATAAAGGTAATTGTTTTAATGACGCTAAACGCTTATTTTTGGGTAAAATTAATCTGAATTATATGGAAAATACAGATTGGGGAAAACTGCCCTTTGCATACCAGAAAACTGATTACAATGTCCGTTGTTATTATAAAAATGGGGAATGGGGTAAATTGGAAGTATCATCATCCGAGTTTATTATAATGCATATGGCTGCCACCAGCCTCCATTACGGTCAGGAATCATTTGAAGGTTTAAAAGCTTTTAAAGGGAAAAACGGTAAAATAAGAATTTTCAGGCCTGAAGAAAATGCAAAGCGTTTGGAGATTTCCGCGGAAGGTATTATAATGCCCAAAGTCCCCCTGGACCTGTTTGTTGATGCAATGAAAAAAGTTGTGAAACTGAATGAACAATTCATTCCGCCATACGGATCGGGGGCTTCTCTGTATATACGCCCATTATTAATAGGAACAGGACCTCAAGTTGGTGTAAAACCTTCAAAAGAATATCTGTTTATAATATTTGCTACTCCGGTTGGCCCATACTTTAAGGATAGTTTTAAACCTGTAGATATGCTCATTATCAGGGATTATGACCGTGTAGCTCCTTTGGGTACCGGTCATCTTAAGGTTGGTGGCAATTATGCAGCAAGCCTGATCCCAACAGAAAAAGCCCACGAACAAGGTTTTGCAGCAGGATTATACCTTGATGCAAAAGAAAAGAAATATATTGATGAATGCGGGCCTGCAAACTTCTTTGCCATAAAAGGCAATAAATATATCACACCTGATTCCAAATCCATTCTTCCATCCATAACCAACAAGAGCCTTATGCAACTGGCTAAAGATTCAGGCATGGAGGTGGAACAAAGGAAAATACCCGTTGAGGAACTTGAAGAATTTGATGAAGTAGGCGCCTGTGGCACAGCTACAGTTATTACACCAATTAGAAAAATTGTGGATCCTGGCACAAATAAAATATATTCATACTGCAAAGAAGGCAAAGCGGGTGAGATCAGCACAAAACTATTCAAAAAACTTTCCGGCCTGCATTCTGGTGATGAAGAAGATCCGTATAATTGGGTAATGATATTATAGCATTAAGTTATGCAGTAGCGGGGTCCGTCTCAGAAAAATCGCGAAAGATTTCAAAGAAGGTTTTCGTTGCGGGGCATTGGAGGAACCCTGTCCGAGCGACGACGAGGGAAGAATGAGTTTGGGTTCCGCGGGGAAAAAATCTTCCGTGGCAAATCCAGTGACTTTTATGGAACGGTGACTTTTTTTGCCTTCTTTTTTGTGTAGAAGACAAAAAAGAAGGTCGAACTGCCTTGCGGGCAGTTCGAAACCCCAGCCCGCGGGATGGCATACTAAAATAAGATTATCCTAACCTATAAAGTAACCATGTTATCCGTGACTAGTCTATGGCAGAAGGAAGTCTGACGTATTCAAGCGATTTTAGTGAAAGATCGATCTTTTTGCTGACTTTTTTTGCTGTAGAAAAAAGTAGGTCCGAACATCAAAAAGCAAATTTATCCGTCAGATCATTAGAGTTCAGCTATAAAAATATTTATATTTGCATGGCTTTTAACCGGGTGTATGGCAAGAAAAGAACAAAAGATCACAAAACGAAGGTTACGTAGTTCCTATATTACTTCCACCATCAGTATTTCACTGGTATTATTCATGTTGGGATTGATAGGCTTACTGTTATTAAACACCAGGAAACTATCTGATTATGTAAAAGAAAATATTGGTTTTACGGTCTTCCTTGAAGAAGATGTTAAGGAAGCTGATGTTTTTCACATTCAAAAATCCCTTGATGCAAGAAACTATGTAAAAGAAACCAGTTATATCACCAAAGAGGAAGCAGCAGTAGATTTTCAGAAAGAACTTGGAGAGGATTTTATTGATATACTTGGATTTAACCCCCTTACACCCTCCATTGACGTTAAGCTGTATGCCGGTTATGCCAATCCTGACAGCATCACGGTAATTGAGAATGACCTACAACGTTTTCCTCAGATCACTGAAGTGGCCTACCAGGAATCACTCATTCATCTTGTAAATGACAATGTTCAAAAAATAAGCCTTGTCATCCTGGTGTTCAGCGCCTTATTATTTCTGATTGCCATTGCGCTTGTTAATAATACTATACGCTTATCCATATATTCAAAACGTTTTCTTATTCGTACCATGCACCTGGTTGGTGCCAATCATTCATTTATTCGCAAACCTTTCCTTAGGCAGGGTATTGTGTTAGGAGCCGTTGGTGCGTTTTTTGCAATTCTTTTGCTTACAGGATTAATCTATACAGCACAAAGTGAACTGTCAGAAATTATCAATTTTCAGGATTTTAAATTGTTGATTCTGCTGTTCACTTCCATATTTGTCCTGGGAATAATAATAAACTGGATATCAACTTATTTAGCAGTGAACAAATATCTTAATATTAAAACCGATCAATTATACTCTTAAATATAACTTATGGCAAGGAAAAAAGTCACTCAGGAAAAACCGGAATTTGCCCTCAGAAAAGAAAATTACATTCTTATTCTCATTGGTTTCGCGATCATCGTAATCGGTTTTATACTTATGTTAGGGGGTAAATCGGAAGATCCTACTGTGTTTAACGGAGAAGAAATCTTTTCAACACGCCGGATCACTATTGCTCCCTTAATTGTTTTGTTTGGTTTTATTTTTGAAATCTATGCTATAATGAAAAAACCGAAAAAACAGCAGACCGACTTAAGCTGACCGACAAAATCATTTCTCCGTTTAATTTCAAAAAACTATTATGAGCTGGCTTCAGGCACTGATCCTGGGAATTCTACAGGGACTTACTGAATTCTTACCCGTTAGCAGCAGCGGGCACATTGAGTTAAGTAAAGCACTCCTTCAAATAGATATCCGGGAAGAATTATCCTTCACGGTAGTCATACATGGCGCCACCGTATGCAGCACCATCGTAGTTTTTGCCGGTGAATTGAAAAAATTATTTAACGGCTCATTTGCTCTGAAGTGGAATGATTCGAACCGCTACCTGGCCAAACTTCTTGTTTCTTTTATACCCGTACTTATAGCAGGACTTTTTCTTGAATCGTACATTTCATCCTTCTTCTCAGGAAATCTTACTTTTGTAGGATATATGTTACTGATCACAGCTACATTACTTACATTAACTTATTTTGCACGGGTTAAAGGGAAACCTGAAATTTCATTTTTTGATTCATTTATCATAGGAATAGCACAGGCATTTGCCGTATTGCCGGGCATTTCCAGGTCAGGAGCAACCATTTCAACCGGATTACTGTTAGGCAACGGGAAAGAAAATGTGTCCAAATTTTCATTCCTGATGGTTCTTGTCCCGATAATCGGGAAAAATCTTCTTGATATTTTTTCAGGAGAATTCAGTAAAGGATCGGTAGATACTATACCTTTGCTTGTCGGATTTATCGCGGCATTCTTTACCGGGTGGCTGGCTTGCAAATGGATGATCGAACTGGTGAAGAAAAGCAAGCTGATCTGGTTTGCCCTGTATTGTGCTGTTATTGGAATAATAACTATTTTGCTTGGAACATAAAAATATGCCGGAAAAACCTGAAGCACAGGATTTTATTGAAGGGAAAACAATACTTTTTGATAAACCTTACAAAAAAACATCTTTTAGTATCGTGAAAGAGGTGCGCTATACACTGCAAAAAAAATTCAGTCTTCGTAAGATCAAGGTCGGGCACGCGGGAACCCTTGACCCGCTGGCAACAGGATTACTTATTATTTGTACAGGAAAAGCAACAAAAAAAATTTCTGAATTGCAGGAATATAAAAAAGAATATATTGCAACATTGAAACTCGGGGAAACCACCCCTTCATTCGATCTTGAATCAAAAGTTGATGAAAAATATCCTGTTGAACATATTACAATTGATAAAATTCAACATTCAACTGGAAAATTTGTTGGAAGTATAGATCAATTGCCACCGCTGTTTTCAGCAAAAAATATAAATGGTATCCGTGCATATGAATATGCCCGTAAAGGAGAAAAAGTAAACCTTAAAACATCAAGGGTACATATATATTCAATTGAAATTACACATTTTGAACTTCCTTTTCTTACAATAAAGGTTGAATGCAGCAAAGGAACTTATATTCGTTCTCTTGCACGGGATTTGGGTACAGAATTAAAATCGGGAGCCCATCTGACAGATCTTAAAAGAACAGCCATCGGTAATTACAGGATAGAAGATGCTTTCACTGTTGATACCTTTCTCAGATCATTGAATTAAACGCAACAAACAGAATTAGCAAACGTATATTAATGAATTTAATTTTTTGAAACCAAAATACATAATAAAATGAAGCTGTCGCAATACAAGTATGATTTGCCGGATGAACTGATCGCCAAGTACCCTGTTGAAAACAGGGATGAATCAAGATTAATGGTCCTTAACCGGAAAAATCAGAAAATTGAGCACAAAGTATTTAAGGAAATTATTGATTATTTCCATGATGGAGATGCCATGGTGTTCAATAACACTAAAGTATTCCCGGCCCGTCTTTACGGAAATAAAGAAAAAACCGGTGCTGAGATCGAAGTATTCCTGCTCAGGGAATTAAACAGGGAACAGCGTCTGTGGGATGTGCTGGTTGATCCGGCAAGAAAAATACGGATAGGAAATAAACTCTATTTTGGCGAGGATGATATATTGGTTGCTGAAGTTATTGATAACACTACATCCCGGGGCAGGACGCTCAGATTTCTGTTTGACGGTGACTATGACGAATTCAAAAAAACTCTTTACAGATTGGGCGAAACTCCCTTACCCAAGTTTATCAAACGCGAAGTCCAGCCCGAAGACAGGGAAAGATACCAGACTATTTTTGCCAAACACGAAGGAGCGGTTGCAGCTCCTACTGCCGGACTCCATTTTAGCAGGGAATTGCTAAAAAGACTTGAGATCAAGGGCGTTAACATCGCTGAGATCACGTTGCACGTGGGTCTGGGTAATTTCAGAACCGTTGATGTGGAAGACCTTACAAAACATAAAATGGATTCGGAACAAATTATTATAAAAGAAAAAGCTGCTGAAATTGTAAACCGGGCAAAAGATAACAGAAAAGAAATTTGTGCTGTAGGAACAACCGTTTTACGTACTCTTGAAAGTTCCGTTTCCACGTTGGGCTACCTTAAACCATTCGACGGCTGGACAAATAAATTCATTTTTCCTCCTTATGAATTCAGAGTGCCCACACGAATGATCTCTAATTTTCACTTACCCCTGTCAACATTACTGATGATGGTTTCTGCTTTTGCAGGGTATGAATTTCTTTTCAAAGCATATAATATTGCCATTAAGGAAAAATACCGCTTTGGATCATACGGTGATGCTATGTTAATCATTTGATACAGCAATATATTATTTTCAGGCAATCCAAAATCCAGGATCTCCTGTAACCATTTCATATCTCATAAATAACACGGGTAAAGTATTTATTAGGGTAGAAAAATAAAAAATAGTAAATTCGTTGCCGTAAATCAGAATGCAACTACCTTGTAAATGAATCACATGAAAAAATATACATTTTACAATAACCTTACAGGTTGGATCGTCTTTCTTATAGCGGCAGTCACTTACTTAATGACCATTGAACCTACCACAAGCCTGTGGGATTGTGGCGAATTTATTGCCAGTGCTTATAAGCTCCAGGTGGGACACCCCCCGGGTGCACCTTTTTTCATGATCCTGGCCCGCTTTTTTTCTCTGTTTACGGGCGATGTGACCAAAGTAGCTATGATGATCAATGCAATGTCGGGCCTTGCCAGTGCATTTACCATTCTTTTCCTGTTCTGGACCATTACACATCTTGCAAAAAAAATGGTTCCTTCAAATGAAGAAATGACAGGCAAAAATGTATTAATTATTATCGGCAGCGGTATTGTTGGTGCTTTAGCATACACTTTTTCCGATACATTCTGGTTCTCGGCAGTCGAGGGTGAAGTATATGCCCTTTCTTCCCTGTTTACAGCGGTTGTTTTCTGGGCCATCCTAAAATGGGAAAACGAAGCCGATAAACCCAATGCTAACCGCTGGATTGTTTTTATTGCATATTTAATGGGGCTTTCCATTGGCGTTCATCTGCTTAACCTGCTTGCTATACCTGCAATCGTACTGGTCTTTTATTTCAGAAAATACCGGGTCACCCTTAAGGGGTTGATTAAAGCTTTACTGATATCCATCCTGATTCTTGGTGCCATCATGTACATGATCATTCCGGGAACAGTGTGGTTATCCACAAAGTTTGAGCTGTTATTTGTAAATAATTTCGGGCTTCCCTATAATTCCGGCGTTCTGTTTTATGCAGCATTGCTGATTGCTGCCCTGACCTATGGCATTTACCACACAGTAAAAAAGAATCAGGTGGTTATGAATACCGTCCTGATGTGTATATCTGTGATTATCCTGGGTTATTCTTCATATTCTGTTATTATTATTCGTTCTCTTGCCGACCCGCCATTAGATGAAAACAACCCCGATAATGTTTTCTCACTTCTTTCCTATCTTAACCGTGAACAATACGGTGAACATTTACTTCTGCACGGCCAGTATTTTAATGCCCGGCCGACTGGCACGAAAGAAGGCAAAAAGATATATTCACAAATTGACGGGAAATACAAAGTAACCGACAAGAAATTATCATACAGGTACGATGACGATTTTACTACCTTTTTCCCGCGCATGTACAGCTCACAATCTGAACACGTGCAGGTATATATGAACTGGGCTAACCTTAAAGAAAGCAATCTTTATCATCCCCGCAGAGATGAAAACGGAAATGTAATCCGTAACCGCAACGGTAATATAGTATATGACCGTTCAAATCCCAAAAACAGCCCGTCATTTGGAAAAAATCTGTTGTTCTTCTTTAAATACCAGGTCGGACACATGTACCTCAGGTATTTCATGTGGAACTTTGTCGGCCGTCAAAACGATATACAGGGTCATGGCGGGCCCCTGGAAGGAAACTGGTTAAGCGGCATTAATTTTATTGATAAAATACGTCTTGGTGACCAGTCAAATCTTCCGGAGGAAATAAAAAACCATGAAGCCAGAAATACCTATTATTTTTTACCCCTGTTGTTAGGGTTGCTCGGTTTTACTTTTCAGGCACATAAGGACAAAAAAAACTTCTGGGTCGTTGTATCACTTTTCATATTGACCGGTTTTGCCATTGTTGTCTATCTTAACCAAAACCCACAACAGCCGCGTGAAAGGGATTACGCGTATGCAGGTTCGTTCTATGCATTTGCAATATGGATCGGACTCGGTGTTATGGGAATAATCCATACGATAGGTGAAAAATACCGCAATAAATTTAACGCGATCCTGGTGATTCTGGTTTGCCTGTTGGCTGTTCCCGGAATTATGGCGGTTGAAAACTATGATGACCATGACCGGTCAGGGCGTTACACCGCAAGGGCCATAGCCTATAACTACCTTAATTCATGTGCACCTAATGCCATCTTATTTACAAACGGTGATAATGATACTTTCCCTCTTTGGTATGCACAGGAGGTTGAGGGCATACGAACCGATGTACGTATTGTTAACCTGATGCTGCTGAACATGGACTGGTACATTGATCAAATGAAAAGAAAAGCATATGAATCAGAACCTCTGCCGATATCCATGTCCACTGACAAATACCGCATGGGTACCAGGGATCTTGTTACAGTTTATGAACGTACCGACCAGTGGGCAGATCTGAAAGATATTGTTGATTTTATTGCCAGCGATAACCCTCAAACCAAACTGAATACGAGAACAGGCCAGAAATACGACTATCTTCCCACCCGAAATTTCAGATTACCGGTTGATTCGGCAAAGGTGATTGCCAACGGTACGGTTAAGCCTGAAAATGCTTCAGAGATTCTTCCTTCGATCGACTGGAGATTTTCACAAAACAATATTGGCAAGGCAGAAATGATAGTGCTTGATCTGCTTGCAAATAACAACTGGCAACGACCAATCTATTATGTCTCTATGAGTCATGGGGGTGCGCTGGGACTTGAAAATTATATGCAACTCGAAGGACTTGCTTACCGCCTTGTCCCTATAAAAACAAAAACAAGCAGCAGAATCAGTCACGGAAGAATCGATACGGATATTCTTTATGAAAACATGATACAGAAATTTGACTGGGGTCGTATGAACGAAGATGATGTGTACCTTGATCATTTTCATCTGCGTACATTCAGCATTATTAGATTAAGACACCGTTTCAACCGCCTTGCCAATGCCCTGATCGAAGAAGGCAAGCCGGAAAAGGCCGTTGAAGTACTCGACCGCTGTATGGAATTAACACCTCATGAAAAGATCTCCTATGATATGTTTATTGTCAGTATAGGGGAATCCTATTACCGGGTAAACCGCTTTGAAAAAGGAAATGACATTATGGAAAAATATATGGATATCTGTGACAGACACTTACAATATTATCTTTCAACTGATGCTGATTTCGTACAAGGAATTGAAAATGAAATTCGCTATCATTTACAGGCTTTGCGCAATATTACCATAACCGCGGAAAAATACAACCAGGATGAGATCAGTGAAAAAGCCGATGAATTGTTCAACGCGCATTTTAATGTCTTATCACAGCAGTTAGCGTATTAATAAAAATAGTATCGCGTTCATGCATCTTCTTTCAGCATGAACGCGATACTATTTTTATCACCATGTTCTCTCCATCAATTGATATGCAATATTTTTTAGTTCCTGTTTTCTTTCATCCGGAACATCTATTCTTTCCAATGCATGTAAAGCCATTGTAAAATACTCACTGATCCTGGCTTCTGTCTTTTCCTTAACGTTCAATCTGTCATACACGGATTTAACAGCCATGATCTTTTCATCAGGCACGAAATCTTTGCTGCTGATCCAGTAAAGCAATTCTTCACGGGTTGAAGGGCCGGCATCCTGCAGCGCCGTAAGTAATAAATAAGTCTTTTTATTTGAAATAATATCACCGCCCCTTTTCTTACCAAACTTTGCATTATCAGCAAAAACATCAAGCAGGTCATCCTGTATCTGGAAAGCCATACCCATATGTAATCCAAATTCATACAAAAGGTCAGCATCCTTTGCAGGCCCGTCTGCTGATAAAGCGCCCGTCTTTAGCGAGGCGCCAAGCAGTACGGCAGTCTTTAACCTTATCATCTTCAGGTACTCATCCACCGATACATGATTTACTTTTTCAAAGTTCATATCATATTGTTGGCCTTCGCAAACCTGGACAGCCGTTCTGTTAAAAAGGCTGATGATCGCGGGCTGATTCCTGCAACCGCTTTCGGCTATGTACCTGAAAGCAATGATCAACATGACATCGCCGGAAAGGATCGCAATGTCAGAGCCCCATTTATGGTATACTGTAAGTTTATTCCTTCTTAGCTCAGCATTATCCATAATATCATCGTGCATCAGGGTGAAATTATGAAAAATCTCAATGCCGATGGCCGGTTTTAGTGACAGGGCAATATCATCAGAAAATAAGTTGGCTGAAAGCAATACCAATGCAGGGCGTATCCTTTTCCCTCCCATCGAAAGAATATACGAAACAGGCTGATAAAGCTCTTCAGGTGAAATATCAAGCTTAATATCCTTAAGCCCCTTAGCAATCATCTTCTGACATTTTGTAAAAGAATACATATCATTTATTATATAGGTATCCGGTCATAAAGTTAAAATTTTCCTGTTGCTATTCAATAAGGTTTTTCGTATCCCGTTTAAAATATTAAATAAATATTCATAAAAATTGACTATTTTATAGAATATTATTATTTTAATTTTTCCGCGCTAACAGTGATTTCGAACCGCTCCCTAAGCGATTCGAAACAATTGACCCTTTGAAGGCATATATAATAACAATACTATCCTATATAAGAGCCCAAAAATTTTTTATTTTATTGGCCTTGCAGAACTTATACTTTATTCTGATATCAACTCTTGTTCGCGAAATTATTATTTAATAACGTTCATGCTCGTTTCATGTTTTTTATTCCCGTTTTTATGGCTAATTTTGGCGTGTAACAAGTCAACAGATGAATAATAATGACTAAAAAACTATTCTTTCTGCTCTGGATATTATTCCTGTCTGTTTCAGGCAAAACACTTTTAGCACAGTCATACGAGATCAGGATCGAAATAAACGGCCTGAAAGATGAACCGCTGATTATGGGCCATTATTTAAGTAAAACAACTCTCGTGGACGATACGGCCATAACAAATAATAATGGAATAGCCGTATTTAAAGGCAGTAAAAAATTACCGGAAGGAATGTACCTTATTGTTCTGCCAAATTCCGCCTATTTTGAAATGATAGTCGGAGATGACCAAAAATTCTCACTTGAAACCGATACAACTGAATTTATAAAAAACATGAAAATAAAAGGTTCTGAGGAAAATACTCAGTTCCGTAATTTTCAGCTGTTCATGAGCGATTTGAGAACCAGCGCACAGGAATTACAGCAAAATTTGCAGGCAGCAGAAACGGATGAAGAAAAAGAAAGCATATCTCAGAAGCTTAAAACAGTTAATAAAGAAAGAATAAGGTATATTGATTCAATAGCCTCAGCTTACCCTGATATTTTTGTTTCAAAATTCCTGAAAGCCACTGTTGATATACAGGTACCTGATCCCCCAAAGGATCAGCAGGGTAATATTACCGATCCCGCATGGCAGTACCGCTATTACAAAAAACATTATTTCGATAACTTTGACTTTTCAGATCCACGCCTTTTGAGAACACCGCTTTATGAAGGTAAAATCATGAATTATATTTCAAAAGTCATCCCGCAGATACCCGATTCTATCATACCCGAAACAGATATGCTGATCGAAAGTACCAGGCATGACAGTTCACTTTTCAGATACATGCTGATTACCCTTTTCAATCATTTTGGCAATAGTCAGATCATGGGTATGGATGCCGTTCAGGTACATATTGCAGAAAAATTCTATATCACCGACTCATGGTGGAGTAACGATAAGTTTATTGAAGATCTGAAGGAACGGGTTGAAAAATTGAAGCCTTTGCTAATCGGTAAAAAAGCTCCTGACATTCAACTGGTATGGGTTCCGGATGAACATTTTACAAAAGCACAGAATGACACGGCATTGAAAAGATATCCCCATGCAGGCAAATTTTTCAATCTTTATGACCTGGAAACAGATTTTATCATACTGCTTTTCTGGGAAGCGGACTGCGGGCATTGTAAAACAGCTGTTCCCAAAATGAACAAAATATATACAAATGAATTGAAAGACAAAAGTGTTGAAGTAATATCGGTCAGTACACTTTTTGGTGAGGAAGGAAAAATTGATTGGATAAATTTTGTCAACAAACATAAATTGTACGGATGGATCAATGCATGGAACCCTTATGATTATCAATTCAAACTGTCATATGATATCCAATCAACACCTACTATGTTTGTTCTTGACAAAGAAAAAAAGATCATTGCCAAAAAAGTAAGTCCTGAACAGGCAAGGGACATTATCAATATGTTAAGGGATAAAAATTCTTTATAACCTGATTTTACACTGAAATGACATCTGATCATTCAATTAAACTTGTTCTTGAAGACGGTAGTGAATTTGCCGGAAAAGCTTTTGGATCTTACACTCCGGCTTCCGGTGAGGTGGTATTTAATACGGCTATGACCGGTTATCCCGAAAGCCTTACTGATCCATCATATAAAGGGCAAATTCTTGTATTGACTTATCCCCTGATCGGGAATTACGGAGTGCCCGAAGATAAACTTGAGTATGAGATGTATAAGTACTATGAATCTTATGCTCTGCATATTTCCGGATTGATTATTTCAGATTATACGGAAGAGTACAGCCACTGGAATGCCAATAAAAGCCTTGGTAAATGGCTTGATGAATTCAATATACCGGGCATTTATGGTATTGACACCCGGGAGCTCACCAAAGTCATACGAGAAAAAGGAGCTATGCTGGGAAAGATCATGACCGGTGATAAAGATATTGACTGGTACGACCCGAACAAGGAAAACCTTGTTGCCCGTGTAAGCAGCAAAGAAAGAAAAGTATATGGCAACGGAAAATACAGGATCCTGCTTGTTGATTGCGGGGTGAAATATAATATAATCCGGAACCTTATCAAACGTGATGCAAAAGTGATCCTTGTCCCCTGGGACTGGGACCTTTCAAAGGAGGAATACGACGGTTTATTTATTTCCAACGGCCCCGGTGATCCGAAAATGTGCATACAGACGATACAATCCCTAAGCATGGAATATAAACGTGAACTGCCGATATACGGTATTTGCCTGGGTAACCAGCTAATGGCCCTTGCTGCCGGTGCAGATACATATAAATTGAAATACGGTCATCGCAGCCATAATCAGCCTGTAATGCTTACAGGAACAAATAATGCCTATATTACCTCTCAAAATCACGGCTACGCTATAGATAACAGTTCACTTCCAAAGCAATGGAAACCCTTATTCACAAACCTTAATGATGATACAAATGAAGGGATGAAGCATACTGTTAAACCATTTTTCTCCACCCAGTTTCATCCTGAAGCTTCAAGCGGGCCAACAGATACTGAATTCCTTTTTGACCGGTTTATGGATACCGTAAAGGAGTATGCCCGGAAGAGGAGAGCGTCAAACAGTGAACAGTGAACAGTGTGGTGTTTGGATGTTGGTGGCGTGTAATGAAATGGGGTGGGATGGTATTCGGTAATCGGTAATCGGTAAAAAATCTATATAAATTAAAAAAGCCCGTAAATGGATGTACGGGCTTTTTTTGCTATACTTTTTGAAAACAGAACCGAAAGATTAATCAGAGTCTGTCAATAACCTCATAGTATTTGTTCATAATGTTATGGATCAAAGCGCGTGAACCAATGGACAGACACTAATTATTATGCTGCTTCTTCGTATTCAAGGTATCTGAAATTGGCTTTAAGTAAAGATTCTTCAAATATTTCGGCAGTATCCACACTATCATCATCACCTTCTTCATAATGCCAGTTAATTTGAAGCGTTTTAATATTAATATTTGCATCCAGGTGTTTTAACAATTCCATAATCTTCTTTGATGATGCACTATTGAAATATTCAAGGTTGATATTAAAAACAACACTTTCAGCTTTTAATCCCATTACCCATTCAATCAATGGAGTATATAAAATTGATACATCTTCCGGTAATGAACGTCCTTCGATCAACAACCGGCCGTCGGCATAAAATTCGACCCGCGGTGTATAAAATGTGCCTTCAATAACAATATTTTCCATTTTTTAAAATTTTGTATCGTTAAGTGATGGGGTTATTTCGTTATACTTAAATACGCAAAAAAACAAATTTTGATTGAATCCATTGATTAACTACAATCAATTATTGATTTATTATATATTCCCGGTGATGAATATCACCTTATTAAATAACCTGTGTTATTTAGCTGATCAATAATCTGACCTGCATTATTCATAAAAATGAATGAGAATTATGTAATATGTTGAAGAACATTAAAATAACATATTATAACCATGAAATTTATTTTTCATTCATTTTTACAAAGCGCGCCAATTTCAGGGCATCTGCTTCGTTGCGAAAGCTTCGCGGTAGGTTACTACAGCTTCAGCTTCCGACGCCTTGCATCTGCCCCAAACTTGACGCATGAATAATACAGGCTAAATTTACCCCTCATAATTTATACGGCTTACAATTGATCAACATATACTATCAACTCGTAAATGAGCAATTTTCGGACAAGCGTAACGCGGCAAATGGGACTTTATGGACAGACACTAAATACATTAATTTTATTAACTTGCAGACAATAAAATAAATAATCCAATCATGTAAATGAATGAATCCGGATTATATATATACTTTATCCTTCCCTCCCTGATTTTCCTGGCCCGGGTATGTGATGTATCCATCGGTACAATAAGGATTATACTGGTATCCAAAGGATATAAAAGACTGGCACCCCTGCTGGGTTTTCTGGAAGTGCTGATCTGGGTAATAGCCATTACAGAAATCATACAAAACCTTAACAACTGGGCCTGTTATATTGGTTATGCCGGAGGATTCGCCATGGGAAATTATGTGGGCATGCTTATAGAGGAACGCCTTGCATTAGGATATGAACTGATAAGGATCATTACCAGAAAAGACTCTGACAACCTGGTACATGCTCTTCTGGAACGCGGTTATCGCATCACGCAAATTCCCGCGAAAGGCAGCACGGGAGATGTCGGTGTAATATACTCTGTAATTAAACGGACCGACCTGAAAGAATTTATCGCATTTATGAAAAAATTCAATCCTAAGGCATTTTACACTATAGAAGACATCCGCTTTGTCAATGAACCCACACAATACATGGTAAAGAAATCCATAATAAGGAAAAAGCCTTTCAGGGTTAAGAAATAATATGTATTTATCTGCTGTCATGCAGGATGCACCATAAAAAAAACGGATCGTAGATCCGATCCGTTCTTATGCTCCTCATCTTGGACTCGAACCAAGGACCCTCTGGTTAACAGCCAGATGCTCTAACCAACTGAGCTAATGAGGAATATTACAATCTCATCAGGTAGGCGATATCAATAAACTGAGTAAATTGCCGGGCAAAACTAATTCAATTTCACAAATTATGCAATACATTGAATCTTTTTTTCAGCCGGACAAAAGAAATTAACCGGTATATCCCATTGATATTGTCCTTGCATTAGGCTCTCACATAGAATATGATTGCTTTATTAAATAATGCCCTTTCAAGAACTAATTGTTTCGAACCGCTCTCCAAGCGGTTCGATTTACTTTCTTTTACTCCCCTGGCGGGTCGTGAGACCGCCTTCGGCTAA
>CAZBJH010000063.1:0-19342 GCA_964492185.1 uncultured Bacteroidales bacterium | reverse complement strand
GATATCGGACATTATGGACAGACACTAATTAGGGCTTGCTGAAAAACACCAAATAAATTTATAATCAGCATGATACGGTGACTACTTGTTTGTAAAGTGCAATGGTTTTAGCCAATATCTGTAAAAATCTTTGTTATTAAGGATAATATTTCGTTAGCCTGTACCACATCATCTAATACGTTGGCTTCAGCTCGCAGTATTATTATACACCTTCGCTTTGCCGCCTTGCATCTGATGCACTACAGACTATTTCAGCAGATCCTATTATAAACACAATGAAAGGTATATACACATGGATTTCATAACTCCCGGAACATCCTATAACATAAGTCAAGCCTGCCATTCCCCTAATAAAAGTCATCATATGTTTGAATCACAGCACACAGGTATCCTTCTTCAGTAACATTAGTGAAGATCATATTCAGATAGCCATCCCCGGCAGGGTTTCCGGCAAACCCGCAATAAAATTAAATAAATTTTTATGCAACTAAGTAAATAAATATTACGTAAGTATTTTCACACATTATTTTCTTTTAATAAAAAAATATTCAGATATTGTCCAAATAGCATATTTTCTTGCCTTAAAACATATACAATGAGTAAAAAAACAGATTTTTACAAAAAAATTATTGCCTTATCAGGCTTTTTATTCTGTATTACCATCATCTCCAGTGCACAATCCGATACCATATATGTAAATGATAATGCCGCGGGTGCGGATACCACGGGTGAATCCTGGGCGACTGCCTATTGTAACCTGCAACGTGCATTTGACAGTGCCCTGGCCGGTGATGTAATCTGGGTTGCCGAAGGAACGTATTTTCCTTCAAAAGATATCAACGGCGTGGAAGACCCTGCTGATGAAAGGACACTTACTTTTCAGTTGCCCGCCGGCATTACATTACTCGGCGGGTTTAACGGTACGGAAACATCAGATACATTAAGAGACCCGCTAAACAATCAAACCGTGTTAACACCTTCCTCAATCGTTTATCATGTGGTACGCGGGGCAAATAACACGACTATCGATGGTTTTCATATTGCAAACGGGTATGCCTTTCTCAGTCCCGGTATTACAAAAGGTGGAGGCATCCTGAACGATAATGTATCCAACTTTATCATTAAAAACTGTATGTTTACAAATAACTATTCAAATAGCGGGGGCGGCGGAATAGCAAATATCAACAGCACGGTTACTATTGAAGATTGTACATTCGAATATAATAAGGACTATGAAAGCATTGGCGGGGCAATTTATAATAATGACAATGGAAATGTTGAGATAACCGGTTGCATATTTAATAATAATGAAGCAAAACAGGGTGGTGCCATAGCAAACGACTACTGTAATTATACAGCCATAATCCACGATTGCATTTTTACACACAATAGTGCAGGAAACGGGAGTGTTATAGCCAATTTTGATACAAGAAGCACGATCACGGAGTGTGTTTTTGCCCATAACGAGTGTATTGAAGTACCTTCCCTTCAAAACAGGGGCGGCGCGATATATAACTGGGGAGACGAATCAGATGCCACAATTGATAAATGTACCTTTTATAACAATTCCGGTGAATCATGCAGCGGAGTAGTCAACTGGGCCTGGGGTATTTCAACAACCATTACAAACAGCTTGTTCCACAATGTTGGCAATAACGATATCCTTAACGGTAATTGGGCAAATGCTACTGTATTTTATTGCAGGATTACACAAAATAATTACGAAGGCAGTAATAATAATATACCCGACCTGCCCATGATTTATGATTTTTGTAATGGTGATATCCGTTTAAATGTATCATCGCCCTGTATTGATGCAGGTGATCCTACCCATGAGCCAGACCCTGACGAAACCACAACTGATATAGGAGCCACGCATGATTACTATGATCCTGCAGATGATGCACTTATTACAAAACTATTTTATCCTGAAACGTTTGGGCAGGATACTGTAAAAGCTACTCTGAATAATTACGGGCAAAACACCATTACGTCAGTACCCGTCCACTGGTCTGTTGATGGTATTGAACAACCGGTTCTCAACTGGACCGGCAGCCTGGCCAAAAACGGGAAAGACAGTGCATTGGTCCTGGGAACCTATGATTTTACTTTCGGTGAGCATACCATTGATGTATGGACCGCGCTTCCGGGTGATGATTATACAGGTAACGACCACTATACCCTGGATATCATTTCAAAAAGCAACAAAGATATCGGTGTTTACAGTATTGAACAGCCGGCGGATGGTTCGGTTATCCCTGCCGGCAGCACGGATATTGCTGTTTCAATCATGAATCTTTCATCCGACAGTACCATAACGGGGGCTGCATTGCAATGGGAGGTTGACGGGATCAGGCAACCTGATACAACATGGTCGGGTAACCTGGGACACGGGCAAACGAGTTACCCTTTTATTTTTGGTAATTATGATTTTACCCCGGGCATGCATAGCCTGAAAGTATGGACAGCACGCCCCGATTCTTCCTGGGATGATAACCACAATAATGACACTTCAACAATAAGTTTTACAGCATATACCTATGATATAGGGGTTGCCCGGATACTGAAACCTAATGAAATATGCAACACGGGTACCAATGCCCTGGATGTTACGGTAGCCAATTATTCAGGAGACAGTACCATTACTACATTTACACTTGAATGGCAGGTAAACGGGGGTACAATATATGACTCGGCGTGTACTGCCGAAATACTGCCCGGAAATACTTCGGGTGTTATTACCCTTGACAGCATCAATTTATCATCCGGGGAAAATACAATAACGGTATGGACTTCCCTTCCAAACGGGCAACCGGATGAGATCACCTCAAATGACCAGGCAGAAAAACAGGTTTCCGCCTGTAACCCCTTAATGGAACAGACCTTTACAATAGGTAATGACACAACTGATTTTAAAACCTTTGCAGAAGCAATCGATACCTTAACAAGTTCATGTGGCATAGCAGGGGCCATAACATTTGCCATAATACCGGGTACTTACTATGAACAGTTTGTTATACCCGATATTCCCGGTGCATCAAAAAACTGCCCCATCATATTTAAACCCTGGGATGATGACAGTACCTCGGTAATAATCACTGATACCACTGCAACAGATACCACGAACTATGTGATCAAACTTGACGGAGCTGATGGTATCGTATTTAAGGATATTACCCTGGCCAATCCTGATAAGGAATATTCCACTATAATTGCTCTCACCGCGGGATCAACTGAAAACGAGATCAGGAATAACCACTTTATCGGTTCCGGTGGAAACGGCCAGCTTATTAAGGCAGGTGGCGACAGCATTTTTACCAATGTGTTTATTGATAATCTATTTGAATATGGTTTGGATGCCATTGAAATAAACGGTAATTATTCTCATCGTGGAAAAGGTAACATCATATCCGGCAATTCATTTTATCAGCAGGCCCGTCATGCCGTAAGTATAGGATATCAGAAAGATGCTGTTATAACAGATAACATCATCGTTTCCGATTCCTTTAATGTTTCAGCAATAGCATTAAATAATTACATAACAGAAACATTAACGATAACCAATAACAAAATATGGCTTACCAACTATGCCACCGGGATTTATATTCATTATTACCAGGGGGATTATAACAAACGGGCCAATGTGAGTAATAATTTTATTGCTTTGGGTGCACCTTATAATTCTTGCTTCGGGATACGATTATCGGTATGCGAATACCTGGATATTGTTCATAACAGTATCAATATGACAGGAGATAACCACAAAAATACCGGCATCAGTTTATCAGGTAATTATAACCGTATTCTGAACAACAATATTGGTTTATTTAAACAGGGAAATCCGGTTTCCGGTTACAATGCCTCAAATGTTTTTGACTATAATAACCTGTTTGTTGAGAACGGCAGTTTTTCACTGGATGACCTGATCAACAATTATGGTCAATGTGAGAACTGTATATCTGTATATCCCAGGTTTCTGTCTAATTCGAACCTGCATACGACCAACCCGATGATCAATGACAAGGGAGTATATATTGCCGGGGTAGACTATGATATTGACGGTGAAATACGTGATCATAATACACCCGATATTGGTGCGGACGAATTTACTCCCTGTACACCCCTTTCCGGGGAATATACAGTAGGTGCTTCCGGTGCAGACTTCAATACAATAAATGAAGCAGTTGACCGGCTTGTTTCATGCGGTGTTTCCGGCCCGGTAACATTTAATATTCAGTCAGGCAATTATATGGAACAAATAGAGATCGGTCATGTACCATTCAGTTCAGAAGAAAACAACGTGACCTTCAAATCCGAGTCAGGGGATTCGACAGATGTAATAATAACCAATATAGGCAATGAAGAGAAAAATTACACCCTGCTTATCAATGCTTCGCATATCACTTTTCGCGGTCTTACCCTGATGGCCATGAATGAAGATTATTGCCGGGTAGTGGAAATTAAAGAAAGGAATTATGATATTAATTTCTTAAATAACAGGCTGGAAGGCCCTGCAATCACAAATGATAATGACAAAGAGAATAAAGCCGTGATATACGGGTATGATGACTATTCGAATTCGGAAAACATTTCTTATGTCCGGTTTGAAAACAACCTGCTTATAAATGGCAGCTATGGTATTTTTTTATACGGCAGCAGTTCTCAGAAACTGGAAAACATTGATATTGTTTCAAATTCCTTTACAAATCAAAACGCCAACGTTATTCATGTAGCATATATAAACTCGATGTATGCCGGTATGAACAGGATAGAAATTATGAATGACAGGCTGGCCGGCCTGTATTTATATAGTAATAGCAGTAATAACACGGTTGAACGGAATAATATTATTTTTAAAGGAAATGACAGTTACCGTACAACAGGTATTCAATTCTATTCATATACCTGGGACCAAATAAACTCATCAGCAATAATTAATAATTCAGTTAAGGGAGTCGAACTTGGTATTAATATTAAGGATGCGGAAAATATTAATGTGTGTTACAATACCATAGATGCTGACCATGGGATCAATTTATCCGGTACAAACGATACCCTTATGAATAATATATTCAAATGTGCTGATCTGGAATATAATGAATATGTTATGAATTATGAAGGGGAAAATATGTACATTGACTATAATAATTATTATGTGCCAGGTGAGGATAACGCGATCATTTTCACGGGCAAATATGGTACTGTGCCGTTCGCGGCATGGCAGGATTCGTCAGGACTGGATGCTCATTCAATAAGTTATGATCCCGAATTGTCTGGCAGCCCTTTACATACGGCAAGCCCGCAATTAAACAATAAAGGGGCATCTTTTGCAGGTATACATTACGATATTGACGGTGAAAGCCGTGACCCGGCCACACCGGATATCGGGGCAGATGAATATGGATTCACCCTGGGAATTGATAAATACAGATGCCCGGGTGACACCATCATACTTTACGCCGGGGATAGCTATGACAGCTATCAGTGGTCTGACCAGGCAAGTACCGACAGTATAATTGTTTATTACGATGATGTGGGTATGGGTTCGGCAACATACAGTGTAACGGTTTCCTCCGGTGGAACGGATTATTCGGATGAGATTACTGTCAATTATGTCAGGCCCCGGTTATCAGTTATGGAAGATACAGGTATATGTAAATACTCCTCCGTAACTTTACATGCTGCATCACCTGATGCTGTCAGGTATGAATGGGAAGGGGCGGCTTATTATGATTCATCTGCTTTCAGTGCATATACAAATGAGGATGAGACATTTTTTACTGTAAAAGTATTTGATTCCCTCGGATGTTCAACTACCGATTCAATTCTTGTGACCGGTTATGACATTCCAAATGCTCCCACTATTCAACTGACCAATAATAACCGGCTGAGTATTGATAATAATTCTGACCAGGTTACATGGTATCAATGGTATTGCAATACAGAAGTCCTGTCTGATACGGCAAGTATAATTACGCCGCAAACAACAGGATTTTACCAGGCCAAGGCTTATAATCATACCTGTCCCTCTCCTATTTCCGGATCTGTATATGTTTCTTATGTCAGTATCCTTGATATCAATGAAATAGATGAAGATATTATCATATACCCGAATCCTGCAATGGATCATGTATATATCGATCCCGGAAATAACACGGGCTTGGAGAAAGTGCAGATTTTCAGCAGTAATGGTATGATGATCACTTCAAAAAATATCGAGAACTCTGCCCCTGTCCGGATCGATGTTTCGGGGTATACTCCCGGTGAATACATTCTCAGGGTGACAGACACAAAAGGTGAATCAATTGAAAAAATCTTAGTAATCTATTAAAAGCCAAAAATATGAAACGGTTTAGCAGCCTTCTTATAATAACATCTTTTATCAGTGTATTTTTCTTTGCATGCGAAGATGAGCATGGAGACCGTAATCCTGCTCCCCCGGAAATACAGGGCGACTGGTATACAATAGCAAGTCAGGATATGGCTTCAGGAACATACGAACAATACCAGTATGTTAAGTTCCATATATCCGAAAATGACGGAAAATATTTTGCTGAAGATCACCAGGTTTCAGAGAATAACTGGCAAAGAGAGGCTGACGGCGAAGTGAACTGGATAGAAAACGGGGATGGCCGTTGCCTGGAGCTTTATGTTGATGATTACAGGCAATATCAGATTAATATAAGTACCCTGGAAGACAATTATTTTTTCGGTACCCTTGAATGGGGAGGTGAACAAAAAAAATGGATCTTTGTAAAGGACAGGACCTTTACAATATACGGCTTCGTCCAATCAAACAACCAACCGGTTGAAAATGCCATTGCTTTTCTGGAGATCTCAGATAACCAGGTATTGACAGATACAACCCTGTCATGTGGACTGTTCTGGTTTTCAAACCTAAATACCACAGAAGACAAACCACTAACAGTTAAAAAACTCGGGTATCAGGATTATTCGGGCCGGGCAATGGCACACGACTGGATATTGAGTATTACAAACAATATTGTACTTGAACAGGGAAGCAGCTCATTGTCCAGTGCAACAATTGGAGGATGTGTTTATGATGAACAAACCGGCCAGGCCCTGTCTGGTGTAAACGTTGGTTATGGTGATTCCTGGGACGAATATACATCAACTGATTTTGAAGGGAATTATTCATTACAGGTTCCGGCAGGAAATTTAACAATAGAAGCCTCCGTGCCAGGATATGTAACGGCACATGAGAAGGTTGAAACAGAGGGATCACAATCATACCAGGTAGATTTTCATTTAACACGATCTATTGACATTTCAGGACTTGCATTGGATCAAAACGGCAGAGGAATCAGTGAAGTAAAAGTAACCTTATATAATGATGAAAATACTGTTGTTGGCAGTATGCTTACTAAGAACAACGGATCATATAATTTTACCGGCATTCCCGCGGGCATGTATACGATCAGAATCCAAAAAACAGGCTATTCATTCACTGAAGACGAGATTATCCTTGATGTTGATGAACCCATAACCGGCATGGATTTTACCGGGATTGACCTGTCAGCAAAGCCTGTCTTCCCTGAGAAAGTGAACGCTACCGATGGTGAATATGACAGTTATATCCGTATTACCTGGGAACCGGTGATCAATGCCGATGAGTATAAGGTTTACAGGGCACATGATGCTTATGGTAATTATGAAGAAGTATCGTCATGGATATCAGATACCGTGTTTGAGGACAGCAGTATTCCCGATGCCAGTACTTATTACTACACGGTGAAAGCAAGAAATAATAACGGCACAAGCAATTTAAGTGATTATACCAGTGGTTATGCCATAACAGGCGGTGGCGGCGGTAGTTCAGACCCGGTTTCATACGTTTATGGTATTTACCTCAGGGGAAGAGCATCTGCAACTGAATATATCAGAACAGAAACTGAATTGTATGACCCGCTGTGGCAATATGTATACGAGAACCCGGAGGGAACAATAAGGGAGATCGATATGGATTATAAACCCTCTGCATCACCTGAAATGCCATATATCCTTACAGATACTACTTATTTTATGAGTTTTGCCGATACCTGCGGCGCCGTGGCAACAGGAACCATACCAGCCGCCCAGGATGTTCAAAGTACAGGTTACTATATAACAACCTCTACCGGCACATTGAATTTTACCGGTGACAGCGAGGTTTCCACAGCAGTATTTGATCTTGTTGATACAATGACCATACATGGTGACGGATCATGGACTGTAAGTTATTCCGGAACAATAACCATAGACGGTACAGTCTATAATGCATCAGAATACCTGGAGGATATAAACGGGGGTGGATAGTATATTGTTTCAAATAAACTAAAACCACAGCTCATCCGGATTTGTATTCACAGCTCATCCGGATTTGTAATCCGGATGCATTTCCTCCTGCTGCCATGTTAAAAAACAGGCTGCGGCGGGATATTTGAGCATGGAACAGCCCCCCTGCGGTCACATTTGATATCGTACATAATACCAAATTGCATATGCGGTTCAAACCACCGCAAATTTAAACGGAGTTCAACAAATGGATGTAAGCATTTCAATACTTTACAAGAGGCACCGGCACCAGGCTCTATGCCCAGGTTAGAGAAGCCTGCTTCACGGTATAAAATATCCTCATGGTTAATCCAACCATTGTAGGAGAGATTCAACAAGCCATAAAATGACCAGGTATTATACTTATATGCATGAACATGAACGCCGGACCCGATATAAAATTCGGAAATGTTATTAAATCCCGGAAAATAGCTTGCCTGTGGCACTAAACGTATTCCTTCCAGAAAATCAATCTGGTTAAGCGGCACTTCATAACGAAGCCCAAATCCCAGGCTCGCGGTATGCATATTATACAAGACTGATCCGCCAATTTTTTTCTTTGGCAAATGCCTGTTGTACTGTGAATAACTATTGGAATGAATAAAGAACATTACAATAAACAGGAAAATTGAAATATTACCTATCTTCATTGTTTTATAGTGTTTGGTTGAATGAACAATATAACATTTTCAATAACGGTATTCCAATAAACTTCTTGTGTTAATTGCCATATTAAAGGAAAACAATCTGCCTTTTACCGGTTCTTTTGTATAAAAGTAATACAGGAATATAGGTTAATAATTGACAAACCCTGTTTCGTTAACCGGATTAATTTTTTACATACTCGTGTTTTAGAAGTTATTTTTTTATAAATTTATTTTTTAATCAACAAAAAAAAGGAGGTTATTATGGCTATTAAAAAAGTTTGGATTGAAGAAGGATGTATAGCAGATGGTATATGCGAAGATATTTGCCCGAAGGTATTTGCAACAGATGATGATGGCGAGGCATATGTAATAGAAGGTGCTGACCTGAATGCTAATGAGGAATGTATTAAGGAAGCAGCAGATGAGTGCCCTGCAGAGGTAATCAAATACGAGGAAGAATAGTTGTAAACAGTATCCGGAATTCACGGATGAGTGAGGGCAATTATTCTATCCTGCCCTGTACTAAGTAATGATTCCGAAGGACTCAGGCCAAGCTTCCCGGCCTTCATTGCTGCCACACACTAACCTGCCAAATGTCATTTTGATTTTACAGGTAATGAATTATCTTCGGTAAGTTTTACCAATGAGTTATTCAACAATGAAAAAAAAGAGAATTATCATCTGTGGTGCTGCAGGCAGGGACTTTCATAATTTTAATGTTTTGTACCGGGACGACCGGCAGACGGAGGTAGTTGCTTTCACAGCAACACAAATCCCGGATATCGACGGGCGGGTTTATCCGAAAGAACTGTCAGGGCCCGATTATCCCCAGGGTATTGCCATACTGGATGAAAAGGACATTGTAGAGCTGATAACTAAACACGACATTGATGAAGTGGTTTTTTCTTATTCCGATGTACCATATAAGCATGTCATGAACATCGGCTCAAAAGTGATGGCTGCAGGAGCTGCGTATTCTTTTGTTTCACCGGTAAAAACCATGATCCGGTCCACGAAACCTGTAGTATCGGTTTGTGCCGTGCGTACCGGTTGCGGTAAATCACAGACCTCAAGGGCCGTGAGCAGGATACTGACAGGTATGGGACTGAAAGTGGTAGCCATCCGCCATCCGATGCCCTATGGCAACCTTGCTTCACAAAAGGTGCAGCGGTTTGCATCACTGGAAGATCTGAAAAAACATCAATGTACAATTGAAGAAATGGAGGAGTATGAACCCTATCTCGAAAGAGGGCGGATCATTTATGCCGGTGTCGATTATGAAGCTATAATCCGGCAGGCCGAGCAGGAAGCCGATATCATACTCTGGGACGGGGGAAACAATGACACGCCTTTCTATAAGCCGGATATTGAGATTGTTGTTACTGATCCCCACCGGGCAGGCCATGAATTATCCTATTATCCCGGTCAGATAAATTTCCTCAGGGCAGATGTGATAGTGATCAATAAAGTCGATAGCGCGGATCCGGAAGATGTGATCAAACTGGAAGACAACATCAGACAATATAATCCAAAGGCCATTGTGGTCAAGGCTAATTCACAGCTCGAGCTGGACAACCCCGGATTAATCAAAGACAAATCTGTCCTGGTAGTGGAAGACGGCCCAACACTTACGCATGGTGAAATGAAATACGGGGCAGGGGTTGTAGCCGCGCAACGTTTCGATGCAAAGGAGATCATTGATCCCCGCCCCTGGACTGTAGGATCCATCACGGAAACTTTCAAAAAATATCCCGGTATCGGAACGCTTCTTCCTGCTATGGGATATGGAGCTCAGCAGGTAAAAGACCTGGAACAAACCATTGATAAAACACCTTGCGACACAGTGATTATAGGTACTCCCATCAATTTGAACCGGATAATTAAAATTAACAAACCAACGGTGCGCGTGAAATACGAATTGCAGGAAATTTCAAGTCCCAACCTTAAAAATATCCTTGAAGAACGCTTTTCCCTTAAATAACAGCGCTCCCCCGGCACAAGGCAGGAACCTCGCGTCAAAATAGTGGGAGCGAAAACATCCGGATTGCAAGTCCGGATGAGCATTCGCGGGCATTCGCAAACATTAGTCATTCGCAGGTATTCGCGGCCTGGGTGGATAGCACTAGAACTTCTCCAGGATATCCTTTACTGCATCTTTATGTACGGTAAAATCCATCATCTTCAGTTTAATATAATCTTCGTGAAAAAAGTAAAAACCAAATTTAGGATTGTTTTTGCCAACATCGCGTGAACCGGAACTGGAATCCTTGATCAGATACCAGTCTTTTCCGCTATTATTATAATTCTCGCATATGCCTATCAGTTGCATACCGTGATCATCCGTGGTGGTCTTATTCGTGAAACGAAACTGCCGGGCATCTTCATTAATGTATGCAGAAGGTATATCATAATCCGGTATCAGTGCACAGTTGGTTTTTCGGCTAAATCCTGATTCCGAAACATCGCCTCCTATGCTTATACTATAACCTTCTTTTATAGAATGTTTCACGGCCTCCATGAAAACATCGAGCGGGACATTATAATATTCACTGCTGTGCCACCAGTTATCAGGTACTTTATACTCCACCTTTCCCCAGTAGGGTTCCTGTTTGTAGGAGAGAATTTCCACATAATTATCCGGATTGATCTGCAGGTAATCATGAAGGTAAGTATGGGGGGTGTATGTTTTACCCTCCACTGTAAATTCCGCCGGTGGTTTTCCGATATAGTGGTCCATGATAGACCGGATGATTTCCAGTCCATAATCCATATTCCAGGCATTATCTTTCTTTAACGACTTCAAAAAAACTTCCATCTCCTCAAACATTTTTGCATGGGTATGGAATTCCCGGTTATTTAACTTTCCGGCATAGGCTTCCAGGGGCACGGCACCGAATTTTTTCATCATTCGTGCTACGGCATTGCTCTCAGAACCCTGTGAGAAATAAGAATCGCCACGCTTTTCAATAAACCGGCGGGCTTTTTCAACATATTCCCAATACACTGTAAATATCTCCGAAATTTCGACTTTCCTTCCGCTCAGCCGAAAAACCTCCGACTCATAAAAAGCCGTTGTAGAAAAGCACCAGCAGGTACCCGTATTACCTTGCGATTCAGGTGTGTGGGTCCAAACTCTCTGGTAAAGTGACGGATCATTCGGCAGATCCATGCCGGACTGATCCATGGTAAACCGTTTATAAGGCTGTTCATCTTCCTTCGCCAGGGAATCTCTCACCGCCCGTACATCTTTCATGATAAACTCATTAAAATAACCTTCCCCCCTCTCATGTATTTCAACTACACCCTTGTCTGTGTTAGGTTGTGCAAAAACTGCCAGGCTTACAAAAAAACCAACTGTTGTGATAAACATATGTTTCATGATGAATAAAATTTAAAATCAGTGTACGACATGCAGTATATTCAGGTATGGATCAAAAATAGTAAATTTTCCGGATCAGGATCTGACTTTTATCACGACTCCCTTCATATACCACACAAAACCAGCACGAACCCGGTCGGACAAGGTTATACTCCTGGTAATGTACTTAATAAACTTAAAAAAGCCGGTTTTAATTCTTAGAAGCTCCATTTAGGATATAAGACGGGACTTCTAAGAAAGAATATGCTGTAATGTAAGCCTGGGTCTGGTCGGAAAAAGAATATCCAGGTACCTGATAATATAAGAATTCGGGTTCAGTTTATGGTTGGATAATAAAGGTTAAAAACTATATTTAATTTTCATATAAACCATGTCGTTTGCATCGTATTGGCCAAAACGTCCGCTTTCTCCGACAAAAATATTGGCACCGCCCTTTATCTCAAAACCATCAGCAAAATCATAAATTATTCCTGGCCTAACCAGGGCATCTTCATTATTTAAACCTATATACGAAAACAACTCGATCCATAATTTTTCCCTGAAGAAGTCTTTTTTTGCAAGAATGGTCATTGTGTTTTCCATTTCGTCATAATTAATACCTTCTTCATAATCAAGAATATATTCCTGAATGAACTGGGCACTAAGCTTGACACCGCCCAATGTATAATCCAACCCCGCCATATAATGCAGATTATTTTTTTCAGTGGTAGCATCAGGTATTGCAGGATTGGCAGTTTGGAAATGCCTGCCGGTATAGTATGCCCCTTCACCCCGCAGAACAAAGTCACCCAAAGGCAGGCTGAAACTGCCGCCCCCCATTGTAACCCTGTGATATTCGGGGCGTGCTGTTAAGCCTGTAATCTGCATATCAGCCGGATCAATTTGTTTTGTAAGGTGCAGCGCCGGGTCATCATAATAGAAATATCCGCCAACCAATTCAAAGTCAAACGCGGAAGCCATGAGTGAATAACGAACAAAGATCTCGCTGTTCTCAAGGCCTGGTTTAATCTCCGAAGTGGAATTGTCCCATTCAGGGATAACAGGAAAATCCATCTTTGGCGACCATATCGAACTGCTTTCGGGCACTTGTGTGGGTGTGAAAACAGGTGCCCAAACCGCTTCAAAGGTATGGCTGCCCTTGTAGTAATTCAGCTTAAAAGAGGTTATGCCTATGCGGATTTCATCAAAATCAGGTAACAGAAATTCACGCAGGTCTTTGGGCGAAACAATATCGGTAATAAATACCCCCTCGGCTTTACCCCATATAATTTGTTGTTTACCAACACGGATATCGAAATTTTTAAAATACATATCCATATATGCCTCTCGTAAGCCCGGTTCCAGTTTGTTATCAGTATAATGGTATAGATATGGGTTTACTTTAAATGCTGTTTTAGCCGACCGCTTTTCAAAATTCAGATCCAGGGTGTTTTGAATTATTGAAAAATTATTGGGTTCTTCAATCAATACTCCGGTATAATTTCTCACATAACCGTTAATTGAAATACTTTCCTGTGTATATACAAGGCCTGTTGCAAACAATAGCAACAGCCCGGCAAAAATTTTTATTTTCATAATAATTTCATTTAAAAAATTTAAAATTTAAAATTTAAAAGAAGCTGCCCGGTTTGTTACACTGCCGGGCAGGTTTTTCCTATCAACCCATGGTCATGCTCCGTTCTGTAAACTTTGAAGCGGGTATGCCCTGGTTTTTCTTAACATCAGCAAATTCCATCACGGTCTTGTGGTTTTTCTGAACATTTTTCATCCCGGTTTTTAAAATTGTCCAGTAACCGTCAATCTTTTCGTAATCGTGAATAGTGAGGGTTTTCAGTAAATCACCATCCTCATCATAGAACTCACGTTTAAGCCCTATGAAATTGTCTTTCATAACCCAGGTGATGGTCTTTGAATACATATAATCCTCATCTTTTGGAGTGCTTTCAACCACATAACATGCTTTTCCGTTCACAGATTCTTCACGCAACAGCTTATGGTTATCCTCATCAGGGTGGCGGTCGCCCAGATCATCATAGGTAAAATCAGACCCCATGAAATAATCGCTTTTACTACCGCTGCTTATACGTTTTGTACGTTTGAGGGCAGGAAGATAGATCCATTGGTCATCGTCTTTGGCTGAGGTGTAGCTCCAGTTCATAAACGACGTGCCTTTTACATCGGCAGGCGAAATAAAAAACATAATCTTCTTTTCTGTTTCTCCCTCATCTTTTATGTATTGTTTCAATTTGCGTACCCTTTGTTCACCCTGTTTGTTTATCAGCGTCATGGTTAGCTCACCTTGTGTATCATCGCCTGAAGGCAGGTCATACACTTTTTGCATGATCTGTGCACCACTTAATTGAGCTGTACCCTTTTGCGTTCCGAAAGAAATTAACAGAACGGCTGTACTTACTATTAAACCTATGTTTCTCATTCGAATATGTTTTAGTTAAGTTATTAGTAATTAATTTGTTATTTCGTTTAATCAAAGTTGGTGGTATTTGTTCACCTGTTGTTTATTTTAAATGGTGTTCACGAGCTCTCCCGCTTAAGCGGGATCGGTTGTTGCCTCACCAAATTATTATATTTTTAAGGTGTTCGGCGAACCCTCATCCCTACATAATAAGTTCTTAGTAAATATTCATGTCCTTATATTCACCCCTTTATTCATTTTAATTGTGTTCATGAGTTCGATGCGCTCGCTTTGCTCGGTTGTTTTTGTACTAATTAAATTTAATTCCTTAAGGATGAGGGTTTCATATGTATATAATTTAATTAATGTTATACAATTTTATTTTTTAAACTTCTGAATTTTTATTGTTTGTCCTGATAAAAACCTTAGTTGTAAAGAGCAAAATCATCATGATTGAAAGTGTTCCCAACAAGCTGGTAAACATGTTCATAGACACCAAAGCCCCCAGTGTTCGGTTTGGCGGGAATACCGAAAACAGCAATACCATGAATCCTGCTATTACTACAATGGCGTTAAATAGAATTGCTTTACCTGTTTGTCCCATAGTAGCATGGAGCGCCTGCAATGCAACCGGATTTTTAGCCAGGTTCATCCGGTAATGCTGGATAAAGTGTATGGCATAATCAATTCCAATTCCTATGGCAATGCTCGATAATAATGCCGTAGTTGTACTAAGAGGAATATTTAACAGGCCCATAACGCCAAAGCTTATAAGTGCCGTAATAATAATGGGAACAGAACCGATAAGTCCGGCTTTTATACTTCGGAACATCAGGCTAAGCAGGATTAGCACCAGGCCAAGCGACAAAATAAGGCTCATGATCTGTCCTTCGAGTATCAAATCGGTAAATACCAAAGCTTTGTAACCCGAACCTGCATAATTTATTTCAATGTTTTGCGCCGCGAACCTGCCGGTATATGAATTTATAACAGAAAGTGCCTCCTTAATAGTTTTGGAATCATCACCTTTAAGCTGAAAGGTCACATTAGTGCGGTTGTAATCATAATTGGTAACTTTTGTGAGATTTTCCGGGTCGCCCGACATCTCGTAAAGCAGCAGGTATTGTGCCACAAGGTTACTGTTTCCCGGAATAGTATAAAACTCATCCTTATCGGCATTCATAACCTTATTCATACGTTTCAGATAATCGGCAAGCGAGAATGAATTGCCTGCTTTAACCAAACCCTCTGTTTCATTCTGCATTTCATCAATAAGACGAAGGTTCGCCGGTTGTTTAAAAGCTTCTTCATCTTCCGTTTCCAGGATAACGTTTAAAGTGGAAGTGCCTCCAAAATGACTGTTTACAAAGTTATCAGTCAGGACAATATCGCTGTCTTTTTCAAACTTATCAAGAAAACTGGAATTAATCCACACTTTCCGGATCCCGAAAACAGAAACCAGAATAATTACAGCTACTACAATGTAAACGGTTTTCTTCCGCTTCAGTAAATTATCAGTAAAACGGTTTAGTTTATTATTGATTCCCGGTTTTTGGCTTTGCTTCCTGTTTTTGGGCCGGTAGCCAGCCAACAGGACTGCTGCCGGCAGGAAGATGAGCGCCAGGACAAAGGCCGTAAAAATCCCGAATGCCGTAAAAATCCCAAAATATTTTATCGGATACACCTGCGAAGTGAGAAGGGAAATGAAACCTATCATGGTTGTAAAGGCAGCCATAGACAGAGGCCTCCATAAAATATTTATTGTGTGCATTACAGCTTCTCTTCGTCCGGCATCGGGACTTTTTTGATAAAACTGGTTTAGGTGGTTATAGAAATATATTCCATATGCCACACCAATGGCAATGAGCATAACAGGAATCATTGTTGAAACCGAATATATGGGAACTCCGAGAGCAGCCATCAAACCAAAAGCCCAAACGGAGCTGACAAAAACACTAAACAAGGTAGCAGTAGTTGCCCGTATACTTCGTAAAAGCAAAAACAAAACAATAGCTATAACTGCTAAAACAACCGGAACCATGCGTTTCATATCGGCAGGTCCGAGTAATGCCAGGTTTCCTTCAACAACAGGACGGCCTGCCACGTATATTTTATCCTGTTCATCCTCGAAAGATTTTGCAAAATCTAAAATTTCGTTGTAGAAAGCCCCGGTAAAAATATTATCGCTCATTCCCGCAACCACCAGGGCAACGGTCTCGTCTTCGGAAACCATACGTCCGTATATCATATCGTTTGCCCGGACATTGTCACGTATTTCATTAAGCTTTTCCTTTGACCCGGGAACTTTTTTATAAAATGACTCCACCTCCATTCCATATTCCGAACCGGTGATATTGTCAGCAGCATAAAGTGAATTAAGATCATTGTCTTCAAATTCATCCATATCCTGCAATTGTTTGGTAATATCTTTGATTTTTTGCAGGGTTTGGGTGTTGTATATCCCGTTTTTGTTTTCTATGGCAATCAAAATGCCATCTTTGATATTAAACCACTCTTCGGCCTTATCGCTGTATACAAATGCCGGATGTTCTTTTGGCATATACTCGTCCAGGTTGGTTTCCATCCTGGCATTTTGCTTCATGGCATATATAAAATATGCGGTTCCTGCCAACACTATTGCAATTATCAGCCATGCTGTTGCTTTTAGCCTTTTATCTGTGATTTTCATATACTATTGTTTGTTAATATTAACTAACTTATTTTATTTAATTATTTACTCATATATTATCATGTTGCTGTTACAAGAGTTTGGATTGCGTTGCTGGCCTTGGCGATTTCACTACCATTATCCGGGCCAGGGAATCAGAACTGTTAGATAAACAATGTACAATGTTTCCAGGACTCTCTACCAAATTGCCGGCTTCAACGGAAACTGTCTCCTCACCCACCCCTACATCTGCATTTCCTTCAAGAATAAAGAAAAATACATTTACAGGTGTGATATGAGGTCTCAGGCCTTCACCGGCTTTTAAGCCAATATGCATTACCTGGGCATTTTCATGATCGTATAGTTTGCGAACATCCACTTTGTATGGTGTTTCGACAATTTGTTCGTTTTTCCAGGTTACTATCTTCATTGTTTCGTAATTAAAAGTTTAATCATTTGTATTATCACCTTTCCTTCTTTCATCAAATCAAAAGAAAATTCAGAAAATTGCCATTTCCTGATAAAAATGCGTAAAGTACCCATTATCATTACAGCAAGCTTATCTGCATCTATATCAGTCCGGAACTCATTTTTCTTCTGTCCTTCAAATATTATAGAAATCAATGCTTGATTATTATGTTCAATAACTTCTGAAATTTTCTTTGTTAACAGGGCTTCGTTACGAAAGATCTCTTCCGAGAAAACGACCGAAGTCATAGCCGGCATGTTAATAAAAGTTTTAAAATGATTCATGAAAACATGTTCAATCTTTTCCATTGCCAATCCTTCATATTTCAACTCATTATCAAAAAACCGGCTGTTGTTTTCCTTAAGTAAATCAAGAATTGATGTCAGAATATGGATTTTACTCTCGAAATGCCGGTATATAGCAGGTTCGGAAATGCCTATTTTTTTTGAAATATTTTTTATAGTCAGTCCCTGTATCCCCTTTTCATTGATCAATTCCAGCGCAACCTGGATTATTTCCTGTTGCCTTTCTGTCTGCATAGTTCTCATGTATTAAATTATTATCTGCAACAAAGTTAGTTAATATTTACTAACTTACAAATAATTTTCTACTTTTTTCATTTTTTCTTTAGTTTATTATAAATTCCGGCATCAGTTAATGCAACATCTTATGTATAACCTTGTCCGATTATGTTATTACGGATTAGGTTATATCGGTGATAAAAAGCAAATCGAACTGCCTGACGGAAAATTCGAAATTACAATCTGCAGAAAAGAATATAAAAAATCCTATTCTATATAATAGTCCGGTAAGATAACCGATGCAAGAAATATATTAATTGCTTTTGGGTGTTATTTTCTTAAATAAAGTTAATCCAAATATTAGATCTTGATATCGATTACCTAGATAAACATGATTTTGTATAGGGGTAAAACTTATCTTATATCCCACTTTGGTTCTAAAATATAAATCCCATTTGGCATATAAAGGTCTTTCGGGCTTGATACCAAAAACCAATGATAAAAATCTATCATTAAATCTAACAGGATTTCTATGATATCCGACTATAATTATTATTAATTTTGATTTAAATTAGTGACATGGACAAGTTAATAAATAGAATAACAATTGATCCTGAAATTTGTCATGGAAAACCTTGTATTAGAGGCATGAGATGGCCAGTTGAGGTAATAATTGATATGTTAGGTTCTGGTATGACCATTGAACAAATACTTGATGATCATAAGGAATTAGAAAAAGAGGATATTTTAGCAAGTTTAAATTTTGCAAAGCTATATTTGTCTGGTCATACAATTAAGGATGTTGCCTAATGAGATTTCTTCGCGATGTCCATATTTCCTATAAATTAACTAACTTCATGATTTCTCTGGGTTTTGAGTCGATACATGTAAACGATATTTTAGATAAATCA
>CAZBJH010000062.1:0-19401 GCA_964492185.1 uncultured Bacteroidales bacterium | reverse complement strand
GAGCAATTTTCGGACAAGCGTAACGCGGCAAATGGGACTTTATGGACAGACACTACTTAGTCGGGTATTAGATATTTTGTCTCTCACTTATAGAAGGTGGGAGTTATGTTTTACTTAAAGGGAGGACAACAAATGGCAAAGCTTAAAGGTGCTATAGTAGTGGATGTAGACAGGTGTAAAGGATGCGAATTGTGTGTTGAAGCCTGTCCCCTGAACGTGATCAGTATGTCTGCTGATGTAAATATCAAGGGATATCATTATGCCTACATGGAGAATCCTGAAAATTGCACCGGATGTGTAAATTGTGCTTTGGTTTGTCCTGATGGGGTAATTTCGGTTTATCGCACCAAAGTACTTGTTTAATAACAAATTAATTTTTTTCACATGGGAGAATTAAGATTAATGAAAGGTAATGAAGCCATTGCCGAAGCAGCTATCCGGGCAGGCTGTGATGCTTATTTCGGATACCCGATCACCCCGCAATCAGAGATCATGGAATACCTGGCAGCCGAGCAAACGCATAAACGCACAGGAATGGTTTTTTTGCAGGCTGAGAGTGAAATTGCCGCGATAAATATGGTTTATGGTGCCGCGGGTACAGGAAAAAAAGTAATGACATCTTCTTCAAGTCCGGGGATAAGCCTTAAACAGGAAGGAATTTCATATATTGCAGGAGCTGAATTACCATGTCTTATAGTCAATGTAGTACGTGGCGGACCTGGTTTGGGAACTATTCAGCCGTCACAGGCTGATTATTTTCAGGCTACAAAAGGGGGAGGACACGGTGATTATCATCTGCTGGTACTGGCACCTGCCTCTGTTCAGGAAATGGCCGACTTTGTCAGGCTCGGTTTCGAACTGGCTTTTAAATACAGGAATCCGACTATGATCTTGTCTGACGGGATGATAGGACAGATGATGGAGAAAGTGGAATTATTCGATGCTCAGCCCCGGGCAAAAGAATTTGATCAAAGTTGGGTGATAACAGGAACACCTCCGGACAGGAAAAAGAATGTTATCACTTCCCTGGATCTTGATCCTGCTGATATGGAAAGGCATAATCTGGTTTTGTTGGAGAAATACAGGCGTATGCAGAAAGAGGAAGTACGCTATGAGGAGATTGAATGTGAAGATGCTGAATATTTTTTTGTTGCTTTCGGATCCAGTGCCAGGATATGCCAGAAAGCTGTAAGTATTGCACGGGGTGAGGGAATAAAGGCCGGTTTGATCAGGCCCATTACCCTGTTTCCGTTCCCGACCGGGGTCATTAGTGAACGTGCCGGCCAGGCAAAGGGAATGCTTACTGTTGAATTGAATACCGGTCAGATGGTGGAGGATGTACGTTTGGCAGTTAACGGAAAGATAAAAGTAGCATTCCACGGGCGAATGGGAGGTATGTTACCTTCACCGGACGAATTGGTAAATGCATTGAAAGAAAAAATAATTGAAAGCTAAAATATGGAAGCTAAAGATATTATCAAGGAAGAAAATCTGGTATACAGCAAAACCAAATTGCTTACAGATAAGGTACTTACCTATTGTCCGGGATGCGGGCACGGGGTGGTACATCGCATGATAATGGAGGTTATCGAAGAAATGGATATCAGGCAGGATGTCATTGGTATATCGCCGGTTGGCTGTTCGGTTTTTGCATATGATTTTATGGATATTGATATGGCCGAGGCAGCGCATGGCAGGGCACCTGCTGTGGCCACAGGTATTAAACGATGCTGGCCTGATAAGTATGTGTTTACATACCAGGGCGATGGTGATCTTGCGGCAATAGGTACAGCAGAGACTATTCACGCGTGCAACCGGGGAGAAAACATAACAATCATTTTTATCAATAATGGAATTTATGGTATGACCGGCGGACAAATGGCACCAACCACGCTTAAGGGTATGCAGACTTCGACTACTCCCTTTGGAAGAGAAGTGGAACTAATGGGTAATCCTTTAATGATGACGGAACTTGTTGCACAGTTGCCGGGAACATGGTTTGTCACCCGTCAGGCAGTTCATAAGGCTGTTAATGTTCGCAGAACGAAAAAAGCCATTCGCAAGGCATTTGAATCCCAAAAGCTGAAGAAAGGGCTTTCATTTATCGAGGTAGTGTCAAATTGTAATTCGGGATGGAAAATGAAACCGGTTGATTCCAATAAATGGATGGAAGAGAATATGTTTCCTTTTTACTCCCTGGGGGATATCAAGGTAGATGGGGAATTGGTTCAGAAGTAAGAGAAATGTGATTATCTGACAATGAGAGATGGCAAGATGACCGGTAATATTTAAAATTTTATTATTATGAATGAAGAAATAATTATAGCAGGTTTTGGTGGCCAGGGAGTGCTTTCAATGGGAAAGATCCTGGCTTATTCCGGAATAATGCAGGATATGGAAGTAAGCTGGATGCCTTCTTACGGCCCTGAGATGCGTGGAGGAACTGCAAATGTGACTGTTATCCTTAGTGATAACAGGATCAGTTCACCTATCCTGAACAGCTATGATACCGCGATTATCCTGAATCAGCAATCGATGGATAAGTTTGAAGAAAAGGTAAAACCCGGCGGATTATTGTTATATGACACCAATGGAATAAGCAGTCATCCATCGCGAACCGATATTGATATTTACCAGATCGAGGCGGCAGCTGAAGCTACACGGATGGCTTCCACGCGTATTTTCAACATGATTGTACTGGGGGGATACCTTAAAATTAAGCATATTGTAAATTTGGAAAATGTGGAAAGCGGGCTGAAAAAATCTCTTCCTGAACGCCACCATCATTTGCTCCCTAAGAATATGGAAGCTCTTAAGCGGGGTATGGAGATTGTAAGAAAGGTAGATGTTAAGGAGTTGACTACTTAAACAATATTGTTTTAATGTGCCATCCCGGGGGCCGGGGTTTCGAACTGCCCGCGAGGCAGTTCGACCTACTTTTTATCTTCCACACAAAAAGTTAGCAAAAAAGTCACCGTTCCATAAAAATCGCTTGATTTACTACTAAAGGTTTTCTCCCCGCGGAACCCAAACTCACTCCTCCCTCGTCGTCGCTCGGACAGGGTTCCTATGGGGCCCCTGCAACGAAAACCTTCCTTGAAATCTACGCGATTTTTCTGAGACGGATCCCGCTACTGCAAAACTCTGTATGGTTTTAAAAATAGGTGGGCTTCGCGGAACGCCGGCTTATTTTATTTATAAAATCCCATTTTTTCAATATACTGGTATACTTTTTCGGGAAGGAAATAATACAGATCTTTTTCCTCTTTAATGGTTTTCCTTATAAAGCTGGATGATATCTCCATAAGGGGGGCATCAACCGTTTTTATGTTTTCTGCCTGCTCACAAAAACGTTTATCTGTTCCGGGTCTGGGATAAACATAACGCTGATAAGATGAAATTATCTCCCTGTAGTTTTTCCATTTGTGAAAATTCACAAGACTGTCTGATCCCATGATCAGAATAAATTCATTATTTGGATGACGTTCTTTAAGATAGGTTAGTGTATCTATGGTAAAAGAAGGTTTTGGCATATTGAACTCCACATCGCTTATCCGGTATTTGTCCTGTTTGCCGATTGCTTTTTCAAGCAGGTCATACCGGTCAAAGTCAGACAGTAGTGTCTTTTTCTTCTTTAAGGGATTTTGCGGGCTGATAACAAACCAAAGCTGCTCAATATCAGTGAATTCAACCATATAATTGGCAATTACTAAGTGACCGATATGTACAGGATTGAATGATCCGAAAAATAAGCCTACCTTCATTTTATTTGCAATACTTATTAATTTAAAAATTCCCTGACAGCATTTTCAGCTTCCTGTTTTGCTGTGTTGAGATTTTCATTGTCAATCGCTTTATCAAACTTTCGGGCATAAGTCAGTTCGTATTTTGCCTTTCGCAGACGTTTTGAGATATCCTCCTCTTTATCAAGCCCCCTGCTATACAACCTGTTTTTTAGTTCCTCAGTTGATGGTGGTTGGATAAACAACGCAAGTGCATCTGTTTTAAAGTGGCGCTTCAGGCTCATTGCACCGGCAACATCAACATCAAACAACACATTTTTATGATTACCCCTTATCCTGTTGATCTCCATTTTCAGTGTACCGTAATAGTTGTTCTTATAAACTTCTTCCCATTCTATAAATTCGTTTTCTTCAATCCTGTTCCTGAATTTATCAATGCTCATAAAATAATAATCCCTGCCATCCTCTTCACCTTCGCGTTTTGGCCGGCTTGTAGCCGAGATGGAAAACACCAATTGAAAATCATCAATGCTTTTGAGATGATTTACTATTGATGTTTTGCCTGCTGCTGAGGGCCCCGATATAATTATAACTTTTCCTGCCATTTTTTTATTTATAATATGTTCATTACCTGTTCTTTTATTTTTTCCAGTTCATCCTTCATTTTTATCACCAAATGTTGTATATCTGAATTATTGGCTTTTGAACCAATGGTATTTATCTCTCTTCCGATCTCCTGTGATACAAAAGCAAGTTTTTTTCCTACCGGTCCGGGTTCATCCATAACTTCAAGGAAATATTTACAATGGTTATCCAGACGGACTTTCTCTTCGGTAATATCCAAACGTTCAAGATAATATATCAATTCCTGTTCAAAACGGTTTTGATCAATGTTTTCTGAATTTTTAAGCTCAAGGATGCTGTCATTTATTTTTTTACGTATGTTCTCAATACGTGTTTGTTCATAAGGCTGAATTTCAATGAGGCAGGTTTCAATATTCTTTATTCTTGAACGTATGTCCTTTTCCAGTGCATTACCCTCCTGGCTCCTGAAATCATTAACTTCATCCAAAACAGATTTAATCTGATCCAGTATTTCCTGCCATTCTTCTTCATTAAATTCATCTTTTTCCGTGGAAAATGATTCGGGCAGGCGCAGAATAGACGGTAAAAGTGATTCATTCACGGGTAAGTCAAGCCGGGTACTTATTTCTTTGAGCTGATCAAAATATGCCTTCACTACTTCAGTATTGATCCTGGCTGCCTGGTCTTCCTTTTCATATTCAATACTGATGATACATTCGATCTTGCCTCTTTGAAGTTTGGCTGATATTTCATTCCTGATGTCAAGGTCCTTTTCTTTGTAAATATTTGGCATCCGGGTATAGATATCAGTTTGCTTGCTGTTCAATGATTTGATCTCAGTAGTAATTGTCTTATCGCTCAGTTTGCAAATACCTCTTCCATAACCTGTCATTGATTTGATCATGAGCCTTTTTTTATATATTGGGCAAATATAAGATTATATTATTACAAGAAAGAATTTTGCATTCATCACACAACGTTTATTGAAACATTTACCATATACAATTTCACTTTTCCCTTACCACTCCTTTTTTCTTCCATTTGCCGGAAAGGAAGTACAGGAAGGAAAGTATCAGGCCGAGAAACCAGCCAAGCGGGACGGCCCACCATATTCCTGTTTCGGCCATACTGCCGCTGAATATGGGGTGAAGTTCGGGGGACATACCCCATTGTTGAAAAGTGTTAAGCATTCTGCCTGATAATAATGCTGCTGCAGGCACTCTGATTACCCACAGGGATATAAGTGTTATGAACATTGGCACCAGTGTAGCCCCTGCACCACGCAATACACCGTTAAACGCGAACATGGTACTGAATATGATATAAAATGAACCTACAATGATCAGGTACTGAACACCAATCTCAATAACCATTTTGTCATTTGTAAACAATCCCATCAACTGATACCTGAACAGGATGATAAAAGCACTGGCAATTATACTGACTAATGCAGACATCTTCAGGGTTGCCACCATACCGGCTTTTATTCTGTCCATTTTTTTTGCACCGAGATTTTGCCCGACAAATGTGGACAAGGCCTGTCCAAAATTCATGGCGGGAAGAGTGGCAAGATGATCAATTCTTCCGGCTACCGAATATGCAGCTACCACGTTGGTGCCGAATTGATTTACAATTCTGAACAGCGCCATCATTCCCAGTGCAACAAATGTTTGCTGAAAGCCCGTGGGGAGACCGATGCGAAAACTCTGCAGGAAAATAGTCTTATTAAAGACGAAGGTGCCAAGATTGAATTTTACTATTTTATGTGTTTTATTCAGATAGATTATTGCAGTTATAAAGGCTCCTCCCTGCGAAATAACAGTTGCCAGGGCGGCGCCGCGAATACCCCATTTAAAGACAACAATAAATAACAGGTCGAACAGTACGTTAAAAATGGTGGCGATTATCAGGAAATACAAAGGTGTTTTTGAATCTCCCAATCCTCTCAGTATTGCACTTGTCGCGTTAAATCCGAAAAATATCACCAGACCAAGCAGAAAAGTGTTAAGATAGATCTTTGCTTCAGGAACAACAGCCGCGGGAAGCCTGATTATCTGAAAAATTTCATCACTGAATGTAATGCCTATAATTGTAAGTAAAAGGGAAGAAACAAAAATAAATATATAAATTGTCCCGACTGCCTTTCGTACCATGTCATAATCACGTGCACCAAAATACTGCGCTATTACAATGGTTCCCCCTGAAGCTATTCCTATAATAAATGATATAAGAGCAAAAATAATTGGGAATGATGCTCCTACAGCTGCCAGCGCCTCTTTCCCGATAAAATTGCCTACTATGATGCTGTCTACAATATTATACAGCTGCTGAAAAATATTTCCCAGTAACATGGGGGTGGCAAAATTCAGGATTAGCTTTCGTTCGTTACCGCTAGTTAAGTCTTTCATCTAATTCCCCAAAAGAATTCATAAAGGTCAGCATTTTCAAAGTAGTGACAAAATTAATGACTTCAATTTGCAGATCATTTACATCATTTTAAATTATCTTTATGCAACATAATAATATATAATATGTCAATTTCCGCGGTCAGTAAATCAAGAACTAAGATCATTGCAACAATAGGGCCTGCAACTTCTGCAAAAGATATGTTAAGGGAAATGTTCATAGAGGGTATAGACGTATGCCGGTTGAATTTTTCCCATGGGACACACGAAGAGCATGCGCGGGTAATAAGGCGAATCCATGAGCTGAATGATGAACTTAATATGCAAATTGCTGTTCTGGTTGATTTGCAGGGGCCCAAGATCAGGATAGGGCAGGTAAAGAATGATTTGATAGTTCTGCTTCAGGGCAATACTATTGAGATGGTGACCGAGGAGTGTACAGGAGATGAAAATCGTCTTTTCCTGAATTATTCTGATTTCCCCGTTAATGTTAATATCAATGATAAAATATTGATAGATGATGGAAAGATCAGTTTAAGGGTTATCGAAACCAACAGAAAAAACCGTGTTACAGCCGAGGTGGTTCATGGTGGAAAATTGTCGTCCCGTAAAGGTGTTAATCTGCCCAATACCAAAATTTCTTTACCCAGTCTTACAGAAAAGGATATTCAGGATATCGGGTTTCTTGCCGGTATGGATATTGACTGGATAGGCCTGTCTTTTGTCAGGGAGGCTGTTGATATTCATAATCTGAGAAAGATGATTGAAAAAGAAGGTATGGAAGCAGGCATTGTAGCAAAGATCGAAAAACCTGAAGCACTGAGGGATATTGATGCGATTATAAAGGAAACCGATGCGATAATGATTGCAAGGGGAGATCTGGGTGTCGAAGTCCCTTTTGACGAAGTGCCTTATCATCAGAAGTGCATTGTAAGGAAATGTATACAACAATCAAAACCTGTCATAATTGCTACACAAATGCTGGAAAGTATGATCAGTAATTTCAGGCCTACCAGGGCCGAGGTGAGTGACGTTGCCAATGCTGTTTATGACGGGGCTGACACACTGATGTTAAGCGCAGAAACATCAGTAGGCACATATCCCTTAGCTGCCGTCAAAGCTATGCAAAGTATTATAGATTTTGCAGAACAGACTGAATTTGACAGGAAGCAATATCACCAACCTGAATATGAATCACCTTCCTTTCTTGCTGATATGGTGAGTTATCATGCAACAAAAATGGCAGATGTTACCGGTGCCAAAGCGATTGTTACCTTTACCGCGGGGGGGCTGACAGCTACATATATATCAAGCAACAGGCCGCGAACAAAAATATTTGCTTTTACATCAGGCAAAAAGACTATCAGAAAATTATCCCTTGTATGGGGGGTTGAATCTTATTACCTGGAATCATATAAATCTGTGAACGATGCTATTGAACAATCCATGGAAACACTGAAAGAACATAATATCGTGCAGAAAGGTGATGTGATCGTACATCTGGGCAGTCTTCCCGAGTTGCAAAGTGATCTTGTGAATGTTCTAAAAATCTCTACTATTGAATGATTGACGGTAACTTATGGAGAAATTGATTCGAAAGGTCGAAACAGAATGGCTTAACATCCTTTACGAATATAACCATTCTGCCTTTAGCAGTAAGTGGCTTCCGTCACATGATCAGACTCATCATCACAGGGTTTGGATTTATGTGAAAGAAATATTATACGAACTTTATTTGCAGGGTTATGAATTCTCTGAGCACCGGCTGGGGCAAATGATGATTGCTGTTTTTTTCCATGATATCGGTCTCTCGGTTACTGTTGGTGAGAATCACGGGCGTATGAGCAGGGTTTTGTGCGAGCGTTTTTTAAGAGAGAGATATCCGGGAATGATGGCGTCAAATACTGAAATGCTTGAAGCCATAGAGCACCATGATGATAAAATGCATGTAAGAAAGCAATCTGTGAATCCGGGTAAAAGCAGCATATACTCAATATTAACTGCAGGTGATGATATGGATGCATTTGGTGCGATTGGGGTATTCCGGTATTTGGAGATCTATCTTCTTCGCGGGATATCACATGCTGAATTGCCGGACAGGGTTATCAGTAACCTGGATACGCGTTTTCACCATTTTGATGAGAAATTCGGGGGATTGGAAAGATTGAAAAAGAATCAGGAGGAGAAAGCCCGTTATACCCGGGATTTTTTTATAAGGCTGAAAAAGGAACAGGCTGATGAACATTATGCAAAGACAGAACATGGTGCAATACCGGTTATGAATATTATTGAGCGCAGGATTTTGAAAGATAAAAAGGATCCCGGATTGGTAGCGAGGGAAGCCGGGAAATATTCAGACAGTAAATTTTCCAAATCTTTTTTTACCCGTTTTTTAAACGAGTTGGTTTCAGGTAATACAATGTCCGAATACTATTTTACATAAAAATCCAGCATTTTCTCGTCACCTATATATCCTTCCAGGTGGTCATTTATTGCCACAGGCCCTACACCTGCCGGTGTGCCTGTAAAGATCAGATCTCCTATTTTGAGTGTTATGAAACGTGATACATATGATATGATATCTTCAGAAGAAAAGATCATATCCTTTGTATTTCCTTTTTGAACTGTTTTTCCGTTGATATCGAGCCTGAAGCTTATGTCAGTCATATCAGAATAATGATCAACAGTATTAAAGCGGCTTATGGGAGCGGATCCGTCAAATGCCTTTGCGATCTCCCATGGTTTGCCTTCTGCAGCCTCCCTGCGTTGCAGATCGCGGGCAGTAAAATCTATCCCCAGGCCAATTTCTTTAAAATAACGGTGAGCGAATTGGTTTTCTATACTTTTCCCCAGTCTGTTGATCTTAATTACAATTTCAACTTCATGATGAACTTCCTGAGAAAATGCGGGGAGAAAGAAAGGGCGGTTGTTCAGGATAATTGATGAATCCGGCTTCATAAAAAAAATGGGTTCATCAGGAACAGGATTGTTCAATTCTTTTGCATGATCAATGTAGTTCCTTCCTATGCAGATGATTTTCATTGTGATATAAACTTGAAATATTATCCCGTTACGTACACCGGCAGGTTATCATACCGGTTATCGGTTAACCTTTCCCTATCCTTTAAAAGCATCCCTCAGCTTAATAGAAGTAAGCACCTTTTTTGTATAAAGCGGAAAATCTTTATTGATCATCCAGCTATAATAGGCAGGATCTTTTTGAAACACGTCGACTATCTTCTGACCTTTATATTTTCCAAAATTAAAAACCTCTTCCTCTTTGTCATTATAAACAATCCGGCCGGCAAAATCAACATTCCGGTTGTGGCTTGAAAATTTTGATAATTCATCCACATCATTTACAAGGTCAGTATACCTGTCGAGTTGTGCTTTTAATATCTCAAATGTAGCATAAGTATCCGCTTCGGCACTGTGTGCATCGGTAAGTATTTTATCACAATAGAATTTATAAGCTGCGCTGAGTGTCCGTTGTTCCTTTTTGTGAAAGATAACCTGTACATCAATAAATTTTCGCTTTTTCAGTTCCATATCTACTCCTGCACGCAGAAATTCTTCAGCCAGTAGGGGGACGTCAAATTTATTCGAATTATAACCCGCGAAGTCACATCCTTCAAATGTATTTACCAGTGATTGTGCGATCTCTGCAAATGCTGGTGAATCCTTAACATCCTCATCCGTAATACCGTGTATCTGTGTAGAATGTTCAGGTATGGCTATTGTCGGATTGATCTTCATTGTTTTTGCTTCCTCATCTCCGTTAGGAAAAATTTTAAGATAAGAAATTTCGACTATCCTGTCGGAAGCTACATTAATCCCTGTTGTTTCAAGATCAAAGAAAACCAGGGGATTTTTCAGGTTTAAATCCATTTTAATGTATTGTATTTAGCCGTGCTTAATAACGAACCCGCCAATTACGGTTAAAAGATTCTGAATTGTAACTAATTGTTTATCATCATTGGCATTAACAACATTAATACATCCTCTTTCTCATTTTCATTTTCCAGGGGGAGTAATATGCCTGCCCTTGATGGGTCGGACAACTCTAAAACAACATCCGAAGATTCTAGATTAGCAAGGATTTCTATAAGGAAGACCGATTTGAAGCCAATGTCCATTTCATCACCTTCGTATTGACAGCTAAGTCTTTCATAGGCTGAGATAGAAAAATCGATATCCTGGGCTGATACCGTGAGTTGATTGCCGGAGAGCTGCAACTTAATAAGATTGCTGGCCTGGTTCGAGAATACCGAGACTCTTTTCAGGGTATTGTAAAAATTAAGCCTGTCAATGATCATCTTATTCGGGTTTTCGGTAGGGATCACAGCATTATAGCTTGGGTAGTTTCCATCAACAAGCCTGCAAACCAACTTGTAGTGAGGAAGAGTGAAAAAGGCATTTTTTTCATCAAACTCAACAGCTACCTGACCCTTTTCCCTGGCAAGTATGTTTTTCAGCAGGCCCGCGGGTTTCTTTGGCAATATAAAAGAAGCATCCGTATCAACAGATACATCACTACGTTTATACTTCACTAATTTATGTGCATCCGAAGCAACAAAAGTAAGTTCATCGGATGCTAGTTCAATGAATATACCGTTCATAACAGGCCTTAATTCGTCATCAGCAGTGGCAAATATTGTGTTTGTGATACCACTTTCAAGTATTTCTGCATCAACCTGAAATCCGCTTTTTTGGTCCTCTTTAATTGCAGGGACCTGGGGGAAATCAGATCCGTTTTGGCCTACTATGGTAAACTGACCGTTTTCCGAATGTATCACGACCCCCATGGTGTCAGTATTAATATCAAAGGTTAGGGGCTGGTCGGGAAATTCCTTCAATGTATCTGTAAGCAATCGTGCGGGAATGGCAACACTTCCTGAATCGGTTGTATTTTCAAGCTCCATTGATGTATTTAATGTGGACTCGAGATCGGAAGCAGTAATATCCAGACGATTATCCCCGAGAGTAAATAAGAAATTATCCAGTATAGGAAGGGTATTCTTTGAGCTGATCACACGGCTCACACTTTGTAAGTGATTCAAAAGGTCAATGCTGGAAACAACAAATTTCATATATGATTGATTTTATTTGTTAGACTTTTTAATGATAAAAGAAAGCGTTTAGGCTGTATGCTGTAATATTTATAAAAATCTATGAAAAATAAGTTGCACGGTTCTATTTTGTTATTCTAATGTTCTTTAACATAATAAATAATTCTTATTCATTTTTATGAATAATGCAGGGTAAATACAGGGTATCAATATTACAAAAAAAAACCCAACAAGCACACCGGATCATTTCAATTTTTTAGAAAATAATTTTTTGTTACAAGCAGAGGGTCAATATCGAGATATCGTAATATAACAGGTTTTTCAGACTTGCCGGTCACTGCCCAGAACCGGTTCAGGTCCCTGTCCCTCTTATCTTCCTGGCCCATCATGTATTTTTCATATCCTGTAATCCGATTTTCCCTTCCCGATCGTTCTTTTATTGTCATGATAAAAAACGGAGGATTGTTGTTTACCGTACGAATAGCATTGTTCAGTTGTTCATTTCTCACCGGCTCATATTTAATATTTGTAAAGAAGAAAAGATAATCCCGGATACGTTGTTTATTAATATGTTTAAGGGCAGTATCAGAACCTGCTGGATAAACTGCCGGTTCACCTTCTGAAGGATTAAGGATAGAAATGCTGTTTTCCATGTTTTCCGGATAGATCAGGTCTATTGATGCAATCTGAACCGGTGAATAGTGTATGAGTATGTTTTTTGTCCAGAAGCTCATATCCGGCGGAAAGGATATGAACAGGTCATAATCGGGTTTTCCCGGGATATTGTATATAAATGGTGCCGGGTGGTTGCCGGCCTGCATAAACCTGCCGTTTGCTGATCCGGTTATCCTGTATTTTTTTATTGGTTTTTCTGAATTATAAAATTCAAATGTCCTTCCTTCTTCACTCAATTTTGCCAATGCCTGTTCAGACTCTTTTTTGGAAACGGGTGCACTGTATTCCAACCGGGAAAATACTTTTAATATCTCATTTATCGCTTTCTCACGTGCAGGATGAGTGTGGTTAACAAGCCATGCATGGTTATTTTTGATCAATACCAGGGTGTCATTATTTTGAATAATATTTATCCTGCTTATGATCTCCGGCTTCCGGATACTGATCTTATCGCTTGATAAAACAAGTGTGCTGTTACGGTCTTGCACGCTGATATAAATTGCAAAGGCCAGCAGCAGAAAAACTATAACAATTAATAATATCTGCTTTCGCATATTCTGTTTTATTAACAATTCCCAAACCACGCAACTCACAGATACTTCATTGGTGTGGTGTATCCTTTTACTGAGTTATTGGGTAAAACCTCAACTTTTCAGTTTAGCTGCATATTTTCGTTGCCGGTACAGATTAAACATTACCCCGATGATAATTATCAGTAATGCAGGTCCTGCAACATTGATGATTTGCCAGGTCAGGCGTTGTTTCATAATTTTTGTCTTGTCCAGCAACCTCAGCCTGAACTCTCTTGAACGCAGCTGAATGATCCCCTGTTGATCAGTCAGGTAATTAACGGCATTTACCACGAAATCCTTATTTGCATAGTTTCTCCGGGTAAAACGGTCATATCCAAGTTCAAAGATGCGGGTACCTTCAGCTGTCTGTTGAACATCATTCCTGATAATATCACCGTCAGATACAACCAGCATACGGTTGAAAGAGCTGCTTTCCATAAAATCAACGGTCTCGTCATCAATGTATTGTCCGGGATCCCTGTTCCTGAAGTTCGAATCAAAAATACCTTCAAGCAGAACAGCAGCAGATTGATAAGGATTGTCAAAGCTTGCCGGATCGGGACTGTTTTGTATTTCCTGCAGGCTTATCATTGCCGGCAGGCTTACTTTTTTTGTTGAAGCAGATGTCCTGAGGAGCACTGTTTTCTTCACTTTGCCACGTGCTTCAATAGTATCTATCGAACTGACAAAGGCGGATTTAACCCGGCTGAGATTTTTCGTTACCGGATGGTTATCCGATGGCTCCAGCAGGGGGTAATAAAGCCACGGGGCGGGTACAAACTTCGGGGGGTTACCCGGCATTGCCGTATTTACCGGGATCACGCTGCAGTTGATATCCTGCAACAGATCGGCATTAAGTCTTATACCATAACGAAACAACTGGTCGCTTATATTCAATTGATAAGGCAACGCAACGGTTGTTCCCAGTGCCAGGCTGTCAGGATGGGCATTTACAGGGTCAATGAACCACAATACCTTGCCACCTCTCATTATGTATTGATCTATAACATATTTATCCTGTTCGCTGAATTTTTCCGTGGGCCGGGCAATGATAACTGCTTTATACTCGTCCAGAATCCCGGGTTTCCCGTTTATCTGACCACGATCAACCTGGTAAAAATTGGCCAGGCCCCTTGTAATATCTCCTGTTTGCATTTCATTTAATTCACCATGGCCTTCAACAAAAGCAATTTTATCTGTTTTTTCACCGGAAAGAGTGTTTATCACGCTTATGAATTCGTATTCCAATGATTCGATAGAATTATTGATATTCTGCTCGGCAGAATAGCCGGGATTATTTTTAAGCAGGTTGACCGGAACTTCAATGTTTTTATAAACGATCAGTGCACCGGGAATGATGATTTTTTCTGAAATGCCGCCTTCTTTGTCGCGTGAATGAATATTTGTTGGTTGAAGCCCTTTATCATATAATTCGGTCAGCCTCTCATTTTGCTCGCGTTGCGTAAGTTCTTCAAAGGGATTCACAAATTCATACTGCAGGTTTTCCCCGGCGTATACCCGGAACTCATCGAGGGTTTCCTGTATGTTTTTTCGAAAGTTCTCAAAAGGGATATTAAGGTCACCTTTAAGGTATATCCTGATAAAAACAATGTCCTCAAGATCACCGAGTATTTCTTTAGTGGGACCGGCAAGGGTGTAACGTTTCTCTTCAGTAAGATCGATCCGGAAAAAAGCCGTTTGGGAAATATATATTATGAGGATCACTATCAATGCTGAAAGCCCCAGTTGTGTAATATCTTTTCGTTTTTGTTTTTTTCTGCTCATAGTAAAGCTTTGATTTTTATGTTCATGGTAATTATTACCATCTTCTGCTGCTGAGTTTTGTCCTTGTTCCCAGGATGAACAATGTGATCACAGCCAGGTAATATATAATGTCGCGACTGTCAATAACACCCCTGCTGATAGATTTATAATGTTCATTAATACCAAGATCAAGAATGAATGTTCCTGTTCTGTTGGAATATACGAATGAACTGATCAGTTCGAAGCCGATATACATAAAAGCTGAAATAACAACTGCCAGAAGAAAGGACACGATCATGTTGTTAGTTATGGCTGAACAAAAAATCCCGATACCGGCATATATTGCTGCCAGGAAAAACAATCCGATAAATGATCCCCAGGTACCTCCGGTATCGATATTACCTGCCGGATTTCCCAGTATGAAGACCGACAGAAAATACAGCAATGTGGGGATCAGGGCAATAGCAATAAGAGTCAGGGCAGCAAGGTATTTCCCCAAAACTATTTGCAGATCGGTCAGTGGCCTTGTAAACAGTAATTCCATGGTTCCCGACTTGTTCTCATCTGAAAAAGTACGCATGGTAATTGCAGGGATAAGAAAAAGGAATATCCAGGGAGCGATCATGAACAGTGTATCCAGAGAAGCATAACCACTATCAAGAACATTCATTTCACCAGGGAATACCCATAAAAATAATCCATTCACCGTAAGAAAAATAAGAATAACAATATATCCGGTTAGTGAACTGAAGAAACTGTTGATCTCCCTTAGATACAATGTCGACATAGGCTGTTTTTTTTGTAATGAAGTTCAAAAATACATTATTTTTTTAACCCGAAATCTTCCTGGTTATTATATTTCATAACTGTTTTTACCTGCATATTAACTTTGCCGGGCTGATGCTTCAGTTTTCGATATGTAGGGTCTGCTGAAAAACACGAAATGGATTAATAATCAGTACAATACAGCAACTAATTGTTTGTTATGTGCAAGGTTTTAACTCATATTACTAAAATCCTTTGCATTTATTTAAGGATAATATTTCGTTAGTCTGTAGCACATCATCTACCGCGTTGGCTGCAGCTCGCGGTATTCTTATACAGCTTCGCTTTGCCGCCTTGTATCTGATGCGCTACAGACTTTTTCAGCAAACCCTATGTAGTCAAAATGTTTAACTTGTAAGGTTTAATTAATTTATATGAGTATGAAATTCCATAATTTTAGTAATATTGATGGAATTTCGGAAACAGGCTAAACAGGTTAAATGTAAATTACAAAAGATAGTGAAATTATTCAGGATTTCTATATTTTTATTCATATGCTTTTCTCATATACCTGGTTCTGCATATGCCGGTGACCGTGAGCTAAAAAGTCTTATGGTCGCAGGCAGGATGCATTACGGAGTGGTTACACCCCATCACAAATCGATACAATATAGTATCACAGATGCTGTCAGGGGAATTGACCTTTGCCTTGTAAGAGCCACCAATGGAGCTGGATATTGGGAACAGCTCTATAGATATCCCCGTTACGGCATTGGCTATAACTGGTCACAACTTGGAAATACTAAGGTTTATGGTACGGGACATTCATTATACGGCTTTTTTAAGGCACCGTTTATTGCACGGGACAGGTTATCCGTTAACTACGCGATCTCATTGGGTTTGTCATATCTTAACAAAACATTTGAACCGGCGGAAAATCCTATGAACAATGCTATCAGTTCAAATCTGAACGTATTTGTCCGTTTTAGCGGTGGGTTAATTTACCGGCTTACGGACAAACTTGAGATAAGCGGGGATCTTAATATGCAGCATTATTCCAACGGAAAGCTGAAGTCGCCAAACCTTGGGATAAATCTGGTTACGACATCACTGGGACTGGCTTATAAAATAAATGATGCAGGTCAGCAACCTGTAATGCCGGAATTGCCGGAAATCACAAAGAAGAACCGTTACAGCATTATTTATTCAGCCGGATGTAAGACCTTTGATGATCTTGCTGACCGGTATTATTTTGCATCAAGTCTGTCATTGCATTACGACCGGATTCTGAGTCATAAATTTTCAGCCGGGGGCGGGGCGGACTTTTTTTATAATAGTTCCATTCGTAAGGCAATGGCTGAACATGATAATAAAGAGGCAAAGCCTGGCGACCTGTTCAGGGCAGGCTTGCATATCGGAGGCGCTATATATTATAACCGCCTGTCTATGTTGATACAGGCAGGATATTATTTGTACAAACAGTATTATTATATTACACCCGTATATAACCGTGTGGGATTACGCTACAGGATAAATGATAATATTTTATTGAATATAAGCCTGAAATCCCATCATGCTGTTGCTGATTTTGTTGAATGGGGTGTTGGTTATACATGGTAACTGATTGAGGATGAAGAGTTCATATATAAAAAGTATTATTGTAAATACAGTAGCAATTGGTTTTTCCCTGCTAATGGTATTATCTTCATGTGAGGATAGCTATTGCCCGCTGAATTACGGAAAGGAAACCGAATTGTCATATTATGTCGATCCTTTTATGATCATGGAGATCAATGATATATTTGATGTTTTTTTATTAAAGGATACAATTGACCGGATCGTGATAAAGGCAGGTGAAAATGTTATTGATAAGTTGACCCCCGGTGTGCAGGATAGTGTACTTTTGCTGAGCAGTGGCAATAGTTGTGCTTTTCTTCATCCGTCAGAAAAGCGTGTACGGGTAGTGATACATTATACAATACTGAAAACCATATATATCAATGAACCTGCATTTGTAAAAACCCTTAAACCGGTGACCGGAAATTTTTGTATTGCTGCAACAGCCCGGATGGCTGAAACTGACGTTGAAGTTGATTGCCACAATTTCCTTTTTTACACTCATTATAATACTTTCGGTGTATATCGTTTCAGGGGAGTGGCTGACAATGTTGATCTGCATGGCTATAAAGGGACCGTCATCAGGGCTGACAGCCTGTACGGGCGTAATACTTCTGTTAAGCATAATTCGACAGGTGACTTTCACGTTACCGCCACTGAAAATTTGAATGTTTCTTTATATAATTCCGGTAATGTATATTATACAGGCGATCCTGAAGTTTTTATTAATGAATTGTCATCATCCGGGAGGCTGGTGAAGGTGGACTGAGAAGTTTTTTTATCCGGACGGGAAATACTAACCGGAAATAGTATGCCCGGGTCTTCTGGTTTCATATTATCCGGTTCTTTCATCATTAATGATAATTTTTGAGATCCAGTGTTCTGTAATCAGTAAGATGTACATCTTTATAATAGAAATGAAGAATATCAATATAACAATAACCAACGCGGGCCATTTCAATTGCGCCTTCCTGGCACAAGCCTATACCATGCCCGTATCCTCTTCCTTTTATCTTTATGCTGTTGTCATTCTGAACAACTGAAAAAAAAGTAGACTTCAGGTCAAAGTCCTCGCGAATGGAACGCAGGGGTACGCGTATATTTCCTGTTGTATAATACCTGGCCCTGTTTTTCTGATAAAAGGTAAAATTATCGACCTTGTTGATCTCAAACACGTCAACACTCCGGTTGATAAGGTATTCTGTCCATTTATTCAGGGGCATTGTTTTTTCCCAGTAAGCATGTTTTCCGTTTTTGCAAAAGGGATCATTCACGGAAACAAGATAAGGAAGTGATTTTTGCCAGTAGTTTTCAGCGGTGTTTGTCTGGCCTCCGCAGTTGGCGTGATAGCTTGCCATGATCAGGTTGGAATCAGTATCTGCAAGCACTTCACCTGCTGTTGCCAGTGTGGCCTCATAAATAGAATCATTTAGCCGGCTTTTACTTTTATAGGCCTGGCAGTGAACGCCGTCGCACAAGTTAAAACCCTCGCCGGCATGTTTGAACATATTTTTTATCGCGAAAGTTCTTATCAGGACTGCCTGGGCTTTATAGTATTCTGCCGGGGCATTGGGGCCTCCCTCACTCTCGATCACACCGGCAATGTATTTTTCCAGATCTACCTTATTAATGATCTGTAGTTGATTGTTTTTTACACTGATTTCCATATCATCATCGTATAGCCGGGTGTCAAGAGAAGGTGTCACAGGCCGTATCATACCATAACTAACTTCTTTGATCGCATTGAAGCTTACTTCTTCAAATTTACCTATGAGTTTTTGTTTGTCCCTTACCGCGATCAGACCTTTTTCAACAGTCAGATGAAAAACATTACCCTTTTTGAAAACAGAAAAAAATTCACCGTCGGCTGTAAATTTATACTGTCCTTCACTGATCGAATATACGGCTTCCGTCACCGGGTAATAATGAAACAGTTTCACCCTGATGTCCTGTGCCTGCAATGAAATGCCCAAAATGAGCAAGTTTATGAAAATAACTGTTTTTCGAGACATTGTATGATATGTTGTATTAATTTGAGTTTGCAAATAAATTCATAGTGTTTGTTCAGAATGTTCGAGATCAAGGCGCGTGAGCATTTTAAACCGCGGTATACTAAAGTATTTGAGGATTTAAAAAGTTTTCACAACGTTAATAATTTTTAAAGGTGTTCAAGAGCTCAATTTAAAATAAGTTCTTGAGCTCACTT
>CAZBJH010000061.1:0-19467 GCA_964492185.1 uncultured Bacteroidales bacterium | reverse complement strand
TTGAATCGTTGAACTGATGAACCGATTAAACGATTAAACGATTAAACAATTAAACAAATTTCTGTCTTTGTTAAAAATTCTTCATTAAAAACGTATTAATTACTATCTTCGTAGCTCATTTTTTTAACCATAGAATATTAATAGAACAAATAATATTTTTTCATAGATGGCAACTTTAGAGAAAATTAGAAACCGTGCAGGATTATTGGTGTCCATAATCATAGGTATGGCATTGCTGGCTTTCGTTCTGGGTGATTTGCTGAGTTCCGGCAATTCCTTATTTACAAATACACAATACGAGATTGCCGAGGTAGCCGGTAAATCAATTCCTTTGAATGAATATCAAAAGAAAGTAAACAATATAGAAGAATTCTATAAAGTACGTATGCAAAGGAATAACCTGGATGCATCCACAATGGATGAAATTCATGAAATGGCATGGGAGAATATGATACATGAGCTGGTAATGGAAAATGAATTAAAAAAACTTGGTGTTGATATTTCGGGAGAAGAGTTATTCGACCTTATACAAGGTGACAATCCTCATCAGATCATTCGACAGATGTTTGCCAACCAGGAAACAGGAGTCATTAACCGGTCCTATCTGTATGAATTTTTACGCCGTGCAAGAGAAGTTGAGGACGGAGATGAAAGTATTATTCTCAGGTTCATTGAAAATGAGATCGTGAGGCAGCGTAAGACTAATAAGTATCTGAACCTGATCAGACAGGGAGCATATGCCACCACTCTGGAAGCAAAAAACAGGCACAAAAACATCTATCAAATGGTAGATTTTAATTATACAATGCAATCATTCAATACCATTCCCGATTCAGAAGTTGAAGTAAGCTACAGGGAGATCAAAAAATATTACAAGGACCATAAACATCTTTATGAACAAGAAGAATCCAGGGACATTGCCTACGTGACATTTGAAGTGGTCCCCTCCCAAAAAGATTACGAGGCAGCCGAAAAATGGATAAACGAAATCAGATCTGATTTTGAAGAAATTGAAAAAACGGTACAGTTTATCAATTTGAATTCTGATATACCCTATAATCCTGCAAACTACAAATTTGGCGAGCTACCGGAAACAATTAACGATTTTATGTTCGCTGCCGAAGTTGGTGATATTTATGGCCCTTATTTCGAAAACGAAGCATATAAGCTTGCCAAACTTGTTGAGATCAACTATCTGCCTGATTCTGTACATGCGCGTCATATTCTGCTTCCCGTTAATCAGAATAATGTGAACAATATGTTTGCACTGGCTGACAGCCTGAAAAAAATGCTGGAAAACGGGGCTGATTTTGCTTCCCTTGCAAAAACAAATTCAGCAGACGGCACAGCTCAAAATGGTGGTGACCTTGGCTGGTTTAAGGAAAGTGACATGGTAAGATCATTAAGTGACAGTGTATTTTTCGGTAATGAAGGTGATATTAAAATAGTCGGAACCCAATATGGTATACACGTTGTTGAAATTCTTGATCAGTCATCACCTGTAAAAAAAGTACAGGCAGGTATTCTTGTAAGAAATGTTGACCCCAGTGATGAGACCGATCAGCGTTATTACAGGGAGGCAAGTGAATTTGCCGGTTTGAATAACACGTACGATAAATTTAAGGGTTCAATTGAAAAGCAGGACGTTATATCAAAAACAGTAAATAATCTTAAGCCCATGGACAAGACTATTTCAGGACTGGAATCTCCGAGGGACCTTATTAAATGGACATTCAATGCCGATGAACATGATATTTCCGATGTATTCAAGCTTGGAAATAATTATGTTGTTTCTGCAGTAACTAAAGTCAGGGAAAAAGGTGTTATTCCGCTTGAAGATAAACGACTGGAAATTGAGCTGGAGGTGAAAAAACAGAAAAAAGCAGAAAAGATAACTGAAAAAATCGATCAACAGAAAAAAGAAGCCAATTCCATCGGCGAACTGGCATCTGCTCTCGGTGCTGAGGTAAAGACAGCGACAAATATAAATTTTAATTCCCGGACAATACCCGGAGCAGGCAATGAACCCAAAGTCATCGGTATAGCTCACACGATTGAACCTGATGTATTGTCAGATGCTATTACAGGAACCAACGGTGTATACGTCATTTCGGTAACATCTGTTGAAGAAGTTGAGGAAAAGCAAAACTATACGGTTGAACGGAATTTCATTGAACGCGAATATGCAGCGCTTGCAAATTATTCAACCTACGAAGTCCTCAGGGAATCAGCAGATATTGAGGATCACAGAATTAAATTCTATTAAGACAAGGTCTAATCCACGTTATCGTGCAAATAAGGATTATCCTCACTTAACCTGGAGTTGAATTCCTCATCATCGCTAAGAGAAAATTTTGAGATTTTTGACTCATCCGAATATTTGATGTCATCGATCTTGATCTTCTTTCTTACATAGGCCGGTTCCTTTTCCAGATCGTCTATACTGTTCCTGTTCTCGGCCCCGTTGTATTTTAGCTCTTTCAATTTTTCATAGGTTCGTTTGATATTCCTGACCCTGTCTGCTGCTTTCCTTTTATCGATCGGTGAGTTTTCAATATGCCGGTTATCATTTGATGTATGCCTACCTGATTCATCCCTGATATTAAATTCTATTGTCCTTTGCGAATAGAAATCATCAGGATCATCTGATGCGGGTTTGTTCCTGACTTCAAACTGACTTTCTTCAACATTATTTTTAATACTTCCGGTTTCGTGCAAAGGAATTTTATCCAGTTGGCGCTTACGGGCATACAGTTCAGGTATGCTATTGGTATTGAATCCCGTGGCAATAATGGTTACATTGAGCTTTGTACCAAGCTTATCATCAGTTCCGTTGCCCCATATCAGATCAGCATCATCACCTGCACAGTCCTGAACAAAATCGGTTATCTGACCTATCTCATCCATAGTGATCTCCTCCGACCCGGATGTAATATTGATCAGGATATTTCTGGCTCCTTTGATATCATTGTCGTTCAACAATGGAGAATTTATAGCATCTCTTATCGCATCAATAGCCCTGTCATCACTTTCCGACATGGCTGAACCCATTATGGCAACACCACTATCAGTCATTACGGTTTCAACATCAGCAAAATCAACATTTATATACCCATGAACTGTAATTATCTCGGCAATACCCTTTGCTGCAATAGCCAACACATCATCTGCCCTGGAAAAAGCCTCGGAAACACGCAGATCACCATAAATCTCACGTATCTTCTCGTTATTTATCACCAGCAATGAATCAACATGTTTTTCAAGTTCGGCAATTCCTTCCATGGCCTGATTTACACGCCTTTGCCCCTCATTTCTGAAAGGTATGGTAACAATTGCTACAGTCAATATTCCAAGTTCCTTAGCTGCTTTGGCTATAACAGGAGCAGCACCTGTTCCTGTGCCTCCGCCCATTCCTGCAGTAATAAACACCATCTTGGTGTTTTTCTTCAACACATCGGTAACATCATCAATATTCTCAATAGCAGCCTGCCGCCCTATCTCGGGTTTGTTCCCTGCCCCCCTACCTTCGGTAAGGGATGCTCCCAATTGTATTTTTACCGAAACCGGGCTGTTCACGAGAGCCTGTGAGTCCGTGTTGCAAACAATAAAATCCACATCCTTAATCCCCTGGCGGTACATATGGTTTACCGCGTTGCCACCACCACCTCCGACACCTATCACTTTAATAATGGATGATTGATTTACCGGTATTTCAAAGTTCATTAAATCTTCCATAGTTTAAGGCTTTAAAAATTCTTTTACATCTTTGCATCATTCTCTTCAAATATATCTGTAATTGTTTTTTTCAAGGAGTCTATTATTCCGCTTTTATTCTTTGATTTCTCTTCTTTTTGATCTGCCGGCTTCTTCTTATTATCAATTTCTTCATTCCGGTTCCTTTCTTCCTTTTGCTGATTTTCAAGTATCTGATAACCCTTTATTAAGAGGCCGACACCTGTCGCGTACATAGGGTGGTTAATATCTTCCATTGTCCCGCTTGCCAGATGCTCATTAGGATATCCTATTCTTACATCCATACCTGTTCTGAATTTTACAAGCTGCGGCAAATGACGTAACAGTGCACCACCGCCTGTAAATACAATTCCTGCACTTAATTTATCAATACAATCCGAATTTTCAATCTGAAACAATATTGAATCAATGATCTCTTCCATTCTCGATTGAATAATATAAGCCAGGCTTTTGAATGATATTTCCTTCGGATCCCGGCCACTGATACCCGGAATGGTAACTACCTTGTCCTCATTGGCAAGATCACCCAGGGCTGAGCCAAACTGGGTTTTAAGTGCTTCTGCCTGACGGCCCAAAATGGAACACCCCTCTTTAATATCACTGGTAACCACATTGCCGCCAAAAGGAATAACTGCCGTATGACGTATAATATCATCAAAATATACAGCAATGTCTGTTGTCCCGCCGCCAATATCCACCAGGGCCACACCTGCTTCTTTTTCATCATCGGTAAGTACCGCGTCCGCTGAGGCTAACGGTTCGAGTACAAGCTGATTAACATTCATCCCTACACGGCTAATACACTTACCTATATTTTTTGCCGATGCAATCTGCCCGATCACGATATGAAAGTTAGCTTCGAGTCGTTTGCCCGACATACCAACAGGATTTTTTACCCCTGTTTCATTGTCAACTATAAAATTCTGGGGCAATACATGTATGATCTCTTCACCCACATCAATAGGTATTTTATACATATCTTCAATCAGTGCATCAATATCCTGTTGTGTAATTTCCGCGTCATAGGAATCACGGTTTATGTATCCCCTGTTCCTGACACTTTTTACATGCTGGCCGGCAATGCCTACAAAAACATCGGAAAAAACAATGCCTGATTGTTTCTGTGCTTCTTCTACCGTATGTTGAATAGCATTAACCGTTTCTTCGATATTCAGCACGACACCGCGCTTCACCCCCTTGGATGGTGTTTTGCTTAGCCCAAGGATTTCAAGTTTCCCGTGATCATTTTTCTGACCGACAATGGTCACAATTTTTGTCGTGCCGATGTCGACCGCCGCAACATATTGATTTTTTTGCCTCATAATTCTTATATTTTAGTGCAAACAATTTGATTCCTGAATTTCAAATTAATAATAATATAATTGTTCCATCCCATTCTGCTGAATCCTTCCCTGTAAAGCAGCTTGAGATTTTCAAGCTTTGTTTTATAGTCAGTTATATCTCCAAGTAATATAATATGTGACCCGACCCTTGGTATTAATTCAAACTCGTCTTTTTCATTCCAGTATAACTGTACAATCTGTGCATTCCAGAATTCATCACTTGTAATAAATCCTGCAAGCTCGAAAAGATCATAATAAATGTCATCATCATTTGCCGGATAATTCCTTACAGCATCAAAAATATTCCTGACCGTGTCAATATCAAAGGGTTCATATATACTGCCATTGGCAATAAGAACATGCGGACTGAAACGGCCTGACACATTGATAATGTTACCTGAATTATCCAGGAAATAATCCTGCCCGTGCAAATTCTCTATTCTTACCATTGGATTCCTTTGCCGTACATCAACATTCAGCACTCCTTCCGCGGTTATGTATACAGCTGCATTTTCAAGCACTCTTTCACTGAGCACTATCTCTTCAATATTTTTAAGATTTATCATGCTAAGCGGCTTCCCCAGAATATCGAGATTGTTTTCCTGTAAAAGAGTGACTATATCCTCAGGATTTACAAAACAGTAATTAACGCTGTCAAGTACCGTAACATTGATCGTATTGCAAAGAGTATTACTGTACCTGTCAGTGGCAAATCCCAAAGCTACAAACAGATATACCGACACTGCCAGCCAAATTAATATGGATGTGTATCTTTTCCTCATACTGTATTCTGCAATTTATACTTCTCTATTAACAGTTCTCTTATAGGGAGTGTAAACCGGTCAATATCACCGGCTCCCATGCTTAATAATACTTCAGGTTCAATCAGATCAAGCTGCTTCAACAAATCTTCCTTACGGCAGATTATTTTTTTATCTATCTTTAGCTTATCAAAGATCAACTCCGAACTAACCCCGGGAATAGCTTTTTCTCTCGCCGGATAAATATCCAGCAGAATCAATTCATCCAGTTTGCTGAGGCTTCTTGCAAATCCAGGTGCGAAATCTTTTGTCCTCGAATATAAATGAGGCTGAAAGATGCCTGTTAGCCTTTTCCCGGGGAAAAGTTCACGAACCGATCCGATAAATGCTTCCAGTTCAACCGGATGATGAGCATAATCGTCAATATAGATAACCTTTTCCGAAACCAGCTGAAGATCAAACCTGCGTTCAATCCCTGCAAATGTATTTAAGGATGTTCTCAGGCTTGTCTCGGCTGCTCCAAGCAATACAGCAACTGCTGATGCTGCTACTGCATTCTCCACGTTGATAATTCCCGGAAGTCCGCAACAAAGATCTTTAATCAGGCCCCCGGGGGTCACCAGATCAAAACAATGCATCATCTCCCGTGTACTTATTGATGAGGCATAAAAATCGGAAGGGCCATGCAATGAATAAGTATAAGCCGCTCCAATATGTTCAGGCCTGTTAACAGATAATCCGTGCTTATATATTATGGTTCCACCGGGTTTGGTTTGGCTTAAAAACCGGTTAAATGAATCAGTAAGCCCCGACTTGTCCCCGTAAATATCAAGATGATCTTCATCCATTGCAGTGATCACTGAAATGTAAGGGTAAAGATTTAAAAATGACCGGTCATATTCATCAGCTTCAGTGACCACATATTCCGATAATGACGATAACACCAGGTTGGAATGGAAATTTTTCGAGATACCTCCCAAAAAAGCTGTACAACCAACCGGCGAATGATAAAGGATATGACTTATCATAGTAGATATCGTTGTTTTACCGTGAGTCCCTGCAACAGTTACCGCTTTCTTATCAGCAGTAAGCCGGCCCAGCAGGGCAGCACGCTTCATTACAACAAAACCATTTTTCACGAACCAGTTCAATTCCTTATGATCACCGGGTATCGCGGGTGTATAGACGACAAGGGTTCCCTCCGGATCCTTAAATTCTTCAGGTATGCAATTTATGTCATCTGAATAGTGAATATGTATACCTTCTTCCTCCAAAGATCCGGTAATTCTGCCCGGGGTTTTATCATAGCCTGCAACTAATTTCCCTGATGAATAAAAATACCTGGCCAGGGCACTCATACCGATACCGCCAATTCCTGCAAAATATACCCTATGTATAATTAATTCTTTCAATTATTATTTGTTATTTGTTTCAATAAATGATCTGCTTCATTCACAATTCTGGCTGCAGAATCAGGAATGGCCATCCCGGCGCAATTATGGCCCAGGCTGTTCATCATATCATTGTCCTTTAAAATCATCAATGCTTCGGGAATGAGATTATCCCTTGCTTCAGAGTCGGGTATCATAACAGCCGCGTTATTTTTTACCAGGGCCAGTGCATTCTTAGTCTGGTGATCTTCAGCAACATTAGGCGAAGGGACCAGAATTACCGGCTTTCCAACAAGGCATAATTCGGAGATAGTGCATGCTCCCGCCCGTGAAATTATAAGGCTTGCTACTGAATAAGCCAGCTCCATTCTGTCAATAAAATCAAACACCTGAATGTTATTGTTCTTATTATTTTTCAGGGCTGTTTCAGCTTCTTTAAAATAAATTTTTCCTGTCTGCCATAAAACCTGTACATCTGAGTTATTAAGCAGTTTAATATTCTCCAGCACACTGCTGTTTATAGTCCCGGCCCCGAGGCTTCCACCCAATATCAGAAGTACGGGAAGATCCTTCTTTACTTTGAAAGCTTCTCCGGCTTCAGAAACATATTTACTAACATCAATTAATTCATCCCTTACCGGGTTGCCTGTCAGCACTATTTTCCCCTGTGGAAAATATTTCTCCATGCCATCGTATGCCACACATATCTTATTTGCCTTTTTCGAAAGCAGGCGGTTGGTAACACCGGCATACGAGTTTTGTTCTTGTATTATCACAGGAATACCGCGTTTAGCAGCTTTGTACAGTACCGGTCCGCTGGCATATCCTCCGACACCGATAACAATATCCGGTTGAAATTCTTTTAGTATCTCCTTAGCCTTCTTCAGGCTTTTGATTAATTGAAACAGAACGATAATATTCTTAAATATCAGTGTCCTGTAAAACCCTCTTACCGGTAATCCAACTATACGATAACCGGCAGCCGGCACCCTTTCCATCTCCATACGATCCCTGGCACCTACAAACAGGATATCAGCCCCGGGATAACGTTTTGTCAACTCCCTGGCAATTGAAATAGCCGGAAAAACATGTCCGCCGGTCCCTCCGCCGCTTATAACAATTTTATGATTCCTGTTTTTCATTGTTGGTTTTTTCTTGTTGAGCATTCATTGTACGGCTGACACTCAGTATAATCCCCAATGATGTGCATGTAAATAACATTGACGAACCTCCCATGCTTACAAGCGGAAGGGTCTGGCCTGTTACCGGAACCAGGTTAACAGCCACGGCCATATTGACCATGGCCTGGAACACGAGCAAAATGGTAAGGCCAATGACCAGGAAAGCCGGGAATGTACGTTTTGATTTACGCACTATCACTCCTGCCCTGAACAACAGGTAGAAGTAAAGAAACATGATCACTACACCACCTGCAAATCCGTACTCTTCAATGATTATGGCATATATAAAATCTGAATACGGATGAGGAAGAAAATTACGCTGCACGCTGTTACCCGGTCCTTTGCCTATGAATCCGCCGGTTGAAATAGCGATCTTGGATTGTTCAACCTGAAAATTGCTTTCACTGTCCTTACTTATATAACTTTCAATACGGTTCTTCCAGGTTTCAACCCTGCCTTCTTTTTCGATCAGCAGCATAGTGCCGATATACATTACAAAAAAAAGAACTATTATGGTAAATGATGTAATAAGGTATTTAAATCTTATTCTTCCAATAAAAAGCAATGTGACAGATGTACCAAATAATATAGCTGCTGTTGAAAAATTTTCAGGTATAATGAGCACGCATACAACTATAACAGGTATGATCAGGGGCAGAAAAGTATTTCTGAGATCATTGATCCTGTTTTGCTTCATAGATAAACCCCTGGCCAGGTACATTATCAGTGCCAGTTTTGCCAGGTCAGAAGTTTGAAATGTAAATCCAAGTCCGGGCAAAGTAAGCCACCGGCTTGCTTCATTAACACGTGTACCTGTAAACAATGTGATGAACAATAAGGGAATTGCTGAAACAAGTAACAATTGTGATAATCGTGAAAAATATTTATAAGGGATCAGATGAATAATAAATATCAGAAGCAGCCCGATAAATAAAAAAGTGGCGTGCTTTAAAATATAATAACTGGTATTGCCGCTCTGATATTTATATGCAAGACTCCCGGTAGAGCTATAAACAGCCAGCAGCGAGGCAATTGAAAGTATCAGCACTACTCCCCAGATGATCCCGTCACCCTTTAAATATTTTCTTACAGATATATTCATATCTTATAGCTCACGTACATACTCTTTAAATTGCCGCCCCCGGTCTTCATAGTTTTCAAACAGGTCGAAACTGGCACACGCGGGTGACAGCAGAACAACATCATCTTTTTCCCCCAGTTTATATGCTTTTGTAACTGCTTCTTTCATTGAACCGGCGTCAATAACATGAGGAATAATGCCGTCAAAAGTTTCGTGCAGTTTGCTGTTATCTTTACCTATACACACCAGGGCTTTAACTTTATCTTTTATGATATCCATCAATGCCTGATAATCATTTCCCTTATCAACACCACCCGCTATCCATACCACGGGTGCTGTCATGCTCTCTAATGCATACCATGTTGAATTAACATTAGTGGCTTTTGAATCATTAATAAACTCAATCCCGTGAACTTTAATAAACCTTTCCAGCCTGTGCTCCACTCCTTTGAAATCCATCAAACTTTGCCGGATAGTTTCTTTCCTGATATCCAGTACTTTACCGGCAAGACCCGCGGCCATTGAATTATATATATTGTGTTTTCCCCGCAGGGCAAGGTCATTAAGTGCCATTGAAAAAATATCATTATTGGTATGAAGGTTAATATTGCCATCTTCAATATATGCACCATGATGCTGTTTGCTCTTTATTGAAAATCCCAGTTGCTTGGCTTTCATAACTATCCTTTCCAATTCCCGGATAGTAATCTCATCATCAGAACAATAAATAAAATAATCTTCTTCCGAAAGATTTTGTGTCAGTTTAAATTTTGAGTCAACATACTTTTGCAGGTTATAATCATACCTGTCGAGATGGTCGGGCGTTATATTAAGAAGAATAGCAATATCAGGTCTGAACTCATATAATCCGTCAAGTTGAAAACTACTCACTTCAAGCACATAAAAATCATAATGGTCCATTGCAACCGACATAGCAAAGCTTCTTCCTATATTACCTGCGATCCCGCAGTTAAGGTTGGCCTTTTTCATCATATGGTGCAACAATGATGTTGTTGTGGTTTTGCCGTTACTCCCGGTAATACAAACCTTTCTTGCACTGGTATACCTCCCTGCAAATTCAATTTCCGATATGATACGTATACCTTTTTTCCTTACCAGTTGGATAATTTCCGACTTCTCAGATATACCCGGACTTTTGATAATTTCATCAGCATTAAGGATCAGCCGCTCGGTATGTTTTTCTTCTTCCCACTCGATCTCGTAAGTATACAAGATCTCCTTATAATGATTCTTTATCCTGCCATAGTCAGATACAAAAACATCCAGTCCCTGCTTTTTTGCAAGCACAGCGGCCCCTGTTCCACTTTCACCGGCACCTAGAATAACAATTCTGTCTTCCATCGTTTATCGAATTTTTAACGTTATAACTGATATTACTGCCAATAAAATCCCGACAATCCAGAACCGTGTAACAATTTTGGGTTCGGGATAACCCTTTAGCTGATAATGATGATGAAGAGGCGACATTTGTAATATACGTTTTCCCTCTCCATATTTACGTCGCGTTATTTTAAAATAAGTAACCTGAATTAACACTGACAGACTCTCAACAAAAAATATCCCGCATAATATGGGAATAAGCAATTCCTTCCGTATAAGTATGGCGAAAACCGCAATGACCCCACCTATGGAGAGACTGCCTGTATCTCCCATGAAAACCTGGGCAGGATATGAATTATACCATAAAAACCCGACCATTGCACCGATAAAGGCACTCATATAAACCACCAGTTCACCGGTATGAGGGATATACATAATATTAAGATAATCGGAATAAATAAGGTTACCTGAAAGATAAGCCAGAACACCAAGGGTGGTCCCTATAATGGCAGATGTTCCGGCTGCCAGTCCGTCAAGGCCGTCAGTAAGGTTTGCTCCGTTCGATACCGCGGTAACAATAAGTATAATAGCAAGCACAACCACCACCCAGGCCCATTCTTGAGCCTTTTCTCCCAGAAAACCAATAAGGTTGGCATAATCAAACTCATTGTTTTTTAAAAAGGGAACATTCACCCTTGTGGATTTAACATCCCTTGTAACATATACCTCAACACTCTTGCCCGTGTCCTCGTCTTCAACAATTTCAGTTACGGGAACTCCTCCTTCCAGGTAAACCTTTTCACGAACAACCACATCTTCATTAAAATACATTGTCATCCCGATAACGAGCCCCAAAACGATCTGACCTCCAATCTTAAACTTAGCCCTTAAGCCTTCCTTATTATTTTTAAATACTTTAATGTAATCATCCAAAAAACCGACAAATCCAAGCCATATTGTGGTAATCAGCATCAGGATGACATAAATATTCAACAAATCCCCAAACAATAATACAGGTATTAATATGGATGCCAGAATAATAACTCCTCCCATGGTTGGTGTACCCCGCTTTTGCATCTGTCCATGGAGTCCAAGATCCCTGACAACCTCCCCGATCTGTTTTTTTTGTAATAAATTAATGATCTTTTTACCAAACAGCATAGATATGATAAGGGAGGTGATAATAGCCATCGACGACCGGAATGAAATATATTGAAAAACCCCTGCTCCGGGCACATCAAGTTGCTCTAAATAACTGAACAGATAATATAACATACTTTCTGTTATTGTAAATTCAAATTATTTAACATAAAGGCTTTCGATACCTCCTCTTTGTCGCTAAAATGATGTCTGATCCCCCTTATCTCCTGGTATGTTTCATGCCCTTTGCCCGCGATAAGAATAATATCTCCCTCACCTGCCATCATGCAGGCCGTCTTTATCGCCTCCCCGCGGTTTGTGATCGTGAGCACTTTTTGTTTATAAGGCACTTCAACACCATGTATCATATCTTCAATGATCACTTCGGGGTCCTCATCCCGGGGATTATCCGATGTAATAATCACCTTATTGCTATTTTCCACGGCAACCTTTGCCATCATTGGACGTTTATCCTTATCCCTGTTCCCACCGGCACCTACAACGGTAATTAGTTCCCTGTTCCCCGGTTTGATCTGATTGATAGTGGATAATACATTATTTAATGCATCAGGAGTATGGGCATAATCGATCACTGCAATTATGCCGTTATTTGAACGGACATATTCGAACCTTCCGCTAACAGTTTCCAGTACGCTTATTGCTTTCATTACCTCTTCCCTGTCCTGACCGAATAATAACGCACATGCATATACTGCAAGGATATTATAGGCATTGAATTCACCGATCAAAGTTGTCCACATCTCAGTACCCCCGATGTTTAACATCATCCCCTCAAAATGGCTTTCAACTATTTTCGCTGTAAACCGGGTTCCTGACTTTAAAGCATAACCATGGACCTGTGCCCTGCAATTTTGTACCATCACACGCCCGTTATTGTCATCTGCATTGATCAGTGCAAATGCATCCTTTGGAAGATCATCGAAAAATTGTTTTTTGGCTTTGATATAATCAGCAAAGGTGTGATGATAATCAAGATGGTCATGTGTAAGGTTTGTGAAAATACCGCCGCTGAATACCAGTCCGCTGATCCGTTGCTGACTTACAGCATGCGAGCTGACTTCCATAAAGGCGTATTCACATCCGGCACTTTGCATTTCGTCCAATAAGCGGTTGAGCTGTACCGGATCAGGTGTTGTATGTGTTGCATCAAGAGCCTTATCATTGACATAATTCCTTATTGTAGAAAATAATCCGGCTTTGTATCCAAGCCTGGTAAAAAGTTTATACAACAATGTTGCAATTGTTGTTTTTCCGTTTGTTCCGGTAATACCAACGAGTTTTAATTTTCGGGAAGGGTTACCGTAAAAATTAGAAGCGATCAGACCAAGTGACTTTGCCGAATCTTTCACTTTGACATAGCTTACATCCCGGCTCCTCTCTTCAGGAAAGTATTCACAAACAATACAACTCACCTGCTTTTCAATAACCATGGGAATGAAATCATGGCCGTCTGCCCGTGTTCCCTTTACGGCAACAAACAGATCGTTTTTACGCGCCATACGTGAATCAAACACAACATTATTCACTGTAATATCCTCATTGCCCTTTATTTCCAGCACATCAACCTTATTCAGTATGTCATTCAGTTTTTTCATTATTACTTATATAAAACTCATTTCCAATACTATCTCCTGTCCTTTTTGTATTCTTGAACCGGGTGGCAACGACTGTTCCCGCACACTTCCCCTCCCTTTGACCTTTACCTTCAGTCCGGCATTCTCAAGAAGATAAACAGCATCTTTGGCTCCCATAAGAATAACATTTGGTACTAAATTTTCTTTTATTAACCGGTTTTCAAAATCTATCTTATCTTCCTTTTTCCTTGTAACCACCCAGTCTGAATCTACATTATCGTCCACTTTAGCACCCAACTCATGAAATACCTTTTTCAGTTCCTGTTTGTGACCGTTTTTCGAATACGGAAGTTCAGCCATCATTTGCTTTCCATTTAGTGAATGTTGTAATTCCAGGTCGGTTGAATATACTTTGTTTGCAATTTCCAGAAAAACCGGTCCTGCAACCTGATTTCCATAATATACATCCCGTGACGGAGAGTTTATCACGACTATGCACGAATATTTAGGATCACCTGCCGGAAAATATCCCACGAAGGAAGCCTGGTAACTGACTTTTGAAGAGGATTTATAACCATATTCCCTGTTATATATCTGGGTAGTGCCTGTTTTCCCGGCAATCCTGAAATTCGGGTTCAACAGGTTACGGGCAGTGCCATTTTCAACTACACCTTCAAGCATGGAACTTGCAATTTTCAGAGTTGATGCTGAACATATCGAAGGATTTATCACTTCTGTTTTGAAAGTTTTTATCAAATTTCCATGATAACGCATCTCTTTGACAAACTTTGGCTTCACCATTTTCCCATTATTGGCTATGGCATTGTAGAATGTAAGAATTTGCAGCGGGGTTTGTCTCACTTCATATCCATGTGATATCATTGGCAATGAAATTCCGGACCAGTATTTGTCACCCGGATACTTGATTTCAGGTATCCCTTCTCCTTTGATCGCCAGTCCGATCCTCTCGTTCAGGTTCATGCTGTAAAGCCGGTCAATAAAATGATGAGGGCGGTCTTTATATGCCTCCGTTATGATCTTTGCCATCCCCACGTTGGATGATACTTCAACAACATGTTGCACCGTGATCCTGCCGTATCCACCCTGCTGGTAATTATCATCCCTGATTCTTTTATCATAGAAATATGCAACCCCGTTATCCGTATCAACCGTATCACCCGGATCAACATACCCGTCCTCAATAGCAGCAATAATAGCCGGCAACTTGAATGTAGAACCGGGTTCAGTACTTTCTCCCACGGCATAATTATAAAATTCCATATACCTTCCGAACGTGTCTGTAAGATTGGCAATAGCTTTTATCTCACCGGTCTCCACTTCCATTAAAACAACCGTACCATAATGTGCCTTATGCATGCTTAGCTGTTTCAATAAAGCATTTTCAGCAACATCCTGTAACGTGATGTCTATTGTGGTTACCATACTTTTCCCGTCCCTGGGTTCAATTTCATTTCGTTCGTTTATTGGCATCCATACATTACCCGAGATTTTCTGTTCAAGCCGAACACCTTCAATACCGGCAAGATAAGGTTCATAAGCACCCTCGATACCGACAATATTTCCCCCGGGATCCCGCGTGGTATATCCGATAGTGCGTGATGCAAGATTACCATTAGGTTTGATTCTGATATTATCCTGCAGGTAAATAAATCCTCCCTTATACCTTCCTCTCCGGAAAACAGGAAAAGTTTTAAGTTCTTTTAACTGAATATAATTCACTCTTCGTTTTAACAGGTAAAACCGGTTCCCGCTTTTCCTGGCCTGCAATAATTCACGTTTATAGGAAGCCTTCGTTTTATCATGAAAAAGATTTGCCAGGCAAAAAGCAAGCGAATCAACCTGACTATAGAACACATTATCCGGCAATCCCGGACATTGAAAATCCACGCGGATCTCATAATAGGGAATTGAGCTGGCCAGTAACTGCATGTCCGTTGCATATATATCACCTCTTTCGGATGGAAGTTGAACATGACGGATAGCGGTATTATATATCTTTTCTTCCCATTTTTCTTTTTCTGCAATCTGCAGGTATAATGCTTTACCAAGTATTACCAGCCCCAGTACGAACACACCCAGGTAAACAACAGCCACTCTCCACAATATGTCTTTTTTAAGCGACATGGTTTAATCTGCTTTTTTTACAATTTTTATGTGCGGTTCTACCGGCTCTACCAGTCCCAGATTATATTTCTCAACCAGTTTTGTCACAACCGATGGTTTACTTATTTTCATTAATTCAGAGGCCGTAGTAATTTGTTCAGCCCTAAGGTTCTTTACCTGATCCTGTAATTCCGTCGATTTTCTAACGAGTCTCTCAGCATGATAACGATTCGCGATATACGTAATACCAAGAAGTGTAATAAAAAGGATATAGGGCAATTGTTTTACTATACTTTCGATGGCCAAAAGACTGCCGTTAAAGATACCCTTAAAGTTAATAGCCCTGGTTTCCTTTTTTTCGTCTTCCTGATCGATAAACTCTATATTTCTTTCTTCATCTGACATACCCGTTCCCTGTTTTTTCTGCAATCCGTAATTTGGCACTCCTTGCCCTGGGATTCTGTTCGGTTTCTTTTTCGGAAGATGTGATCACCTTCCGGTTTACTGCTTTGAAAGGAACCTTGAAATTGCCGTGAAGGTCCCGTGTGATTTTACCTTTGAAATTTCCCGAACGAATAAAATTCTTGACCAGCCTGTCTTCCAGCGAATGATAGCTTATCACAACCAGCCTGCCTCCCGGTACCATTACATCACTAACCTGCTGCAACAACTCTTTCAGGGATTCCAGTTCCCTGTTAACTTCAATTCTTATTGCCTGAAAAACCTTTGCCAGAAATTGATTCTTCCCGCGTTCCGGAATAAATTTTGAAATTACTTCCAGCAAGTCTTCAACGCGTTCAACAGGTTTAACCGAACGGCTCTCTACAATTTTCGCGGCCAGGTGATTTGCCTGTGACAGCTCGCCATATCGCCGGAATAACTCTGCCAGTTTCTGTTCTGAATAACTATTGATCATGTTACTTGCCGTAAAAGTCGATTCCCTGTTCATTCTCATATCCAAAGGGCCTTCGAACCTGAAAGAAAATCCCCTGTCAGCACGATCAAAATGATGCGATGATACTCCCAGGTCAGCAATAAGCCCATTAATTGCCGGGATCCTGTAATACCTTAAAAAATTTTTTAAGAACCTGTAATTATGTCTTACAAAGATGATCCGTTCATCATCCGGTAAGTTTCCAAATGCTGCTTCATCACGGTCAAATGCAATTAACCGGCCCGATTTCAGATGCTTCAATATTTCCCTTGCATGCCCTCCCCCTCCCAGGGTAACATCGGCATAAATACCATCGGGATGAATATTCAGCCCGTTGATGCTTTCCTGTAATAAAACCGGCTGATGATAGCTCATTATTAATCTGTTTCATCCAGTTCTCCTCCCATAATATTTTCTGCCAGTGTAGCTATATCCTCGTCGTTTCCATCCAGTTTATCGTAAGCATTTCCTGACCATATTTCTATCTTTCCGAACTGGCCTGCCAAAACTACCTCCTTGTCTGCACTGATTGCCTCCAGTAACCGCCTGGGAATTAATATCCGGTTATTGGCATCAAGCACAACTTCTGCCGTGCCCTTGAAAAACCGTCTTAAAAAATCGTTGTGCTGACGATTATAGGGATTGGTCTTCCTTCGTATAATCTTGTTTTGCCTCTCCCATTCCTCCATTGGATACATCACCAGGCAATTTTCAAACAGGTCTTTCTTGATCACAAAATGATCATTCGTGCCTTGGCTCATCTGCTTTTTGAAAGCCGAGGGCAATAAAAAACGGCCCTTTGAATCAAGCCTGCATTTGTAATCACCAATAAAAGTCGTCATGCCTGATTAGTCTATGTTTTGTAAAAGTAAATAAAAAAACTCCACTTCTTACCACTTTTTACCACTTTTTGTCACATTGTTGATAACTTTTTCCATTTGGAATGCAATTTTACTAAGCTGTATTATTCAAGCTTTATGATTTTCTTAAAAAATCAGGAAATTTTCATTTATTATTATGAATAATGTCCACTAAGGGCCGATTGTTTCGAACTGCTCCCCATGCGGTTCGACCTACTTTTTTCTATGGCAAAAAAAGTAGGCAAAAATGCCACCGCTGACAGGATTTTCCTAAAAAATCAAGGTGCTCACCTAAAAATCGAGAACTCCTGACGTCGGACAGCTCGATTTTTTTAACGGTGATCACCTTGATTTTTCTTAACGGAAAATCCTGAAGGCGGGGCCCCGTTCTGTTGTTGGTTTATTTGGAAAGGATGCTACCGCCAGAAACTTACGTTATTTATGATAAACTTTGCTATGGTACACAGGTCATTCTGATTTGTAACCGGCCGGGGGGAGCTCAGCAAATCCGGATATTTCTTTACCCTACTCCAGGCGGATGGAGCCGTTGTTGCGCAAAGTCCACCTTCATTTAAATTAGCATATAGTTGTGCAGTAGCGCGGGCCGTCTCAGAAAAATCGCTTAAGATTTCAAGGAAGGTTTTCGTCGCGGGGGCACTGGAGGAACCCTGTCCGAGCGACGACGAAGGAGGAGTGAGTTTGGGTTCCGCACGGAGAAAATCTTCCGTAGCAAATCAAGCGATTTTAATGGAACGGTGACCTTTTTGCCTACTTTTTGGGTGGCAGCCAAAAAGTAGGTCGAACTGCCTCGCGGGCAGTTCGAAACCCAGCCTTTAGAAAGGAATTAAAAACAAATTTATTTTATAAACTTATAGCCCGGTGAAGCTAATAATGTAGGCTAACCCTGCAATAAAGAACCTAAATAGTCATACACAGGCAAATTTTGCTATTTTTGTGTATGGTAAAATGCGATGTGAAGGCGAAATCAGGAATTTGAAAATTATAGTAAAATAATGACAGAAAAAGACAACAAAAACACTGTTCCTCAGCAGATTGAAGTAAAGAAAGTATTTAAAAATAAAAATCCTAAATTAGCCCGTATTATACCCGGATTTGTTTATGCTTATCTCAGACGGATCATTCATCAGGACTATATTAACTATTTTTTGGCAAAACACGGGCATAAAAAGGATCTTGAATTTGTTCGCGCTGCTATCCGGGAGTTTAAAGTGACCATCAATACAAGAGGTGAAGAACACATACCTGAACAGGGTGTTTACATTTTTGTTTCCAACCATCCGCTTGGTGGTTTTGATGGTTTGGTGCTAATGGATATTATCAGCAGGCATTTTAAAAAAATGAAATTCCTGGTAAATGATATTCTTATGAACATAACTCCTTTAACAGGACTGTTCATACCCATAAATAAACACGGAAAACAGGGAATTGAAGCTGCCAGGAAGATTGACGAAACCTTTCAGTCGGATACACAGATACTTACCTTTCCCGCGGGACTCGTTTCAAGAAAAATAAAAGGTCAAATCGTTGATCCGGTATGGCACAAGAATTTTATTACCAAAGCTATTCAGCACCGGCGGGACATTATCCCCGTGCACATGAGCGGCCGTAACACTGACTTTTTTTACAATCTGGCCAACCTGAGAAAGTTTTCAGGTATTAAATCAAACATTGAAATGCTTTACCTGGCAGATGAAACCTATAAGCATCAAAATAAGACTATCCAGGTTACCTTCGGGCAACGCATTCCCTGGACTACTTTTGATCAATCCAAAAGTTATGCTGAATGGGCAAAATGGGTAAAAGAGATAGTATACGGACTGGCAGGAGTAAAAAGCATCCCCCTTTAGCCTGCATTATTGGCTTCGCCGGGTTAATGGTTCATGAACGCGGATAAAAAAATGTAATATATTGGAAAATAGCAACTGCTTTCGACGCCGTGCTT
>CAZBJH010000060.1:0-19795 GCA_964492185.1 uncultured Bacteroidales bacterium | reverse complement strand
CCACCCAAAAAGTTAGCAAAAAGGTCACCGTTCCATAAAAATCGCTTGATTTACTGCGTCAGGTTTTCTCCCTGCGGAACCCATACTCACTCCTCCTTCGTCGTCGTTCGGACAGGGTTCCTCCAGGACCCCGCAAGGAAAACCTTCCTTGAAATCTACGCGATTTTTCTGAGACGGGTCCCGCTACTGCATAGCTTTATGCTGGTTTTAAAGAAAGTGGGCTTTGCTAAACACCGGCTTCCTTCTGTTATAATACATCTTATCATAAACAACCTAAGTTCCTTACGGTAACATCCTTTTCAAATAAACTATTACAAGAAAGGGACCCCCGCCTTCAGGATTTTCCGTTAGCGTAACAATACAGGCATCATTTGCGTACTATCTTTAGCGTTTTATTTCAACAATACCACGCGTAGAAAATGAGTGAACAAATTCTCAAAGCCCTACTAGAGTTATTCGCGATAATTGCACGGCCGGAAAGTAACAGAATAGATCGCAGAACAGTAGTAGAATACATTTTAAAAAGGCAACTCAACCAGGAACTGGTTAAGGATTACCTTCTTGTGTTTGATAATTTTTATCATAAACACAAGCAATTGCATATTGAACGCGGTAAAAAGAGGATCAGTCCCGACTCAGTAAAAATCCTTAAAATATGTGACCAGATCAATAAAGAGCTCACACAAAATCAAAAAATTATTGTATTGGTTGAGCTGTTTGAATTTGTAAATTCCGATAATGAAAAAATATCAGAACAGGAACTCGAATTTATCAGCACTGTATCCGATTCATTTCATATCCCATCGGATGAATATGAATTAATCAAAAGTTTTACGATTGATCCTGAGGAAGTTGTTCCTGTATCCAATAAAATATTAATTCTCGACAATAATCCGGAAAACAGGCATCCCGGTAATTTACACTTCTTTGCCGAAAATTTTAAAGGTCAATTGAGGATATTGCATATATCCTCAGCACATATGTATCTTCTCAGGTATATGGGTGTTAATGAATTGTATCTTAACGGACAATTGCTCCTGAAAGAAAAAGTATATGTGTTCAATACCGGTTCTTCCATACGCGACCATACTATCCGGCCAATCTACTATAGTGATATTGTTTCCTTGTTTAATAAAGACAAAAGACAGTCAGGCATATTATTCGAGGTGGAAAATATCAGTTATGAGTTTAAATCCGGAAATGTAGGCTTACATCCGATGTCATTTACAGGAGAATCGGGGAAGCTTATCGGTATTATGGGGGCAAGTGGCGCCGGGAAATCCACCCTCCTTAATGTACTTAACGGAACAGCCAAACCCGATTCAGGGAAAATCCTTATCAACGGGATCAGTATTTATAAAGAAACCATAAAAACAGAAGGACTGATAGGCCATGTCTCACAGGATGACCTGCTCATTGAGGACCTCACTATTTTCCAGAATTTATACTATAATGCCAAATTATGTTTTGGCAATTATTCCAAATCCCATATTGTTGAGCTTGTTGACAATATGCTGCAAAATCTCGGACTTTTTGAGATAAAGGATGTAATGGTAGGATCGCCGCTGAATAAAAAAATAAGTGGAGGACAAAGGAAACGCTTAAATATTGCACTTGAGCTTATCCGTGAGCCTGCAATTCTTTTTCTGGATGAACCTACATCAGGACTATCATCAAGAGATTCGGAAAATATAATGGACCTTTTGAAAGAATTGGCTCTCAAGGGTAAACTGGTATTTGTAGTAATCCACCAGCCATCATCAGACATATTTAAAATGTTTGACAGGCTGCTCATTCTTGATACCGGGGGTTATCTTATCTATAATGGCAATCCGATCGACTCCATAATTTATTTCAAATCAAGAATACATCATGCCAATTATAGTGAGAGTGAATGTCATATCTGCGGTAATGTAAATCCGGAACAAATATTTAATATTGTTGAATCCAATGTGCTGGATGAATACGGTAAGTTTACACATACGCGAAAAATCTCACCTTCGGAATGGAACGAGTATTACAAAGAATATGAACAAAATAAAACTGAAAAGCAGGAACGGAAGATTAACGGGCTGCCAAATATATCGTTTAAAATACCAAATGTATTCAAACAATTCATGGTATTTGTCAAACGCGATGTTCTGGCAAAGCTGGCCAATAAGCAATACCTGATCATTAACCTCCTTGAGGCTCCTGTGCTGGCTTTTATTCTTTCATTTATAATTAAATTCCATAATGTAAGTGCTACCAACGAACTGGGTTATACATTTATAGGGAACAGCAACCTGCCGGTTTACCTGTTTATGTCTGTGATAGTGGCAATCTTTATGGGACTGACCGTGAGTGCTGAAGAAATCATAAAAGACAGGAAGATACTCAAACGCGAAGCATTCCTTAACCTGAGCTGGTCAGGATATCTGTTATCAAAAATAGCAGTTCTGGTTGTGATATCTGCAATACAGGCATTATTATTTGTAATAGTAGGAAACAGTATTATGGAGGTTAAAGGTATGTATCTCCATTACTGGATTATTTTATTCAGTTGCTGGGTCTCTGCTAATATTATGGGCCTGGTCATTTCGGACAGCTTCAGAACTGTAGTGACTATCTATATACTTATACCTTTCCTGGTTATACCGCAAATCATATTAAGCGGGGTAATAGTGAAGTATGAAAAACTGAATCCCACCATCTCATCTCCCAGTAAAATACCTTTCTATGGTGAAATAATGACTGCCAGGTGGGGCTATGAAGCCCTCGCTGTTCATCAGTTTAAAAATAACCGGTACATGTGCAATTTTTATAATCATAACAGGGTAATGAGCATAGCCGAGTTCAAGAAAAACTATTGGGTAAGAAACCTGCTGAACAAACTGGATTACCTTGAAAAATATCAAAATGATGACGAGCATACGCGAAAAAATAAAAGTTATTTAACTCTTCTGCGAAATGAAATTTCAGGGGAAATGAATAACAGCCGCCTGGTTAAATACCATTACCTTGACAGCTTATATCCTGAACATCTGAATACCAAAATAATAAGGGAAACAAGAAAGTATATCAGTAAAGTTAACCGGTATTATATTAAGATATACAACCGGGCAAATGACCAGCGGGATAATATTATCCGAAAACATCAGAGAACTGATGAAGATAAACAAGAGTTTATTGCATTAAAAAGAAACTACCACAACGACCAGCTTGCTGAGTTTGTTGAAAACAACAATGAAGTGGTGCGTATTGTAGAATACAAAGGCCATATTTACCAGAAGATCGATCCTATTTATCTTGATCCTGAGGAAAAATTTCTGAAAGCTCATTTTTATGCACCGCGTAAACTATTGGGAAATAAATTCTATGATACATTCTGGGTCAATACACTGGTAATATGGGTCATGTCGTTAATCTTATACATTATCTTATATTTCAGATTATTAAAACGGCTAATAGAACACCTCGAAAATATAAGTCATAAACGACTTGAAAAAAGTGTACCTGGATAATTCATAGAAAAGTTATGTTATTCAGGAGTTGGGCGTCATGTGACACAGCCGGACCCGGTGCACAACATGAGGTCTTTTCGGGGCTAAACGCACATTTTATCAATCAACAATCTCAATCATCTTAAAAGGAACGCGGATGATGGATTCGTAATCCTCTCCGGCTTCAAGCATATCTTCGTCATCTTCTTCGTAGTACCAGTTGATCAATACATCATTTTTGGCTTTATGAATTGACTCTAATTTCTTAAAGACATCAAGAATACATTTGGATGAACTGGTATTAAAATATTCTAACTGAACATCTACTCTGGTTAACTTCAATGGTTGTTTAGCATAGTGTTCAAGCCAATCAACCAGCGGTTTGTAAAATTCAATGGAATTCTCCGGTATAGATCTCCCCTTAACCTCAATTACACCTTTCTCCGAATCAAACTTGACGAGAGGCGTTTTCGGTGTTCTTTCAATAAAGATTGGCTTCATATAAAAATTAAAATTTTACAAAACGAACTTTAAACCTTAATTGTAAGATCAAAAAAATAATAATTCCCGTTATAATTATAAAACGAATATTCCAGCTTATAACCGGTTTTTCGTGCAATATCAACAAGACCCAGTCCGCCTCCGCCCTTGGCTGAGAGTCTCTGATGATTCAGGATAAACTTATACATATCCTTCAATTCCTCTTTTGTCAGACTATTAATTTTATCTATCTTTTCTTTCAGGAATTTAATTTTTCTTGAATTGACAAAATTACCGGTAGTAACTTTATAAAGGTCCTCTTCACGTACAACTACCAGAACACCGAATTTCGGGTCCAGATCTTCTTCTACTCCTTCATGCCTTTCTTCAATATGGTGGTATAGATTCTGAAGGCTCTCAACCAGTATATTATATATCTTTTTCTTTGTCTTGCCGTTTTCATCATACTCATCAAGCTTTTCCTCAACTGCCTCCAAAATATCATTAATAAGATCGGATGTTATGCTGCCCTTATATGCAAGTACAACGTCGCCCTTACTTAGTTCATTATAGTAATCTGTAATGTTAAAGCTCATATAAAGCTCTTATGCGGTAACAATTAAAGTGGTATTTTCAATCAAACAAATATATAAAAAATATCTTCTATTAAAAATCAATAATACTTATGTACAATAACATTTGAATGTTTATGTTTATGATTTAAATATAAGTAAATTTGTTTAAATATACATTAATAAACACTTAATGTTATACGGATTACATCTATTTTTGTTTATGTATCTTGTTTTCATCCGTCAATGTTTTCGGGCATTTTGCCACTATATACGGAATATTTATAAAACCGGCTTTTTATTGGCCCGTTAAACAGCGTTATTTTTTTCTCCGCCCGCAATCCCACCTTTTTCAGAGCATCGGCATTACCACTTAATATCCATGCGTCAAAACCAGTGTAATTCATTTTCAGAACATTGCCAATAGTCTCATAGAAATCTTCAATTTCAGATATCTTTAAACGCTCACCATAGGGTGGATTTGTAATTAATGTACCGGAACTGTCAGGTGCATGGCTATTTTCAAATGATAACTCCTGAAACCGTATCAGTTTTGCCAAACCGGCATTCTTTGCATTCTCTGTTGCAATTGCGATGGCCTCAGGAGAGATATCATATCCCGCGATAACAGTATTGATTTTCTTTTCACTTATAATTTCATTTTTTATATTGTTATATAATTTTCGGTCAAAATTTTTCCAGTGCATAAATCCGAACTCCTTCCTGAACAGTCCCGGCGGTATTTTCTTTGCAATCAAAGCAGCTTCAATTGGTATGGTCCCCGAACCACTCATAGGATCTACAAAAGATGTATCCGGTTTCCAGCCGGAGATCAACACTAGTCCCGCGGCAAGCACCTCATTCAACGGGGCTTTGGTCTGCCTGGTTTTGTATCCGCGTTTATGCAGGGATTCTCCGGAACTATCCAGGGCAAGTGAAACCCTGTTTTCTACAACGTGAACATTTATCCGGATATGAGGCTTTAACTGATCCACACTTGGACGTTGTCCGTATTTTTCCCTGAACTGATCCACAATGGCATCCTTTGTCCTTTGGGCAACAAAATGGGAATTGGTAAAAAAACCCGAAAACACAACGGGATCGACAATAAACGTATTGTGAAGCTTAAAATGGTCCTGCCAGTTGACTGATCTTACAACATCATACAGATCCACTGCTTTATCAATAGTGCTGTTATGGATGGGTTTCAGTACACGCAGGGCAGTGCGCAAGCATATATTGGATTTGTATAACATACTCTCATCTCCTTTATAACTCACGGCCCGGCGCTGTATTTTTATTTGATCAGCTCCCAGACTTTTTACTTCCTCTGCAAGTACATCTTCCAATCCATAAAAAGTTTTAGCTACAATTTCAAATGTTTCCAAACCAGTTGTTTTTAGTGTTGAACTTCTCCTGTATAATTGATAAAGCATTATCAAACCGCACATTATCCGTCCCCCTGACAATAGCATAATCAAGACCAAAATCTTTCAACTGTTCCTTATACCTGTTAAACAGATTTTCACGCATTTGACCACCATGTTCTCTCACCTTATCGGGAAACCAGGGCAAGTCGGTATCGCACAATAAATACAGGTCAATTTTCGAATACTTTATGTGATGATCAATCCACACGGGATATTGGTTAAAACGAACCTGAAACCATATTTTTGTAATGATAAGAAAAGTATCAAGGAATAAAAAATCAGTTGCTTTCTTTTTATACTGCATCAACTGCCAGATCTGAGTTTCTGCAATATGTTCAATATCTTCATAGGTGTATGGACGGTCAAGGCCCATTACATAATCCCTGGCATACTCGGGAATGTATAAAGCATGAAAGTGTTTCTCCAGTTGCATTGTAAGTACTGACTTACCTGTTGATTCGGGACCGGTAATTACAATCTTTTTCACTCGCTATTCATTTTTATCCATTCCTTCTTCCATTGATAAAAACCCACAACTGCCAGGGTTGTATAAACCAAAAATAAAATCAGTGTGGGATATAACTCTTTATAAACATATAAACCTGCTGACACACTATCCACTACAATCCATAATATCCAGTGTTCCAGTATTTTTCTTGCAAGCATCCATGTTGCAGTAATACTCAGTGCTGTTGTAAACGCATCCCAGAGAGGAATATCTGAATCGGTATAGCGTATTAAGATAAAAGCGATAAGCACAAACAAAGCTGCAGTTATTATTGTAAGGATTAGGGCAATTCTTCTTGTGATCCTGGTGATCCTAAGTTTTTCATTTCCCGAAGCTGATCCTTTATCCGGGTGCAACCAGTGATACCAACCATAAATACTTATAAGTACATAATAAATATTTATACTCATATCCGCGTATAACCGCGAAACAAAAAACACATAGATATAAAGTGCCGAAGTTACTATACCAAATGGCCATAACAGAATATTGCCCTTTATCGAGAAAACAAGGTACAGCAGCCCGCTTATGGTTCCCAGGATTTCAATATAATGACTGATTATCCACTGCAGGGTGTTTTCATAAAAGGAGTAAAAGTCCACTATTCACCGGTTATTGATTGATTATCTGACTAAAAAGGCCGCCAGATTATCCCAGTCTTCAATTATTGCCAGGGCTTTATTAAATTTCGGATCCGTATCGTTCATTATCCTGTAAAACTCATTCGTGTTCCACAAATCGCGGGCAATATAAGCCTTCATCAATAACTCTATCTGTTCCTTTGAAACGCTGATGTCTTCATCCCGGACTTTCAATCCTTCTTCTTTGGCAAACCCTGTTAGCCGGGAGAAAAGCTTTTCATCAATCTCAAACTCATCGTAAAATGTTTCAAAGCTTTCATACTGGCGATAGAGACTTTTTCTGTTCTTGTCCACATATTCAAGTATAAACTGATTCAACAACCCTTTTCTTATCAAATTCCTATAGTAATCAGAATAAAATGATGTGTCGATCGGAATAAAATAATCAGGCATGATCCCCCCTCCTCCATATACTGTTCTGGAACTTATAAGCGTTTCGTTTTTCAAAGAATCGGGGAATTGAATACTGTCTGCTGATAATAACTCACCATGATCAATTCTGTGCAGTAACTCCAACTCATAATCTTCATAGTTGGAATATGGTTTCTGGATCAATCTTCCTGATGGAGTATAATACCTGGCAATAGTAAGTCTGATCATGGATTGATCTGGTAACAATAAGGGTCGCTGTACAAGACCTTTTCCAAAAGAACGCCTTCCTATGATCACTCCCCTGTCCCAATCCTGAATTGCTCCCGACACAATTTCACTTGCTGATGCAGAACCTTCATCAATCAGGATCACAACTTTCCCGTCTTCAAAATCACCATCTGAAGTGGCCGCGTATTCGCGCTTTTCACTGTTAAGACCCATGGTATATACAACCAGCCTGTCCTTCTTCAGAAACTGGTCGGCAAGCTTAATAGCAACCTCCAGGTAACCTCCTCCATTGCCCGTCAAATCGAGAATCAAATTCTCAACCCCCTCTTTCTTAAGCTCACTCACCGCTGACTTAAATTCATCGATAGTAGTCATTGAAAAACGGTTGATCTTTAGATACCCGATATTATCCTTCACTTTATAAGAAGCATCCAAACTGTAGATTGGAATTTTATCACGGGTAATTGTAAAATCAAGGATGTCATCACTGCCCCTTCGCAAAACAGTTACATTGACTTTTGTTCCCTTTTTACCTCTGAGTAATTCAAATACGTCTTTATTAGTGATTCCTGTCCCTGCTACATTCTTTCCCTCCACTTCAATGATCCGGTCACCTGATAAAATACCAATCCGCTCGGAAGGGCCACCTGAAATAGGCGAGACAACAAATATGGTATCTTTCAGAATATTAAATGATATGCCAATACCTTCAAAGTTACCTTCGAGCGGTTCATTCATTTGTTTGACTTCTTCTTTCGTAAGATATGTTGAATGCGGATCAAGCTCATCCAGCATCTCTATGATAGCTTTTTCAACAAGCATATCGGTATCAACAGAATCAACATAATAATTGTTAATCCACTCCAGCGCTTTGGCAAATTTATAGGATTGATCGTATACCGTTTGAGCATTAATAATGAATCCTGCAAACAGGAAAAATAATACAAATACTAATTTATTCACTTGTTTCATGTTCTCTTCCCTTCAAAATATTAAAAGTTTCCTGAGATAAAAACGGCTGTTTATGTCTTTTAGTTTTCTGTATGTTATTAATTTTAATACAAAATTATCATTTTTTATATGAATAACATCAAACATATTCGCTCATCCGGCGCATAACAAATAAAAACAATAATTCCGTCATCATAACAAATTCAATAGCCTTACCTGCATGGATAATAAAGGTTAAAAATTGGTTTCGTTAATTTCCTATTCCCATTCTATAGTTGCAGGGGGTTTTGAACTAATATCATAGACAACCCTGTTTATACCTTTCACTTTGTTAATGATCCTGTTGGAAATATCGCCCAAAAATTCATAAGGCAATTTTGACCAGTCGGCTGTCATACCATCTGTTGAAGAAACTGCCCTCAGTGCCACCACATTTTCATAAGTCCTTTCGTCGCCCATAACCCCGACCGATTGCACGGGCAATAAAACAGCAGCAGCCTGCCACACAATATCGTATAAACCATACTCTTTTAATCCTTCAATATAAATATCATCCACCTCCTGCAATAAGGCTACTCTTTCTTCTGTGATTTCTCCCAGAATACGTATTGCAAGTCCGGGCCCCGGAAAAGGGTGCCGGTTAACAATACTATCATCTATGCCAAGTGTTTCCCCAACTTTTCTGACTTCATCCTTAAATAATAATTTTAAGGGTTCAACAACCTTTAGCTTCATAAACCGGGGTAATCCGCCCACATTATGATGTGACTTTATTGTAGCGGAAGGGCCATTTACAGAAACCGACTCGATAACATCAGGGTAAATTGTTCCCTGCCCAAGCCATTTAACATCTTTAATTTTCATGGCTTCAGCATCAAAAACCTCAACAAAACTATTACCTATACTTTTTCTTTTCAGTTCAGGATCATTTATTCTCTTCAGTCCGTCAAGAAATTTTTTTCCCGCGTTTACCCCTATAACATTCAATCCCATTCCCTTGTATGAATCCAGCACCTTTTCATATTCGTTTTTTCTTAACAATCCGTTATCCACAAATATGCAAACCAGGTTCCTGCCTATTGCCCTGTTCAGCAACATCGCGGCAACAGATGAATCCACTCCCCCTGAAAGCCCGAGTATAACTTTGTCATTTCCGATAAGATTTTTTAATTTATCGGCAGTGTGCTCCACAAATGAAGCAGCAGTCCAATCCCGGGCACATTTACATATATCAACCAGAAAATTTTTCAGTATGGTTTGTCCCTCGGTTGTATGATATACTTCAGGATGAAACTGGATACCATAAGTGTCTTCACCCTCTATCTTATAAGCGCCTACCTCTACATCCCTTGTACTACCAATGATCCTGAAATTATCCGGCAATTTTTCGATTGTATCTCCATGCGACATCCATACTTGTGAATTAATACTAACCTCCTGAAAAAGCAGATTTTTTCGATCAACATACCCGAGAGTGGCTTTCCCGTATTCCCTTGACCTCGATGGTGACACTTCTGCCCCGGCTTTTAGTGCAAGATATTGTGCCCCATAACAAATACCCAAAACAGGTACCTTACCAAGGATGGTTGAAAGATCGGGAACCGGCGCATTCGCATCACGAACAGATGCCGGGCTGCCGGATAATATCACACCCTTGACAGAACTGTCAATTGCAGTAAATTTATTAAAAGGATGAATATCACAATATACATTCAACTCCCTCACCTTACGGGCTATAAGCTGTGTATACTGGGAGCCGAAATCAAGAATAAGAATTTTCTCCTCCACGCTTTCTGTTATTAGTGCAAAAATTCAGGCACAAAGATAGTTAATATGCCTGAAAGTCTGTTGCCCAAAACCCGAAGTTAAAACAGTTGCCGGTTCGCTTCTGTATTTGTTGAACTCTCATATTATGCAGGTGTTTAGTTTATAACAAGTGCCATCTGCACCTCTATTAACATGTTTTTAGAATGCCAAACCGTGGAAATGCGTAACAATAATTCCCTACTCTTCCCTGGTCAGTTCCACAACATACTTCTCACCTTCACGAACAACAAATGAATTTTCAAATATCTTTCTTGCTTCTTCTGTAAAGAGATCTTCATCCTTATATCGTGTTGAGAGATGCCCAAGCAGCAACTTGCCGGCCTCCGCGTCACGGGCTATCTCCGCGGCCTGTAATGCGGTGGTATGCTCAGTTTGCCTGGCCAGTTGAGCATCTTTATCAAGAAATGTGGATTCATGATACAACAAATCAATGCCCTTCAGGATTTTGACCAGATTTTTCACAGGGCGTGTGTCAGAAACATATGCATACGACCGGCTTTTTTTGGGAGGCAGGGTAAGCTCATAATTCGGTATCACACTACCGTCAGGCATAATAAAATCCGCCCCGTTTTTTATATTAATCCTCTCTCTCACCGGAATATCATATTTTTCCAGAACCTGCTTTCTCAGATTTCTTTCCCTGGGTTTTTCCCTAAAACAGAACCCATTTGTTGGTATCCGGTGTTTTAGCGGAAACGTTTCAACAGTAATCCCATTATCTTCAAATATTATTCCCTTTTGCCTGGTTTTAATTTTGTGGTGTACAATAGAATATGATAAATTCTGGCCATAATTATCCTGAAAATGTCTGATAAGATTTCCTAAGCCTTCATGTCCGTATAAATGAAGGGGCGTTTCACGCCCGAGCAGGTTTAATGTCGAAAACAAACCAAAGAGTCCAAACACATGGTCACCATGCATATGAGAAATAAAGATCGTGTTTAGCTTCCCCAGTTTAATTCCAAATTTTCTAAGTTGTATTTGTGTACCTTCACCACAATCGATCAAATAAAAACGCCCATGCACATTAAGCACATGAGCGGATGGAAATTTTCTGGATGTAGGCAGAGCTGAACTGCTGCCCAGCACCGTTACTTCGAAAAACATTATTGCTATTAAGAATATTTAATTTTTAGCTTCAGCAATTAAACTTGCACCTTCTTCAACAGATCCTGTAATATTCAAAACAGTATCCAACTGTGATATGGTAATTAACCTTTCAACAGCATCATTAAGACCTGTAAGCACAAAGGTGCCATTTGCATTTTTACACAGCCTGTTTGCTACCAAAATAGCACTTAAACCGGAAGAATCGCAATACCTGCACTTACTCAGATCAAGGATAATGTTTTTTTCACCATTACCTGATACCAAAACCAGTTCAGATTTTAAAGTAGGTGCAATGTGTGTATCTAACTTTTCCTCCAGAACTTGTATTAAGGTATGATTGTCATGCTTTTCAATTTTGAATTCCATGTTGAAATGTTTTAGATATATTGCATACGATTATTCATTTTTAGTGTTTTTATCCTCCTTCCTGTCATCTGCAGTTTCTTTATTCTCCTCTTCCTGGCTGTCCTTATCTCCATCATTTTTCTCCTTCTTCTGTTCATTTTTCTTCTCTTTCTTCTTCTCTTCTTTCCCTGCCTCTTTTTTCCGGTCTTTCTTATCTGCTTTCTCAGCCTCTTTCTTTCCCTTTTTTATATCTTCTTTTTTCTCTTTTTTCTCAACATCTTTCTTCCCGTCTTTCTTTTCTGCTTTCTCAGCCTCTTCTTTTTTCTCTTTCTCAGCCTCCTTATCCTTTTTCTCTTCTTTTTTTATCTCCTTCTTCTCCTCTTTCTTACCATTCTTTGCCTGCTGCTCCATTTCATCTTTTAAGGCTGCCAGATCAGAAATATCTCCGAGAGTTGTCCTCTCCAGATTAGATTTTATTTTACGTTGTGTCTTTTTTGCAGTTTGAGATGTTACCCTTTTCTCCGCTGAAGCCGAGGCACGTTTATCATCTTCATATGTACGACTATGCGACAGGGTTATCTTTTTAGCAGCCTTGGAAAATTCTACCACTTTAAATGGTAACTTTTCATCTGCCTTTGCAGTTGATCTGTCCTCTTTCACAAGATTCTTAGGGGTTACAAATCCTTCTACCCCATATGGTAATGCAACAACAGCACCTTTATCAGTTACTTCAACAACAGTACCCTCATGTACAGATCCGATCGTAAATACTGTTTCGAAAACATCCCACGGATTTTCTTCAAGCTGTTTATGCCCCAGGCTCAACCTTCTGTTTTCCTTATCTATCTCCAGAACAACTACTTCAATATCATCTCCGATATTGGTAAATTCAGAAGGATGCTTGATCTTTTTGGTCCATGACAGATCGGATATATGAATCAGCCCGTCTACCCCTTCTTCAATTTCAACAAACACACCAAAGTTAGTAAAATTACGGACTTTTGCTGTATGTTTTGAATTAAGTGCATATTTTTCTTCAATATCTTCCCACGGATCTGGCTTTAACTGCTTGATCCCCAGCGACATTTTTCGTTCTTCTCGATCAAGGGTCAATACTACAGCTTCTACTTCATCTCCAACTTTAAGAAACTCCTGGGCGCTGCGCAGGTGCTGTGACCAGGACATTTCCGACACATGGATCAAACCTTCCACCCCGGGGGCTATCTCAACAAAAGCACCATAATCAGCCATAACAACCACTTTACCCTTCACTTTATCTCCCACTTTCATGTTTTCATCAAGTGAATCCCAGGGATGAGGTGTAAGTTGCTTAAGGCCCAGGGCGATCCTTTTCTTATCATCATCAAAATCAAGTATTACAACCTGTAGCTTCTGATCAAGCTGAACAATCTCTTCCGGGTGATTAACCCGTCCCCAGGAAAGATCAGTGATGTGAATAAGACCATCCACACCCCCAAGATCAATAAAGACTCCATATGAAGTAATATTCTTAACCGTTCCTTCAAGAATTTGTCCTTTTTCCAGTTTGGCAATGATCTCTTTCTTCTGTTGTTCAAGCTCAGCTTCGATCAATGCTTTATGTGATACAACTACATTCTTGAACTCATGATTGATCTTAACAACCTTGAATTCCATGGTTTTGCCCACATAGATATCATAATCCCTTATGGGCTTAACATCAATTTGTGAACCGGGAAGGAAAGCTTCAATACCAAATACGTCGACAATCATGCCACCCTTTGTCCGGCATTTGATATATCCCTTAATGATCTCGTCTTTATCAAGGGCTTCATTAACCCTGTCCCATGATTTTAATGCGCGTGCCTTCTTGTGTGACAGCACAAGCTGACCTTTTTTGTCTTCCTGGCTTTCCACATACACTTCCACCTTATCACCCACTTTCAGCTCAGGGTTATAGCGAAACTCATTCAAACTGACCACACCTTCCGACTTGTAACCAATATTGATAACAACCTCACGTTTGTTCATACTGATCACAGTCCCTTCAACTACATCATTTACAGTGATAGTTGATAAGGTATTGTCATACAATTTTTCATATTCGGCACGTTCATTGTCTGAATAGTCATCCTCTTCCACATCATATGCCTCCCAGTCGAATTCCTCAACCGGTTCTTCAACCACTTCTTTCTTTTCGACAGTTTCTTGTTGATCTTCAACTACACCGGGAGTTTCTTGCTCCGGGGTTTTCATTATTTCCTGGGCTTCCGGACTTTCTTCATCTTTCACTTCAGATCCGTTCTCTTCTTCAGATCCGGCAGATGCCGTCTTACTTACATCACTGGTTTCCTGAACGTCTTCAGAATGTGTCTCCGGTTTTTCTTCTTCGTCAGCGGTTTGCTGTTTTTCTTCTTCGGCAGGATTTTGTTTATTATCTTCTTCTTTGAATTTATTCTGATCTTCACTTAGAGACTGCTCAACGGAATTATCTTCCTTTTCATTAGTTTTCTCTTCATCCTTTCCTTCATCATGCTTCCCTTCATCTTTTACAGATGATGTCGATGAAGTTTCATCCTTAACATCTTTTTCCTGTTCTTTTTCGAGTTCATTCGCACTATCTGCATTATTTTCAGCATCAGCCCGATCATCGGTCTTACTATCGGTAGTATTATTGATCTGTTCCTCAATTACTTCCTTTTCAGTTCTTTCCTCGCTAATTTTTGATTTATTATCAGTCATTAAAATAAATAATAATTAATAAGTTAGACATTATATCGTTAAAAATCGAGCTGCAAAACTATAATTTTATTAGCTAAAAAACTAAAGATACAAAAAAAAACTCATAATATTTCAATGTGTTCCAACAATCATCTTCATCACTTTTAAGTTTAATACAACATTATTTTCTTTCAACTCATTCAAATAATTAACGTTTTATCTGCCTTTTTGGGAATTTAAATTATTTAAACATTCTGAACAAACACTACGAGATTATTGACAGACTCTATTTATATTTACAAAAATTTTACGAATATGAAAACTACAATAGTAGGTACCGGTTATGTCGGACTGGTTACCGGCACCTGTTTCGCTGAAACAGGAGTTGATGTCACCTGTGTGGATATAAATAAAGAAAAAATTGAACAGCTCGGAAAAGGAATTATACCAATTTATGAACCGGGGCTGGAAACAATGGTTAACAGAAACCTTGATAAAAACAGATTAAACTTTTCAACCGACCTGAAAAGCAGTATTAATGAATGTGAGACGATTTTTATAGCTGTTGGCACGCCACCTGGTGAAGATGGCAGTGCAGACCTGAAATATGTGCTTGATGTAGCAGGCGAGATAGGCCGTAATATGAAACATCATATGGTTATAGTTTCAAAAAGCACCGTTCCTATTGCCACATCCTTAAAAGTAAAACAGGCTATACAAAAAGAACTTGATAAACGAAATATTGACATTGACTTTGATATTGCTTCAAATCCCGAATTTTTGAAAGAAGGATCGGCGGTAAATGATTTTCTTAAACCTGAAAGGATAATAATCGGAGTGGAAACCGAACGAGCCGAAAAAATCATGAAACGCTTGTATAAACCCTTTTTACTTAATGGACATCCCCTGATATTCATGGATATTGCATCGGCTGAGATGACCAAATACGCTGCAAATTCAATGCTGGCTACAAAAATAAGTTTCATGAATGATATTGCCAACCTGTGTGAACTTGTCGGTGCTGATATAGATGCGGTAAGAAAAGGTATTGGGAGTGATTCGCGCATTGGAGATAAATTCATATATGCAGGCGCAGGATACGGGGGGTCCTGTTTTCCAAAAGATGTAAAAGCCCTGATAAAAACTGGCGATGAATATAAATATCCGCTTTCTATCTTAAAATCGGTGGAGCATGTCAACGCCAAACAGAAACTGGTATTATTCAATAAGGTAATGGGATATTTTAACAATTTCATCAAAAACAGATCATTTGGTATATGGGGGCTGTCATTCAAACCCAATACTGACGACATGCGCGAAGCACCTTCCCTGGTGTTGATTGAAAAATTAATTGAACAGGGAGCAAAAGTTATTGCTTATGATCCTGTTGCAATGAAAGAAGCAAAAAAAATTACTGGTAACAGCATCACATATGCTAATGATATGTATGAAGCATGTATTGATGCAGATGCATTGCTTCTGATCACCGAATGGAATGAATTCCGTATCCCCAATTACAAAGTCCTGCAAAAACTTATGAAAACAAAAGTGATCTTTGATGGCAGAAATATTTACGAACCTGCTGAAATGGCTGAAAACGGCTTTGAATATTTTGGGATTGGAAGAAAAGGAAAATCTGAAGATGGATAGTGCCTGTCAATAAAGTGAATGGACAATATTTTTTATCTTTAATAATAAACGTCAGAATGAAAAAAATACTGGTAACAGGTGGTGCAGGATTTATCGGTGCCCATTTGTGTGAACGGCTTTTAGATCAAAATAATGAAGTGATTTGTCTGGACAACTATTTTACAGGTTCAAAACGGAATATTGTTCATTTACTGCGGAATCCTTATTTTGAATTGATCAGGCATGATATCACGCAACCTTTTTATATTGAAGTGGATGAGATATATAACCTGGCTTGTCCGGCTTCGCCCATTCATTATCAGTTTAACCCTATTAAAACCATAAAAACTTCTGTTATGGGGGCTGTCAATATGCTCGGACTGGCAAAACGGATCAGGGCAAAAATACTTCAGGCTTCTACCAGTGAAGTATATGGTGATCCGCGGGTTCATCCACAAAACGAAGATTACTGGGGATATGTTAATCCGGTAGGACTCCGCTCATGCTACGATGAAGGAAAACGTTGTGCTGAAACACTTTTTATGGATTATCACATCCAGAATGATGTTAATATAAAGATCGCAAGGATATTCAATACCTATGGCCCCAAAATGCATCCGAATGACGGGAGGGTAGTTTCTAATTTTATTGTACAGGCCCTCAGGCAGGAAAATATTACTATTTATGGTGACGGTTCCCAAACCAGAAGTTTTCAGTATATCGACGACCTGCTCGAAGGCATAATAAGAATAATGAATACACCTGATGAATTTACAGGTCCGGTAAATATCGGAAACCCTTATGAATTTACAATTCTTGAGCTGGCAAAAAAAATTCTTAAATTAACCGGATCATCATCATCCATCGAATATAAACCTCTTCCTTCAGATGATCCTGTGCAACGGCAACCGGATATCACCCTTGCAAAAAAATATCTGGATAACTGGGAACCGACTGTCCAGTTGGAAGACGGACTAATTAAGACTATTGATTATTTTAAAAACTTATTGAACCTTTAAAAATCAACAATATCTTTGCATTAATAAAAATATCTTCCCTATTATGAAAGGAATAATTCTGGCCGGAGGTTCCGGCACCCGTTTATACCCTATTACCGAAAGTATTTCCAAACAAATATTACCGGTATATGATAAACCAATGATCTATTACCCTTTGTCTGTATTAATGCTGGCCGGAATAAGAGATATACTTATTATTTCGACTCCCAGGGATATTAATTTATATAAGGACCTGCTAAAAGACGGCAGCCAGCTTGGATTAAAAATCTATTATGAAGTCCAGCCGGCACCTGAAGGCCTTGCTCAGGCCTTTCTTATCGGCGAAAAGTTTATTGGCAATGATAACGTATGCCTTATATTAGGAGATAATATCTTTTATGGCCACGGTTTTGGCAGAGACCTGATGCAAACTGCCACATTCAAAGATGGTGCCATAGTTTTCGGCTACTATGTCAACGACCCGGAGCGATATGGTGTGGTGGATTTTGATAAACAGGGAAAAGTTTTAAGCATTGAAGAAAAACCGGATAAGCCAAAATCAAATTATGCAGTCACGGGATTGTATTTTTATTCAAACGATGTCATTAAAAAAACAAAAACATTAAGCCCATCTGCACGAGGTGAACTGGAAATTACCGATCTGAATAAATTATACCTTAATGAAAAACGGCTGAAGGTCAGGATACTGGGACGGGGGATGGCCTGGCTGGATACCGGAACACACGAAAGTCTGCTGCAGGCTTCAAACTATATTCACACCATTGAAACAAGACAGGGGTTAAAAGTATCCTGTATTGAAGAAATTGCTTACAAAAGAGGTTATATTGATAAAGCCCGGTTGATCAAACTTGCTGAACCCCTTAAAAAGAACCAGTATGGAGAATACCTGTTAAATATTGCAAACGAGAGAATATATACATTCAATGATCAACTATAAGAACAAACAAATGAAAGATTATTTATAAGATGAAGATTGTAACAACAAAAATAAAGGATCTGCTGATCATAGAACCTAAAGTTTTTGAAGATGAAAGAGGTTATTTTTATGAAAGCTATAATCGAAGCCTGCTGCAAAAAAAAGGGCTCGACCACAACTATGTTCAGGATAACCAGTCCAAATCCTCATATGGAGTGATCAGGGGATTGCATTACCAGTTGGAACCATATGCACAGACAAAGCTTGTCAGGGTGCTTGAAGGAACGGTCTATGACGTGGCTGTTGATATCAGGAAAGGATCACCGACTTTCGGTCAATGGACTGGATTGGAATTATCAAAAAAAAACAGGTTGCAATTGCTTGTACCGAAAGGATTTGCCCATGGTTTTTCAGTGCTCAGCCATACAGCTGTAGTGTTCTATAAATGTGATGACTATTATAATCCCGGTTCGGAAAGAGGTATCATCTTTAACGACAAAACACTGAATATTGACTGGAGAATTGAACCGGAAGATATTATTGTTTCCGGTAAAGACCGAAAACACCCCACATTTGAAATGGCTGAAATATAATTATAGGATCTGATAAATGAAAACGAAAATTTTAATTACAGGGGCGAACGGGCAGTTGGGAAGATCAATAACCGATCTTAAAGAAAGCTGTGCCGGAATGGAACTGACCGGCAAAGATATTGATACACTTGATCTGACAGACTATGAGAAACTTGAAGAAGCTTTCCGTGAATATTCCCCTGACTATCTCGTAAACTGTGCCGCTTATACTGCAGTTGATAAAGCCGAGGAGGAACCGGAAAAAGCAATGAAGCTTAATGGTGAAGTGCCTGGAAAGCTGGCTGAACTATCAAAAAAATATAATACCACGCTTATACATCTATCTACTGATTACGTGTTTAACGGAAGGTCATATATTCCTTACAAAGAAACTGATCCGACAGGTCCCCGGTCCGCCTATGGCAGAAGCAAGCTCGAAGGGGAGAAACGAATTACATCTTCAGCCGGCAGATACATTATTATTCGTACATCATGGTTATATTCCCTTTACGGGCATAATTTTGTAAAATCCATTATTCGCCTGGCCAAAGAGAGGGATAAGCTGAAGGTGGTTTTTGACCAGATAGGAAGCCCGACAAATGCCCATGACCTTGCCAAAGCAATTCTTGATATAATTAGGTTTCAACCTTCCGGTAATCCGGGCTCCTTTACTTCGGGGATATTTCATTTTTCGAACGAAGGAGTTTGCAGCTGGTACGATTTTGCCAAAGAAATAATAAAAATTGCAGAACTAACATGCAATATATATCCTGTGGAATCCAGGGACTTTCCAACACTTGCCGAAAGGCCTTTTTATAGTGTAATGAATAAAGCAGAAATTAAGGAAAGTTATGGTCTTTCCATTCCCTATTGGAGAGAAAGCCTTGAAAAATCTGTCAGGATACTGACTGAAGATATATAATAAATAATTAGTGTCTGTCTATAATGTCCGATATCAGCGTTGCTGCTCACATTTTAAATCCTCAAATACTTTAGTATACCGCGGTTTAAAA
>CAZBJH010000059.1:2201-20306 GCA_964492185.1 uncultured Bacteroidales bacterium | reverse complement strand
GCGCCTTGATCTCGAACATTCTGAACAAACACTGCGAGTTTATAGACAGACTCTATTTAAAGAGAAAATACAACTATGTATAAACAAAAAAACCGGGGGCAGAATAATCCGGGGAAATCAAAAAACCTTTGATCAAAAAGATGATTTTATTTGTTATCTGTATATGACAAATAACAATTAATCCTGAGATGAAACAACAAGCCGCCCGTATCTCAACCGGTGAACTGAAAGATCTTTTACGGCAAGAAAATGTTTTTATCCTTGATGTAAGGCCTGTCGATGCTTATAACGGCTGGCCCATGAACGGCGAAAAAAGGGGCGGGCATATAAAAGGGGCTAAAAGCCTTCCGGCTAAATGGGCGATGTATATCGACTGGATAGACATTGTCAGGTCAAAAAACATAATGCCCGATAATACGATCATCGTTTACGGATATAATAATAAGGAGCCTGAGATGGTTGCAGAAAAACTTATCCGGGCTGGTTATCATCATGTAAGCATGTATCCTCATTTTGAAGATGAATGGTCAGCCGTTCCCGCCTTAGCCATGGATCAGCTCGCCAATTACCGCCATCTCGTTTATCCCGGATGGATACATGAGCTTCTTTCAGGCAGCACTCCTCCCGGGCATGACGGCCGCCACACGGTGATATGCCATGCCCATTACCGCAACCGTGATGCCTACCTCAGCGGGCATATTCCCGGGGCTGTGGATATAGACACCCTGGCCCTCGAATCTCCTGAAACATGGAACCGCCGTCCGCCGGAGGAACTCATGAAAGCATTGCAGGATCATGGAATAACTGCCGGTACCACTGTTATTTTATACGGAAAATTCCTTTCCCCGAAAAATGAGGACCCTTTTCCGGGAAGCGCGGCAGGACATATAGGCGCCCTGAGGTGTGCCTTCATAATGATGTATGCCGGGGTTAAAGATGTAAAAGTGCTGAATGGCGGTTTCCAGTCGTGGAAAGATGCCGGCTATGAGATCAGCACCGAAGATATTCCCAAAAATCCCGTATCTGATTTCGGCGCTGACATACCTGCCAGGCCCGAACTGGCCGTTGATGTGCCCGAAGCAAAGGAGTTGCTGGCATCGGGCAGGGGTGAGCTGGTATGTGTACGCAGCCTACCCGAGTATAAGGGAGAAGTGAGCGGTTATAACTATATTGAAAAAAAAGGGCGCATACCGGGGGCTGTATTTGTTGACTGTGGTTCCGATGCCTATCATATGGAAAACTATCGTAATCTCGATCACACTACGCTTGAATATCATGAGATTGAAAAGCTGTGGAGATCTTCGGGACTGACACCTGACAAGCGGCTGGCCTTTTACTGCGGCACAGGCTGGCGCGGCAGCGAGGCATTTTATAACGCGTGGTTAATGGGCTGGCCCGATGTAGCGGTATTTGACGGCGGCTGGTTTGAATGGAGCAACGACCCCAACAACCCGTTCGAAACAGGTGAACCTGCCCTTTCCTCCCCCGGCACAATTCACAGATAGCGGGCTTACCATTCCCGCAGGCCGTCGTTTCGAACTGCCCGCATGGCAGTTCGACCAACTTTTTTGTCTTCCACACAAAAAAGTAGGCAAAAAAGGTCACCGTTCCATAAAAATCGCTTGATTTGCTACGGAAGATTTTCTCCCCGCGGAACCCAAACTCACTCCTCCTTCGTCGTCGCCCGGACAGGGTTCCTCCAGGGCCCCCGCGACGAAAACCTTCCTTGAAATCTTACGCGATTTTTCTGAGACGGCCCACGCTACTGCAAAACTATATACTAATTTTAAAGAAAGTGGGCTTTGCGTAACGACGGCTCCATCTGCCTGGAGCAGGTTAAAGAAACATCCGGATTAGCTTCCTGAACTCCCTCCGGTCGGTTACAAATCCGGATGAGCAATGTGCCATAGCAAAGCTTATCTTAAATAACGTAAGTTCCTTACGGTAGTATCCTTTCCAAATAAACCTATAGCAGAACGGGATCCCGCCTTCAGAAAATGCCGTTAAAAAAAAAATCAGGCCGGGCACCGTTAAAAAATCCTTGCTGTTTGACGCCAGGAGTTCAAGGATTTTAGGGGACCGGCCTGATTTTTTAGGCATTTTCTGTCAGCGGCGGCATTTCTTTGTTTACTTTCTTTTTGCTGTAGCAAAGAAAGTAAATCGAACCGCTTTGGGAGCGGTTCGAAACAATTGGCCCTTGAAAGGCATATATAAATAAAAACAGTATTAACGGCACGGCCGGGTCCGGATTCCGAGCCCCCGGCAACCTCCACCCCGGCGTTTCGACCAAATTATCAAAAAAAAGCAACCTTTTTTCAGATCAGCCGTATCTTAGATCTATATGCTCCAAACCACCATCCACCTTCATCATTATAATTATAAGCTGATTTTTTTCAGCAACATTTATTTATGATTCACTCATTATTGAATTAACAAATGAGAACGGAAAATTTACATCCATACTCAGATTTTTATATGTCTAATTAAAATTTCATCCATGAAAAAAATTTACATGCTTTTTTTAATTGCCATGGTAATACCATTCGGAATGGCCGTGAACGGACAGTCGGGCAATGAGCTGGTACCTGTGGATACTACGGGGACAGAATATCTTATATCGGAAGATTTTGAATCGGGGGCTCCCGGGTGGAGCGGTAATTTCGAGATTGGCATACCTACATCAGGCCCCAACAGTGCTGTTTCCGGAACACGATGTGCAGCAACAGTATTGAACGGAAATTACGGGAACAACACAACCTACAATCTTTATTCACCTGAAATATCAATCCCGGCTTCGGCAACAGATGTATATCTCACCTTTTATGAATATTTGCATACCGAAAGTTGTTGTGACGAGGTTTATCTTTATTTTTCCACAAATGGCGGCAGTTCGTGGAATACATTGATTGGTGAGCGCAAAGGAAATTTTGGAGGGTATAATCTGCAAACCATATCACTGGATGCATATAGCGGAGAAAATATTATTTTTAGATTTACCCTTACACCTGATTATTCAGTAACCTACCCGGGCTGGTATATTGATGATTTTAAAATATCATATGCAGGGTCAAATGATCATATCAGGGATGTACCCACACTCTACCTGTCAACCGATGATGGATTGATGCAGGAGGACTTTAAAGTTGAGCAGAATTTCTCAACGCTTGAACCCATGGTTGGTGAGGCTGTTGTTGCCAGTTTTGGTCGTGACACCCTGGTCATTGATACAGCATATACAACATCGGAAGATCTGCAGTTCACAACCCTGTGCAACGACACTATTCCTTTCGGTTACGGTCTCCCGGTTACGGTCACCTACCAGCCGTCAGAAGCAGGCCTGGTAAGCGACACTCTTTTTATCTTCAGTAATGACACTGCATCCCCCTTTATTGTAATATTCGAGGGTGAGGCTTTTGATGCCTATTACGAACCGCAACCCGAGTTATCGCTTGACGGTGAGGTGATCCTTCCCGGCAATTTTGCCAATCCTGTTGTTGTAATTGACACGACACAGGAAATGGGCAGCTCTTACATGGAATCCATAGAATTCGATTTAACCAACAAAGGAGTGCATCCGCTGATTTTATCCTCTCAGTATCTTAAAGAAAGCAATTCCTCCTTTAATATTGACTTTTGGGAAAGCAACAGCATTGATTACCAGGACACGATCACAGTGAGGATCAATTATGACGTCGAAGGCCATCGCAGGCAGATAGCGGCCATCGCTTACGAATACTATGACTATAACGGCAACCTGGTGATAAATGACCACTGGATCGCGGGGGAAAATGATTATGCCGGCACTTACCTGGAAGCGGACGGCCCCTGGGTGCAGGAAACGCCGGACAGCCTGGTTATTGATTTCGGTGAGGTCATCATCGGCAACTCAGCAGTGAGAAATGGTATGTACCTGAGAAACTGGGGCGATGAACCTCTTACAATAGAATTTACTACTACTGATGACCAGTTCTCGTACAGCGGTGAGAATCCTTTGTTCCTCTACCCCGGCAGAATGAGCCAGGAAGGAAATGAGGGTATAACATTCACACCGGCCGAAGCAGGTGATATCGAAGGTTTACTGATACTTAACCATAACGATACCACGGCAGGGGCTATTGACACTGTTTACCTGTTCGGGACGGGAGTTGTACCTGTTGAACCTTCTGCCCCGGCAGAACTTTCACTATTTGTTGAAGGTGAACAGCTTGAGACAGGAGAAACCTACAGTTATGACCTTGGAGCGCATATGACCGAGAACGACTGGCAGGAAATTCAGCTCAAAGTTGTCAATACCGGTGAAACTGCCGGCCACATGAACCTGAATAGCATTTCCAACTATTTCATGTGGAAAGATGAAAACGGTTTATTATTCAACAGCCGGAATAATATTTCAATACCGGCCGGTGACAGCCTGGAATTTGCTGTGCGTTTTGACCCGGGTTACAGTTATGTGTTCAGTCAGAATGCCAGCATATATTTCCATGAACAGAATGTAAACACTTATTTGAAACTCACCGGCCAGGGTCTGGAACGTCATAATTTCAACCTCAGGCAGGATAACAGCACTGATATCAATGAATATAATGTATATAACAATTACAACTATGACGGCTGGGAAATAAGCAGGGAATTCATATATACGAACCTGCATACTTCACAGATAACCATCGACTCGGTCGTGCTGGTAAATGCAGATGAAACGGTTGCACTCGCAGCCGAAGGACTGCCCCTTACATTGCAGCCGGGTGAAAAATATTCATTCACAACACTCTTTGACCCGGAAATACCTGACGGCATACATGAGGTTTCAATAAAGGTCTATTCGGATAATTACAAAGAGCCCGTGTTTATATTCCACCAGAACAATATAGCTAACTATTCAGCCTCTGTAAATATTGAACAGACAAGCGATAACGTGAAACGCACGGGATACAGAAATTACCATTTCGGTGATGTTTCACTTATCGACGGTACGCGCGAAGGATTGTTCAGGATATGGTCGTCCAACGGGTACGGGATTGAAATAGATTCAATTATGTTCCAGGCCGATACGGCAGGTTTCAGTATAGGTGATTTAGAAGCCGGTACAATAATACCTTCCGGTGACACTGCTGATTTTTCCATCAGTTTCGCACCCAGGAATGATGAAGGGCCGGTTTACGAAAGAATGCGAATATTTTATCCCTTTTATAATTCGGGCTTACAATCGCAAAATGAATACTATTATTTTACAGGATTTGCTGTTGACGAACTAAGCCAGAAGGCAAGCCTCACGGTTAATGCAGGTACAACGGTGGTTCCTCATGAAGGCATGTTGAATTTTGGCAGCATACCTGAAAACGGGGGTATAAAAGACATGAACATATCACTGAAAAACACGGGCGTACAATTTGTCACCATCGATTCGATCCTGTTCAGTGACCCGGCTTTCAGCTACCTGTGGATGAGCTATGATGAAAATGATGATGAATTTGACGAGGGACCGGGTATCCCGCTACCGCGCGTCAGAATACCGGAACCTGAATATGAAGAGACTGAAAAGATCATGACAGTGTGGTACAATGACGATGGAATGATGACAGTTTATTTCGATCCTGAAACAACAGGAGCGGTTAATGCCACGATGACCATATATTCAGATGACCCCGATCATCCCGAATATGTTGTGAACCTCGCCGGTAACGGCACCACGGGAATTGAAGATGCTTTAGCGGCCAGGGCGGAACTATACCCCAACCCGGCAGTTGATATAGTGACTATCCATACCGGCACCAGTGAACAGGCAACAATTGATATATTCAATGCAGCCGGAAGCTTTGTTTACCAAACGCTTATAAACAATTCCGGGAACATTGACGTTACCGGTTTTGAAAGCGGGGTTTACATAGTGAAAATCCGGGTCAAAGAGCAAAGCACATTCCTGAGGCTGGTTGTTCAATGATAAATGATTACTGAAGGCAGTGATAATGCTGCCTTCAGCTAATTTTTTATTCACACGATAAAAATTACCATTATGATAAAAAAATACAAATTACTCCTGATCCTGATGATCATCTCCTTTGGATTTGTCATGCACGCGCGGTCAGGCAATGAACTTGTCCCTGTCGATACGACAGAGACATCCGGTTCTATCAGGGATGTACCCACGCTCTTCCTGTTGATCGATGATGTTTTGATGCAGGAGGACTTTAAAGTGGAGCAGAATTTTTCAACGTCCGAACCATTTGTTGGTGAAGCTGTTGTGGCCAGCTATGGCCGTGACACCCTGATCATCGATACGGCATATACCACATCGGATGACCTGCAGTTCACCATTCTTGACAATGACACCGTGCCGCTGGCATTCGGCATTCCCGTAAGCGTTAATTACCAGCCGTCACGAACAGGCCCGGTAAGCGATACATTATACATTGTCAACAATGATACGGCTTCTCCCTTTGTCATTATTTTCGAGGGCGAGGCTTTTGAAGCCTATTATGAACCTCAGCCGGAGCTGTCACTGGACGGAGAGGTGATCCTTCCCGGCAATTTCGCCAATCCTGTTGTTGTTATTGATACTACGCGGGAAATGTGGGAAGATTATGATGAGTTCATAGAATTCGATTTAACCAACAAGGGTATCAATTCACTCAACATCTCCAATCATTACCTTAAGGAAAGCAACTCCAGGTTTTCGATCAACGGGTGGGAAAGTAACAACATCCCCTTTCAGGATACGGTCACGGTAACAATATACTATGGTGTTTGGGCTCACAGCAGGCAGATAGCAGCTATTGCCTATGATTATTATAATAACGAGGGCAACCTGGTTCGTATGGACCACTGGATAGCTGCTGAAAACGATTATGAAGGCACCCGCCTGGAAGCGGAAGGTCCCTGGGTACAGGAAGCGCCGGACAGCCTGGTTATTGATTTCGGTGAGGTCACCATCGGTAACTCGGCAGAGATAAATGGTATGCACCTGAGAAACTGGGGCAATGTGCCGCTTTCAATAGAATTTGCCACCACTGATAACCAGTTCTCATATACCGGAGAAAATCCTTTATTCCTCTATCCCGGCAGAATGAACGACGAAGGAAATGAGGGTATAGTCTTTGCACCGGCCGAAGCAGGTGATATCGAAGGTTTACTGATACTTAACCATAACGATACCACGGCAGGCGCTATTGACACCGTCTACCTTTTCGGTACGGGTGTTGAACCTCCCGCCCCGGCAGAAATTGCCCTGTTTATAGATAACGAGCAGGTGGATATTGGCGGATCCTATGAACTCGATCTGGGTGCCTGTGTAATTGAAAACGACTGGAATGAAATTCAGCTTAAAATGGTAAACACCGGTGAAACAGACGGACATACGAACCTGAATAATATTGGTAACTCTTTCTTGTGGGTGGATGAAAATGGCTCAATATCAACCAGCAGGAATAATGTGATCATTCCGGCCAATGATACCCTGGAACTTGCCATTCGTTTTGACCCGGGTTCAGGCAATGTTTACAACTATAACACCAGCATTTATATTCATGAATTAAATATGAATACTACCCTGAATCTCAGCGGCTCAGGCCTTGCCAGGCATATGTTCAGCCTAAGGCACTCCAATAGCGTTGATATATGGGAATATCATAGCTACAGTAATTACTGTTATGATGGTTTTGAAAAATTCATGAATTATACTTACACTAACCTGCACACTTCACAGGTGACCATAGATTCGATAACGCTTGTCAATGCAGGTGAAACTGCCGGCCTTACAGCCGAAGGCCTGCCCGTAACACTGCAACCCGGTGAAAGGTATTCATTTGAAACTTTTTTCGACCCTGAAATACCTGACGGGCTGACCAAGGTTTCCGTTAAGATCTATTCGGATAATTACAAAGAGCCCGTATATGTATACTATCAGAATAATGTGGCTTATTATTCAGCAGATGCCCGTGTGGAAGCCATCAGTGACAACATACTACAGCCGGCGCCCAGTGAAATATTTTTTGGTGATGTGTCTCTGATCGACGGTACCCGGGAAGGGTCATTCAGGATATGGTCATCCAACGGGTACAACCTGGTGGTGGATTCACTCAGCTTCATGACAGACACGGCAGGATTCAGCATTGACGGACTGCCCGCGGGAACGGTAATACCGGAAGGTGACACTGTTGAATTTACAGTTAGCTTCGCACCGAGAAATGAGGCAGGGCCTGTATTTGAGAGAGTCAGCCTGTTTTATCCCAAATATGATGATCATTCAGGGCTTAGCTGGCAATCCAGAACATGTTACTTAACCGGATATGCTGTAGAAGGCTTTAATCATAGGGCAGCCCTTAGTGTCAATGCAGGCAATACGCTTATTCCTCACGAGGGTTTGGTTCAATTAGGTGATGTGCCTGAAAACGGAGGTTCTGAAAGCTTGTTGCTCACACTGAAAAATTCAGGCGTGCAATTTGTCACCGTCGATTCGATCATATTCAGCAACCCGGCTTTCAGCTATTTATGGATGAGCGATGACAACAACAATAATGATGATATTGAAGTACCGCATGACAAGGCCCCTGAACCCGAATATTATCCTGAAGAGGAGGAAGGAATGACAGTGTGGTATAATTCCGACGGGATTATGTCTGTTTATTTCGACCCTGCAACAGCAGGAATAATAAACGGAACAATGACCATCTATTCAGATGACCCCGATCATCCCGAATATGTTGTTAAGCTCGCGGTTAACGGTACCTCGGGACTTGAAGATGCTGTACTGAGCACGGCCGCGGTGTATCCGAACCCGGCCAAAAGCAGGACCACCGTCTTTACGGGCACTGATGAACCCGCCACGGTGGAATTCTTCAATGCCAACGGCAGCTTTATGCACCGGACTACCATCAGCCATACCGGCACGGTGGATATAACGGATTTCGAAAGCGGCATGTATGTTGTTAAGATCACAGCGAAGAAAGAAAGTAAGGTACTTCGGCTTATCGTACGCTAACACGGAACACATCAATGCATATCAAAAAGGCAGCCTCCCGGCTGCCTTTTTTTTGCCCTCATTTTTCGGGCAGATAATACAATTATAAATTTTCAGCCGGAGTTTTCTTTCTTCTCCTTCCTGCCGGCAAGTATCAGTAACACTACCCCTGCCAGAACAAAGGGGATGCTGAGTATCTGGCCCATATTGAGAGCCATGGCAGTTTCAAATTCCACCTGGGGTTCTTTCAAAAACTCGATAAAGAACCGTGAAGCAAAGATAAGTATCAGGAACAACCCCAGCAGGAAACCCGGCTGCAGCCTGTTCAGCCTGTTAAAATACAGATGCCTGAGCACAAAGAAACTTGCAAGGTATGCTACAGCTTCATACAGCTGTGCGGGATGTTTGGGCACGACCTCTTCAGGAGGTATGCCGTATAATGTTTCGCGCATGAACTTAAATCCCCAGGGCAGGTTTGTCTGCACGCCAACTATCTCCGAGTTCATAAGGTTCCCCAGCCGTATAAAACACGCCGCCAGCGCGGTGGCAATAACCATACGGTCGAGCACCCACAGGTAAGGCTTCTTCACGTTCCTGGCATAGATATACAAACCTATAAGTATACCTATGGCACCCCCGTGGCTGGCCAGCCCCTGGTAACCGGTAAACCGGAAATCCTCACCTATCTTTCCCTCCCAGGGCAGTATCATCCTCATAGGATTCTGAAGATAATACTCAGGCTCATAGAACAGGCAATGGCCGAGGCGGGCCCCGATAATAGTGCTGAGAACAACATAAATAGTCAGCTTATCGAGCAGCTCGATAGACAAGCCTTCGCGTTTGAATATTTTCGCGAGAATAAAATACCCCAGGATGAAACCCGTGGCAAACAAAAGGCTGTACCATCTTATTTCAAAACTGCCAAGATCAAACAACTGCGGTTTGACATCCCAGGTAATGTATTGAAGGATCATAATAGATACGTTAGATATATGACAAAACTAATAAACCTTTCCATAAAAAAAACCACTGCTAAACGAAAAATAAAAATATACCGTTATTTTAGAGTGTCAAACCCGGAAACAATAATAAGCCTCCCGTTCCAAAATATTTTTAAAGTTTGTATGTTTGTAACATATACAAACTATCATCCGGTGAGAAAAACTGCGCTTTACATATTTATCATCACCCTGTTGCCACTTCTTTATCAGGGCTGTGCCAAGGTAGGCAATCCCACGGGCGGCCCCAAGGACGTTACCCCTCCGCGTATCCTGCAGTCAATTCCGGAAAACTATTCCGTTTTTTTTGATGAAAAGCGTATCACCATAACTTTTGACGAGTTCATTCAGCTTAACAATATCACACAGGAGCTGGTTGCTTCACCCCCGATGGAAGAGCAGCCTGAAGTAAGCCTCAAAGGCAAACGGCTGGTCATCAACCTGAATACACCCCTCAAAGAAAACACGACATACACACTGGGTTTCAACAATGCCCTTGCCGACTTTCACGAGGGCAATGTGCTGGCCGGCTATGAATACGTGTTTTCCACGGGCAGCTATATTGATTCCATGTCGGTATCCGGGACGCTTCTCAGGGCTTTCGACCATAAGGTTCCTGAAGAACCGGTGCTTATCATGCTCTACGAAAACCTTAACGATTCAACTCCCTATAAAATGATCCCCGACTACCTGGGCAAAACCGGCAAGGAAGGAAACTTCAGTATCAACAACATAAAAACGGACAGTTTCCGGATTTTCGCGCTTAACGATATGAACCGGAACATGCTTTTCGACCTGCCCAATGAAAAGATAGCCTTTGTCGATTCGGTTGTCTGGCTGCATCCTGATAATATAAGCGAAGAAAAAATATATTATACCGACAGCCTTCCCATTTCCGCAGATGAAAACGCGGACAGTGTGACTGCCGGCATCACCGGTGCAGACACTACCGGCCTTGCTGACACAGATTCACTGTTACCTGATACCCTCACACCCGACAAGATCATCTACGGGCTGGATCTTAAGATGTATTTATTTGAGGAAGAAGACCTTTCAGTATATATCCCCGATAACAAACGCGAAATGCGGCAAAAACTGTTTATTGCCTTCAACAGGCCCCCTCACGACAGCATTGAGATCAGCCCGCTGAATTTTGACCCGCCTGAAAACTGGTTCATAGGCGAATATTCGGAAAATCTCGATACCATAGTATACTGGATCGTTGACAGTAACCTTATCAAAACCGATACCCTGTCATTGCATGTTGATTACAGCACTGTAGACACCACCAGCAGTTTCTTTACCCAGACTGACACCCTGAATTTCTATTACCGCCGGCCGGTAAAAAAACCAGTATCACGCCGGAAGGCCGATGAAGAAGCCGATACTGTCAAAACGGAAGAAAAACTGGCTATAAATGTGAATATCAAGAACAATGCGACCCTCGACCTGAACAGGTACATTACCGTCACCTCTCCTGTCCCTCCCAGGGAGCCAGACCCCTCCGGCATATTCCTTTTCACCATAATAGACTCCGTTGAAACACCCGTTGATTTTCATCTCGAAAAGGATACCGGCTTTATGCGCAGATACCGTATAATTAATAAATGGGAAGAAAGCACAAAGTACGGATTATTTATCGCCCCCTCTTCATTCACCGGCATTTACGGACTGTCAAACGACACTGTCGACCTTCAGTTCAGGACACAGCAATCGGGTTACTACGGCAGGCTTATTGTAAATGTTAACGGGGTATCTCATCCGACTATCGTTCAGCTGCGCAGCCAGAATGATGAAAACCTGATCTCCGAAAAAACCATACATGAAGACGGGACTGTGATCTTTGATTATCTTCGCCCGACAAGCTATAAAATAAAAGCTATTGCCGACAGTAACAACAACGGCAAATGGGATACCGGTAATTACCTTAAAAAGGAACAGCCTGAGAAAGTACACTATTATCCCGATGAGATCAACATCCGTTCAAACTGGGACCTTGATATAACCCTCGACCTGGAATAATATCCTATTATGCGGCGTTTTTTTTCATTTACCTTTTTTGAGCTCCTGCATATGGAACAGGCGCTGTTAGCCTACCTTACAGTATAAGCCAGCGCCGCCACACTCACCTTAACCCCTTCAACCGCGAGCAGCTCACGGGCACAGGCTTCCATTGTGGATCCGGTGGTTATTACATCATCAACCAGCAACACATGCTTATGCCTTACAGCTTCCGGGTCCTTACAAAGAAAAGCCCCCTCCACATTTTTCCATCGTTCATAGCGTGACCTTTCAGTCTGCGACTCAGTGGCCTCTTTCCTCACAAGGACATTCCCCACAGGCTTTCCCATGGATTCCGCCATGCCTCCCGCCAATATCTCACTTTGATTAAACCCTCTTTTTTTATGCTTTTTATAATGAAGGGGTACGGGCACTATCATATCTGCAGAGACAAAGGAAGTATGCCTGAGCTCATTTCCAACTATTCTGCCAAAATTTACACCCAGCCGCGTGTTACCGCGGTATTTGAATTCATGAACAGCCTTTTGCAGGATAGTGTCCTTATAAAAAAAATACTTTGCAGCAGCCTGTTCGATCATCACCCTACCCCGGAATAAGGCATAAACATCATTTTCCGGGTCAGTATGAAAACCCGTTGCTGGAAATTTCAAAAAACATGAAGAACAAACACCAGGCTCATTTCCGCTAAGCGGCCTTTCGCATACCGCGCAGGTTTTTGGAAAAAACAAGTCGGTAAAAGCAGACAGGTAATATATTACACTACTGAAAATATTTCTTATAAGCTTTGCCATAAGATAAAAAAACCGGAAACCCCCGGCAATTTTTATACGATCTTTATCTCATGTGTCAGCTCAAGCACCTGCCTCAGGCTAACACTCACCCCGCAATACCTGTCCTGGGAAAGATTAACCGCTTTCTCAAGCTTATCCATAGGCAGGTTATCACCTTTAAATATATATATCAGGTGCATTTTACTGTAATGTTTCGGATGCTCTTCGGTAAGCTCTGCTTCCACTTTCACATGCATATCTTCCACCTCAACACGCATTTTTTTCAATATTGAGATCACATCCATTCCGGTACACCCGGCCAGGGAAACCATCATCAGTGGTTTGGGTGTCGGCCCTTTGTCATTACCGCCAACTGATTCGTCCGCATCAAGAATAATTTTATGGCCCCCTACTTCGGTTTCAAACGCCATATTGTCAATCCATTTTACATCAATACTATCTCTCATAAGAATATCTCCTGGTTAAATTATTAGCAATTAATTTATTATTTCACTTAATCAATACTTGTGGTATTTGTTCACCTTATAATTATTTTAAATGGTGTTCACGAGCTCACCCGCTTACGCGGGATCGGTTGTTTTTGTACTATTTAAATTAAATTCCTTAAGGATGAGGGTTTCATCCGAATATATTTTAATTAAGTTATTAGTAATTAATTTGTTATTTCGTTTAATCAAAGTTGGTGGTATATGTTACCTCGCAATTTAATAATTTAATAAGGTGCTCGGTGAACCCTCATCCCTGCATAATAAGTTCTTAGTAAATATTCATGTCCTGTTATTCACCCCTTTATTCATTTTAATTGTGTTCATGAGCTCGCTTCGCTCGGTTGTTTTTGTACTATTTAAATTAAATTCCTTGAGGATGAGGGTTTCATTTAACAATAGTTTATTATTTTTAATCAATAAATATAAAAGAAATATTTCTTTTATGTATTTGCCGGCGCGGATTTAATAATCGTCAAAATGTTTAACTATCCATGTGTCTGTTCATAAAGTTACATTTGCAAGGTTCGCGCGGTACGAAAATGCGGAGCTTACCAGTCGTAAATGAGCAATTTTCAGACAAGCGTAACGCGGCAAATGGAACTTTATGGACAAACACAATTTATAACATCTCAGAAATATAAATGTTTTTATACAATAACTAACAACTATGGAAAACAAAGGGTCTGTACCTGCTTTTAACGAATGTTTCAGGGATACGAAATCAGTATTCCGGCATCTGACAAAAGAAGAATTCGAAATGATTCCCATTGACCACGGGCCTGATTTCTATAAACGGGGTGAAATAGTGTATTCCGAGGGCAGCAGGATACACGGGTTTTATTATTTACTGAAGGGTATCATCAAAATATTCAAAACCGGTTTTGACGGTAAGGAACAGATCATCCGCTTTGCCAAAAAGGGTGATATCATGGGCTTTCGTTCCACAATAAGCAATGAGCTGGCATGCACCACGGCAAAGGCTATTGAAGACTCGCAAATATGCTTTGTTCATGGCGACCTTGTTAAACATTTTGTAAAGAATAACGGAGACTTTGCCACGGAGCTTTTGCAGATCGCCTGCAGGGAACTGGGTGAAGCAAATGATTACATAACGGATATAGCACAAAAGACCGTACGTGAAAGGCTTGCTGAAGTGCTTATTCATCTGAAAATGGAATTTGACCTTGACAGGGACAACTTCCTTCAGATCTCACTTACACGTGAGGAGCTGGCAAATATCGTAGGTACAGCCACCGAATCGGTCATCCGCCTTCTTTCCGAATTTAAAGCTGACAAACTTATAGAAATTCACGGACGCCGTATCAGGGTCATTGATGAAAAAGCCCTCCATAGGATTGGGAATATATAATGAAACCGACCCGGGGGAACTCAGCGAATTCTAAGATAAAAACTAAATATCAAAAAAATTTGCATAATTAATTAAGTATACTTAACTTTGTTGTTAAGTAAATTGAATATTTATGTCTGTCTCAACCGAAAATTTTCTGAAAACCATTTATCTTATCCGTTATGATGAGAAAAACAAAGCGATCAGTTCCAGGCTGGCCGGGAGGCTGAATGTTTCCAAAGCAGCTGTTACTGATATGGCAAAAAATCTGGCAGAAAAAAAATTGATCCGTTACACGCCCTACCAGGAGATCCTGCTTACCCAAAAAGGTAAAGAAATGGCCGTAAAGGTAATCCGCAGGCACCGGTTATGGGAATTGTTCATTACACGTGTGCTTAACCTGACAAGTGCTGAAGTGCATGATGAAGCAGAAAAACTGGAACACCATACCTCTGATTTTTTAATTGGCAAAATCGATGAATTCCTGAATTACCCGCGTTTCGACCCGCACGGCGACCCGATACCTGATGATCAGGGTATATTCCCCAGTACGGAAAATATCATTGGATTGAATCAGGCAAAAAAAGGAATAACATACAAAATTGCCCGGTTGAACCATAAAAATCAGGAACTAAGCAGCTTTTTTGAAGAAAACGGTTTCAGGCTGGGCACGAAAATTAAAATTGTAAAGCACCTGGTAACCGATCTCTCTGTTTTCCTGCTGATCAATAACCAAAAAATGGTGATCAGCGAAAAAATTGCCGGAAATATTTATGTAAGCTCATTATCAGGTAAAAAATAAATTGAACCGATAAACACTGAATATTAAATAATAATAAAATGGAAACAACATCCTTTATATTTGCATTCGGCCTGACCCTGCTTGCCGGCTTATGTACCGGTATCGGCAGTGCACTTGCTTTTTTTGCCAAAACCACCAATACCCGCTTCCTTTCCGTTTCACTGGGATTTTCAGCAGGTGTGATGATCTACGTTTCCATGATAGAAATATTTTTTAAGGCAAAAGATGCACTTACAGAAGAGATGGGCCCGCGGGAAGGTTACCTGTGGACAGTGATATCATTTTTTATCGGTATTTTTATCATTGCCATTATCGACCGGATGGTACCCAAGGCAGAAAACCCTCATGAGATGCGAAAGATCGAGGACCTTAAAAAAATTAAAGGCAGCACTATCCGATCCCCGCTCATGCGTATGGGTATGTTCTCTGCCCTGGCCATTGGCATACATAACTTTCCCGAGGGACTGGCAACCTTTACGGCAGCCCTCACCGACACCCGCCTGGGTATTACCATTGCCGTTGCCATTGCCATCCACAATATCCCCGAGGGCATTGCAGTGTCGGTCCCCATCTATTATGCCACGGGCAGCAGGCGAAAAGCCTTTAAGTTTTCTTTTCTTTCTGGCGTTTCCGAACCCCTTGGTGCCCTGATAGGTTACCTTATACTCATGCCTTTTTTCAGCAACACACTTTTTGGTGTGCTTTTCGCCATTGTTGCCGGCATTATGGTATTCATATCCCTTGACGAGCTGCTGCCGGCAGCCCGCGAATACGGTGAGCCGCACCTGGCCATTTACGGTCTCATCGCCGGCATGATAGTCATGGCAGCCAGCCTCCTGTTATTTGCCTAACATACATATCCTTTCACAAACAATTTATTACCTTTGCCGCACATAACAAACAGCATTTACCAGTGAGCGAAAGGATCAAAGCCATAAAAAAGGCTTCATGGATAGGGATAACAGGCAATGCACTTCTTGCATCATTTAAGATCGCTGCCGGATTCATCTCGGGCAGCCTTGCTGTCATTGCAGACGGTATCGATTCGGCAAGTGATATTCTCGGTTCGGTGATCACCCTGTTCACCGCGCGCATAATATCCAAACCCCCCAGCAAAAAATTCCCTTACGGTTATGGCAAAGCAGATGCCATTGCCACCAAGGGTTTATCATTCGTCATATTCTTTGCAGGGGCCCAGCTACTGATCGTTTCGGCCAAAAAGATCATCAGCGGGGTTGAATATGCCGTCCCCTCGAATATGGCTATCATAGCCATAGTCATCTCGGTTATTGTAAAACTAATACTTTCGTGCTACCTGTTCAAAACAGGGAAAGCTATTGAAAGCCCCATGCTTATTGCTAATGGTAAAAATATGCGGAACGATGTATTCATTTCATTGTCGGTACTTACAGGACTTATCTTCACCCTGGTCTTCCAATGGCCTGTGATTGACATTATTGCCGCACTGCTGGTCAGTATCTGGATAATGAAAGTAGCTGTACAGATATTTTTTGAAAGCAATATCGAACTTATGGACGGCAACTCCGACCCAACAATATATAATGATGTTTTTGATGCTATAGATGCCGTCCCCGGAATAAAAAACCCTCATCGTGTAAGGGTTCGCAGGATAGGACACAAATTCATGATAGCCGCCGATATTGAGATTGACGGTAACCTTTCTTTGAAAAAGGCCCATGAGATGTCACATATGGTGGAAGACAGTATTAAATCATCCATTGACAACATTTTTGATGTAGTCATACATCTTGAACCATACGGGGATAAAATTGTCGAAAAAGACCTCGGGCTGTCACGCGAACATTTATAATGTTTTGATTTAAAGATCAATCTTCTCAGACAAAAATCAAACCCTTTAATAAGATATGGCGTATAAGACATTATAATAAACCCAGGGAGAAGAATGAATGAATTACTGAATGATCCATTGCATCTACGATGCAAGCGGGCGGGGAATTTCATTAAACTGGCCACTGTACTTTCAATAATTCTCACTCTGTTTATCCCACCCATTTGTTCAGGCCAGCCCGAAAACCATAACCAGCCGGCCTTATCCGAAAGCTATACCACCGAACAGGAGCCGGCATACAACCCGGCAAACCATATTGCAACTGTATTTAACATCAAGGCATCACGCCCCTGGCAAAGATCCTGGTGGTTTATTACCCTTCTGGTTCTTACTACCTTATTGTTCATCCTCCTTCTTTACTTTCTGTACATCGGGAAGATCGTAAGGCACCGCGCCCTTTTAAAACAAAAAATACATAAGAGCACATCCGAACTTCAGCAGGCCAACCTTGAACTGCTTGAACATCAGAAGGAGATCTCGAAAAAGAACGAAGAGCTCGCGCGCCACTACAACCATCTTGAAAAGCTTGTTGAGAAGCGCACGGCCGACCTGGAGCTTGCACTCAGCAAAGCAGAGGAAGCAGATAAGATCAAAACCTCCTTTCTGGCCAACATGTCGCATGAAATAAGGACACCCATGAATGCCATCGTTGGCTTTGCCACCCTGCTGAGAGATAAAAAACTTTCAACTGATGTGCGTGATGAGTATATTAATATCATTAACCGGAATTGCGATTCCCTGCTTGTATTGATCAATGATATTCTTGATATTTCGAAGATCGAGGCCAACAAGATAGAGATCTATAAAACGCCCTTCTCCGTGGACAAGGC
>CAZBJH010000059.1:0-2101 GCA_964492185.1 uncultured Bacteroidales bacterium | reverse complement strand
TTGGTATAAGTAAATCGGAATATGCCAACATTTTTAACCCTTTCAAAAAAATTGAAGGCAGCAGGACCAAACTATACCGGGGTGCCGGCCTTGGACTGGCTATATGTAAGAGCCTGGTTGAACAAATGGGAGGCAAAATATGGGTTGAATCCGAACCCGGGAAAGGATCGACATTCTTTTTCACCCTGCCCTTCACCCCGCGGGCAATGCCCCCGCCCGAACCGGATAAGACTTCCAGACGCATGGCAGGGCTTAAAGACTGGTCGCGGATCACCATCCTGGTAGCTGAAGATGAGCCGGCAAACTATTACTATATCGAAAAAGTGTTCAAACCCACCGGGGCAAGGATATTGTGGGCAAAAGACGGAAAAGAATCCATTGAATACATTAAAGAAAACGACAATTACAATATCAACCTCATACTTATGGACCTGAAAATGCCTGTTATGAATGGTATTGATGCTTTCAGGGAAATACAAAAAATGCAATCCGGTATCCCGGTTATCGCCCAGACCGCCTACGCCCAGGATGCAGACAAAAAAGAAGCTTTAGCCACCGGCTTTACCGATTATATTATCAAGCCCATCAAACCCGTCACCCTCATTCGCACGGTACAGAAATATCTTTAATAACCACTAATCGATAAGCATATCCAGGAATTCCGGCACACACTCGTTCGCCAGGGAGGCAGAGGAGTTGAACAAAACCACTATACCGGTATTTTCTGAAGGTATAAAGGCCATCTCGGCGCGGTAGCCCCTTACAAACCCCCCGTGATATATAACATTTTTATCCTTATATTCCATAATCCGCCACCCCAGGCTGTACCATATATCACCCAGCTCCTTCCAGTTTCTCCTGTACCGCCTCTTTATCGGTGTGGCGATCACCGGTGTTGCTATCCCGTTCAACACATCCGCGGGTACGATATCCGTATTTCCTCCCAGCAGCGCCTTCAGCCATTTGTTCATATCGTTAATACTGGCATTCACACCTGCAGAAGGCAACACCGAATAATATTTGTCCTGCACCTTTACCTCCCGGTACCCGCATGATGTTCTTACATGGGGCATTGCCTTGTTATAATTATTTTTCAGTTCATTATAGCTCAGCGAGGCCGTATGCATATTCAAAGGCTGAAAAATACGCTCGTTCATAAGGCTTGTATAATCCCTGCCGCTTGTTGACCGCAAAACATCCGATATAAGGCTGTATACAACATTCTGGTAGGCATATACTTCTCCCGGGGGTGCTATCATATCAACCTTATCGAGCTGTTCCACTATATCACCGTAAGGAACATTATGATCCAGCATATTGGTATATGCATGCATCGGCAGCCCGGTAGTATGGCTCAAAACATGCTTTACAGTAAGCCGGTCGGTATAGAGTGTATCCTTAAGCTTAAAATCACTGACATGCTTTATAATACGGTCGTCCCAGCCAAGAACAGAATCGTGTACCAGTATCCCGGTCAGCACCGAGGCAAAACCCTTGGATACCGATCCAATTCTGAAAACCGTATTGATGTTCACCGAATCACTGCTTCCTTCCTTTCTCACCCCATATCCTTTCATCAGAACTGTCCTGCCATTACGTATTACCGTAACGGCAGCCCCCGGTGTGGCTGACTCTTCCATCCTTTCAACGAAATATTTTTCATACTGCAAAGCCAGTGTATCCGGCATCACCCTTAACAAATCGTCCGCCTCTTCAGCCTCCGTGGTCACTGTATGTTCAGCCTCACCTCCCCCGGCCTGCATCCGATATCCCGTCACTGCCAGCAATCCAATACAGATCCCGTATAATATATTTATCAACCTCTTCATAATCATCCGGAATGTAAACCAATAAAATTCCGCATGGCAAAGATACAAAAAGAAAAAATCAATAACTTCACCTGTTTATTAACAACCGCGCATTTTATTTAGAATCTGTCAATAAACTCATAGTGTTTGTTCAGAATATTCGAGATCAAGGCGCGTTAACATTTTAAACCGCGGTATACTAAAGTATTTGAGGATTTAAAATGTGAGCAGCAACGCGGATATCGGACATTATGAACAGACACTATTTAAATCCATTATAAATACCTCGTATC
>CAZBJH010000058.1:0-20321 GCA_964492185.1 uncultured Bacteroidales bacterium | reverse complement strand
CTAACGTCGGACAGCTCGATTTTTTTAACGGTGATCACCTTGATTTTTTTTAACGTAAAATCCTGAAGGCGGGGTCCGTCTCATAAAAATCGCGTAAGATTTCAAGGAAGGTTTTCGTCGCGGGGGTACTGGAGGAACCCTGTCCGAGCGACGACGAAGGAGGAGTGAGTTTGGGTTCCGCGGGGAGAAAATCTTCCGTAGCAAATCAAGCGATTTTAATGGAACGGTGACCTTTTTGCCTACTATTTGGGTAGCAGCCAAAAAGTAGGTCGAACTGCCTTGCGGGCAGTTCGAAACACCGGCTCTCGGGAAGAAATTAAAACAATATTATTCTATATAATAACCTCATCATTTTAAACCGCAAAATACTAATCAGCAACGTAGATAACGGACATTATGGCCAGACATAAATAATTTGCTTGTTATCTGCTATTATGCATATCGTCCTCTCCCTCTTTCTCCCCCGTTTTCCCAAGCCGTTCCTTAACTATTTGTGCAAACCCGGGTTTATCATATCCAAACTTACTGCCCAGTAATATTCCGTATGGGCGTAAATTATCAATGTGATCCAAAACTACCTTTAATATGGCCATTAAAGGAATAGCCAGGATCATTCCCGGAACACCCCATATCGTACCCCCTATGATCAGAGCCAGTAAGGCAAATAATGGATTCAGACTTACCCTGGAACCAACGATCTTCGGGGTGATAAAGTTACCCTCCAGCGCCTGTACACCCGTATATAAAAGAACCACGAGCACCGGTATCCAGAAATTGTCATAATTCACCAGGGCATATAAAAAAGGTAACAATCCTCCGATAAAGGTCCCGATATAGGGAATGATAGCTAAAAATGCAGCAATAAAGCCAAACAGGAAAGGATAATCAAGGCCGATCAGCCATAGCCCAAAACCATTTAGAACACCCAGGATCATTATCACAATCAGCAAACCGTAAAAATAATTCTGGGCCACCTTTTGCATACTTATAATGATCTCTTCAGCATAATCCAGATTTTGCTGATTTGTAAAATGAAAAAGAATAAATTTCTTGAAAGAAGTCCTGTAAAGCAAAAACAAAAACGAATACACAAAAACAAGGATTGTAAAGACAAAAAAGTATGTTGAAGAAGAGATGGTTTTACCTATAATCCCGGAGGAAGAAAAAAAATTATCTGAACCGGGCCCTATTAATTCACGGATATTCAAATGTTCATCGAATATATTTTCATTTAAATATATAGTAACCTTCTCAATAACACGTTGAAACCGCACCCCGAAATCCCGGATATTATCAAAAACATCGATAACAAGTATACTGAGAACATAAAAGATCACCATGATGAGTGACAACACAATGATAAAAGTCAAAAGAATAGCCAGTACGCGCGGAATTTTTACCTTTTTTTCAAGAAACTCACACACCGGAACCAGCATCAATGCAAAAACCATTGCAAAAGCCAGCGGTATTAAAATGGTTTGAGCGAGATATAATAATGCAATGACAAATGAAAAAATTATTACAATATATGTAATCCGCCCCAGGTTAAGACTTGATTTCATCATTATCCGTTTTTAATTCCCGATAAAGAACAAACCAAAATAATACATTTCAAACTTATAAAAAAATCCTTTCCCTTTTGTGTAATTATTTCCACATAATCCGGTCCGGTTGAGGGATAAAATTCACATCTCCAAAGGATAAACTACTTTAAGATAAAATCATTCAAATTATTTATTTGAATAATTAATTGAACATGAGACCTGTTATTTATGTTATAACAATCACATAAAGCAGCTAAAAAATTTTGGCAGGAAATTTTCATGAATGATATATGAGTAATTTATAAGTTTAAATACTTAACACCTTGATATAAAATATATAGTACTAACAATTAAAAAAGGAATAATTATGGCAAAGTCATCAAATGTATTTATAGGTTTTCTGGCAGGTGCTGTTGCAGGAGTAGCTGCAGGTGTGTTGCTGGCACCCGACAAAGGAGTTGAAACACGTAAGAAAATTAAAAAACAGGCAAAAAAAGTGAGTGATGATGTACATAAAAATGTCGCGCAAAAGCTTGAAGATCTGAAATCAACTGTGTCTGATTTTACTGAAGGTGTAAAGGACCGGTTTTCAAACCTTGAAAAAGAAGTCGAAGAGCAGGTCCAGGATAAAAAAGAACGTGCCAAGAAGGCAACAGAAGCAGCAAAGAAGGAAGCAAAAGCCTGATAAGAATTAATCATCCCGGTCCCGGCATAGCCGCAGGATCGGGATTTCTTGTTTAATTAGTGTCCGTCAATAAAGTCTCATTTGCCGTGTTACGCTTGTCCGAAAATTACTCATTTACGACTGTTAAGCTCCGCGTTTTCGGACCGCGCGAGCCATGCAAATGGAGCTTTCTGAACAGACATATGGCCAGTTAAATATTATGCCCACTTTATAGACAGGCTCTAATTAAAAATCAACCAGGAACATAATTTAATTTATAAAAAACCATATTCTTGTGAAAAACTCAACACCTTTGGCAGAAAACATTTCCGAGCTTACGGGAATTATGAAAAAATATATTGCCGCGAGAATGGATTTGATCAAAGTCACCCTGCTTGAAAAAGTAACACGATCAGGCACCTATTTTTTCAGTTTCACGGTTATCATTTTTATAGTATTTGCCGTACTGCTTCTTCTCACATTTGCTTTCAGCTTCTGGTACGGGGAAAATGTAGGTGAAATATACGGCGGATTTCTGATTGCCGCGGGATTCTATTTGATTCTTGGAATTATTTTGTATCTGTTGCGCGGACCGATCTTTTCGAACAATATAATTAAAAATCTGGCAAGCATCATTTTTGCCGAAAACGAAGAAGAAGAAAAGACCACATAATACTACACCTGTTATGAAGAAAACCGCACAACCACAGATAAGAAATGTCCATGATCTGCGACTGGCAAAACAGACAATAAAATATGATATCAGGCTGAAAGAAGAGATCCTGAAGTCGGGTTTTATACGATTCAGGCAATCATTCACCGATTCCCTGAAAAGATCGGCCCGTATTATGGGACAGGAACTGGCGATCACTGTTCTGTTAAGGATCATCAGATCGCAAATGAAAAAGTAAATATTCGGATTTATAACTTATTTTTACCTGTATTATTTATACGTCAGATCCGGGACGATTCTCCTTCATTTTTATGAAGCTTAAGTCCGGCGAAGATAATAATGCAGGCTAAGGAAGTAAACTGCCGGGAACTGTTAATAACGGAGGATCGGTAGTTTTTTTTTATTGTATGCAGGGTAAAATAAAAACATATTTGAAAAAATTCACCGGGTGGATAATAAGGATCATTTTATCCCTTGCACTGCTGATGATTGCATTGACCCTTCTATTGCAGTTATCATCTGTCCAGACCTTTATTGCCGGCAAGGTACTTGGAAAAATCAAAGAAACAACAGGAGCCGGAATGTCATTGGAAAAAGTCTCGGTTGTTTTACCCGACCGCCTGAGCCTGAAAAATGTATATGTTGAAGATAACAATGCCGATACTCTCCTCCGGGCAAAAAGGATAAATGTTAATATAGGCCTCTTTAAATTATTGCGGAAAAGTATAGAGATCGACAGGCTGGTTATCCGTGAAGCACGCGTTCAGCTTAAAAGGTATTCACCCGACAGCACATTCAATTTTTCATATATTATTGATTCCCTTTCGGATGACAGTAAAAAACCGGAAAAGAATGACAAGCCCTTTGATTTTAATATTCAAAAAATACGGCTTGATGATATCCATTTTACATTTCATGACAGTATTGAAAAAAACAAGTTCTTTGTAAGGTTTGAAAAATTCATTACGGCAGTCAGCAATTTTGATCCTGAACAAAAACAAATAGTACTAACCTCACTCAGTCTTGAAAACAGCAAAACAATAATTTCCATCAGCGAAAAAAAACTCAAGGAACCCCAGCCTTTTCTTTTCGATATCAACCTAACAAACAAGATCAATCTTAAGAACACGGATTTTACCCTCATCGATCATTTTTCAAAACTCACCCTGCATATAAAGAACAAAAAAACATCTGTTTCTCCGCATGATCTCGACCTGCCTTCAAAGATCATCAGTGTTGAAGATATTGAACTTGATAAAGCAGATATCATGATCCGGCAGGAAGAAATGAGCAGGGCCGATTCAATAAAAATAACAGAATTCAAACGGCAAAAACCGGAAAATCCTTATGATTGGCAGATAAGCAGCGACAAATTACTGATAAGCAATTCTTCATTTGCCATGGATAATGAAAACTTTACGGTCGATTCCGCGGGATTCGATACTAAACATATTACTGTTTCCGGCCTTTCGCTGATTTTTGAAGACCTGCTGGTCTCACCCGGGAAAATAGCCATGAAGATCAATGAACTGGGTCTGGACGAAAAACACGGGTTCTCACTATCGAACCTTTCTGCAACAATAACAGCCACAGATAAACAGGCAGAGTTAAATGATCTGGACCTTAAAACATCCAAAAGCTCCATCGCCGGTGTATTTTCACTCGATTATCCTCCCCTTGAAAAATTGAAGGAACAGTGGAATGATATTCAATTTAACCTGGACATCTCCAATGCACAAATAGATCTTGCTGACCTGTTATATTTTGTTCCCGGCCTTGCACGGAAATTACCGGTTTTCAACTCTCCTGAAAATACAGTCATATTAAAGGGCCGCCTGAAGGGAAACCCGGGTGATCTCCGGATTCCGGGTTTCTATGCTGCCTTCGATTCCACATCGCTGGCTGTAAAGGGAGTGATAAGCGGTCTGCCGGATATTAAAAATACCCGTGCCAACATAAGAATTGACAGCCTGGTGACTACAAACAAAAATCTTTCTCTTATAATGCCCGATACCGGTTTTACCGGAAATATCAAGCCGCCGCCGGAAATAAAGCTGACAGGTACCATGAACGGATCCCGGAAAAACTTTAAAGGATCATTGGACATGCAAACCACCTGGGGTGATATTGTTTCGGGCCTGTCTGTGGAAAGCGGTCAGGATGCCGGCCGGCAAACATTTAAAGGGGATATAAAGGTTGATGATCTTGAGTTGGGACAAGTCTTCTCCATTTCTTCGGATACTATAGGGGATATATCGCTCGAAGCAATTATTGACGGTACCCTCACTGAAATGAGCTCGCCGGATGCCGGTATAGAGATACTTGTAAAGAAAGCCGGACTAATGGGATATACCTACAATAACATGGAGATCAACGGCCGGTACAATAAAGAAAATATTAGCGGAAACGCGGAATTAAACGACACCAACCTTATTTTCAGGTTTTCCGGGAATGCCGTAATGATTGACACTGTTCCCGATATCAATTTCACATTCACTTTGCAAGGGGCTGACTTTAAGCAACTGAATCTTAGTCAGTCCGACCTGAGTGCAAGCGGTATGATCACGGCCGGATTTAAAGGCATGCATCCCGATCATATGAACGGCTCGTTAAAGGCCAGGGATATCATTACAATAAAAAACGGCAAACAATATGTGCTTGACAGCATATCAGCCAGCATTGAAAACAGTGCCGGCGAAACAAATGTGTCGGTAACGTCATCGATGCTGAATGCCGGCTACAGGGGATCGGTAAAACTCACTCAACTGGGCAGTACCGTATTGCATACCATGGACCGGCACTTCAGTCTGGGCCAAAACAAACCGGAAGCAAATGATTCATTGCAATTTTTTCAGCTAAGGCTTAATATATTTGACACAGAAATGATCACGGAAGTGATCCTCCCTAAATTAAGAAGTTTCACTCCTGCCATTCTTAGTGCAGATTATAATTCACGGGAAGAGAGGCTTGAAATAACAGGCGATTTCCCATACATTAACTATAATGATATTGAAGCAGACTCACTTGTATTCCGGTTACTGTCCGGTGAGAACAAAGCGGATTTCAGCGCGGGGATCGACCGGATAAAAGCAAATCAATGGATACTTAAAAAAACAATGATATCGGGTAATATGGCCTCCGACAGCCTTTTTACAACTATTTCCGTTCTTGACAGGAATGACCGGATGAATTATTTTATTGAAGCCGCTATTCATCATATTGATACTGCTTATGTCATTAATGTGCAACCTGACAGATTATTGCTCAACAACAGGAATTTCAGCATACCAAATAACAATGAGATCAGCTTTTACGGCAATAAGGTCACATTTTCCAACTTTGATCTCACTACTGCAGATCAACAGATCAGTATTAATAGTCATCCCACGGAAGAGGATAATGGCAGGATATACACGGCCGCGATCTCAGGCGTAAGGATTGATAACCTCACAGGCTTATTTGAAACACAACATGATCTGCTGAACGGTATTCTTAATGGCACACTTAAGCTATCGCTTTCCCCCGGCAGGATATCCGGAAATACCGATATTACAATAAACAATTTAAGTTTATACGGGGACACTGTTTTTAAGCATATACATCTTACCGGCTCATCATCACCGGATAATGACATTGCTTTTTATGCTGATTTTACCGATCCCCGGAATAATCTTACCCTGAACGGTACCCTGGGTCAAAGTAACAATAATACCACATTTGATATGGGATTGGAGATCGGCCGTCTGGAACTGTCTCCCTGGCAGCCTCTCCTCAAACAACAGCTCAGTGATCTTGAAGGCAATATTTCAGGAAATATCAGGGCGGTCAGCACCCCCGGGGTGCCTGAACTTAATGGCAATATCATATTCAGTAACACATCGGTAACACCGGTATTTCTGAACACCATGCTTAACATGGAACAAAATGAGATCACCATCACGAAAAATGAAGTAATACTCAATGATTTTACCATGCTTGACGAAAGGGGTAACAGTTTATTGCTTGACGGCAATGTCTCATTTGAGGATATGAAAAATATTGAATACGATATGCAGATACGTTCAAATGATTTCACTTTTTTAAATACCGGCATGCGGCCGGAGGAATTATATTACGGAACGTTTATCGCCGACATTAATGCCAGTCTGAGCGGCACTGCTTTCAGTCCCGCGATAAATGCCGGTATAGTGATAGAAGAGAATACAGACTTCTATTTCATGATACCCAACCTCGGCACATCAGGTATTGAAAGAGAGGGGATTGTTGAGTTTATCGACAGATCTGACACATCATTAAGCAGAATTTTGGAACGCAACCTGGAAAAGGCTTCAACAAACATACAAAATAAGCTTCAACTGGACCTGCTGGCAAACATAGATGTAAATGAAAATGCAAAACTCACCATTATAACTGATCCTTCATCAGATGAAAAACTGGAAATAAGGGGAGATGCCAACCTCAGTCTGGCGATGAGAGAAACAGGAGAAGTCAACCTGACAGGCAGATATAAGATCAGTAACGGCAGTTATACTATGAAATTCTATGATGTGATCACAAGAAAATTCCGGATTGAGGAGGGCAGCTCCATATTATGGACCGGCAGTCCTACAGACGCAAATGTAAATATAACTGCCATTTACCAAACCATAACATCCCCCCTCCCCCTGATCCTTGCAGAAACCGACCTCACTCCCGAAGAGCAGGATATATATAACAGGAATATGACTTTCAGGGTTTACCTGCACATCACGGACATGCTGCTGGAACCCACCCTTGCCTTTGAACTTAAACAACCTCCCGGTCAGGGTAATGCATTACTGCAAAGCAAGATCGATCAACTGAACCAAAATGAGAATGAGCTGCATAAGCAGGCCTTTTCCCTTCTTGTTTTCAATAGTTTTATGCAGGAAGGAACGGGAAGGAACATGCCTGTTGCTCACGAACTTAATGCCACTGCACGCAACAGTATCAGCAACCTGATAACACAGCAGCTGAACAGGTATTCGCAGCAGTATATCAAAGGTTTCAATGTTGATGTGGCTGTGAGTTCATATTATGAGAGCGCCGGGCGGAAACCGGCCGGAAGGACGGATGTTGAACTGAACCTGTCAAAAGAGCTGTTTAATGAACGCCTTAATGTGCAGATAGGGAGTAATATTAATGTTGAAGGGGATGACCGGCAAACAAGAAATGATATCAGTGGTATAACAGGGGATTTTAGCATTGAGTATAAGCTGAACGACCAGGGGACATATAGTCTGAGAGGTTTTAATAAGACCGAATATGAAGATGTTCTCGACGGTGAGGTAAATAAAACAGGTATCGCTTTCATTCTGAATAAAAATTTTTACCGTTTCAGGGATCTGTTTTTAAAAAAAAGGGATGAGGAATAAAATATGAGATATTCCGTAAACAAATATAAAGCAGTGATAATCCTGTTGGTCAGTCTGGCCGTAACAGGCTGCAGCACTTTATCTACACTCCAAAACGGGGAGCTGCTTTACACGGGTGCCGACATAGAATTAACAGATAAGCAGGGAATTAGCAAGTCCGGGTTAAAAAACAACATCCAGGACCTTGTCCGTCCCCGGCCCAATAAAAAATTTCTCGGGCTTTTTCCTGTATCCTTATGGATATATAATGCAATGGGCGACAGCCTTCCTGAAAAAGGATTGCGCCCCTGGCTGCAAACCAGGCTGGGGGAAGCTCCTGTTATTTACAAAAGCCCCTTTATGGAAAATAACATTACGGATATTGAAAATTACCTCTTTAACAAGGGATATTTTGATGCGGATGTTTCGGCCGGGCAGATCATTGACGGCAGGAAAGTAAAAATACATTACACTATTGAAACAAACAGCAGGTACACCGTTAACCGCTTTATGTTCAGGGACACTGCCGGCCCGCTGGCAAAACACATAAACCTTTCACTTGAAAACAGCCTTATTAAGCCGGGCGATGCCTATGATCTGGAAAAACTGAAAGATGAACGTGAACGTATTGACCGTTACCTTAAAAACCAGGGTTATTATTATTTTAATCCCGATTACCTGATCTTTAAGATTGACAGCAGCAAACAGGAAAAACACCTCGGTCTTTTCCTTAACATTAAAGATATTATACCCCCGGCAGCGTCAAGGAAATACCGTTTAGGAAAAATGCTGATCGATGCAGACCATTCACTGGAGAATGTATCAACTAAAAAAGACACCTTAATTGTGGATGACAGCCTTACTTATGTCTATAAAAAAAAGACCGTTAAGCCTGAAGTGATCAACCGGTCGGTAATGCTCAGGCCGGGAGAACTTTACCGGCATGATAATTATACGGCATCACTGAACAAACTCACGGGATTGGGTATTTTCAAGTTTGTTGCAATACGGTTTAATGAAACGGACACGGCAGGCCATTCACTTGAAACAAAAATATTGCTTTCACAATCGGTCCCCAGGTCACTGAGACTGGTCTTCCAGGCAGTCACCAAATCAACCGATTTTGCCGGACCGGGTTTGAATGTTAATTATCGAGACAGAAATTTTCTGGGCGGGGCCGAACAGTTTAATTTAAGTTTGAACACTGCTTTTGAGACACAGATAGGCGGACAGAAAAGCGGAGGAAATTTATATGAGGTTGGCCTTGAAGGCCGGCTTTCCTTCCCTGTGTTTATATTCCCCTTAGTTGATTTTAACCGCTTTTTGTCAAAACATTATACGCCGCGAACACAGTTTACCGGTGCATACAGCTTTTTTTACCGTTCCGGGTATTTCAACATGAATTCAGCTGACCTGTCCTACGGGTTCAAATGGCAGGAATCAACTGTCAAATGGCATGACCTTAAACTTATCGACATCAATTACACGAATATTTACAATACATCTTCACGGTTTGATTCAATACTAAGCCACAACCCCCTGGTAGCAGAAAGCTTCAGTGAACAGTTTATTTTCAGTCTTAATTATATCTATACTTTCAATAACCAGGCAAATACCGGCAAAAAGCTGAACATGTACCTGCAGGTCAAACCGGAGATCTCGGGCAATGTATTAAGCCTGGCAAACACTATTGCCGGTCAGGGATGGCCTAACCCCGGCTCGCCAAACACTTTTTTCGGCCAGCGATATGCCCAGTATGCCCGCTTAAGTGCCGATTACAGGCTATACCTTAAGACCAACGACAATAAACTGGTAACCCGCCTGTATGCCGGCATGGGTATTCCTTACGGTAATTCAAACACTCTTCCGTATATAAAACAATTTTATACCGGCGGACCAAACAGTCTGAGAGCTTTCCGTTCACGCACCGTAGGGCCTGGCAATCTTACCCCCGATACTCTTTATGGCGGATACCTTGAACAGACAGGAGAAATAAAGATAGAAGCCAACCTTGAGTACAGGTTTGGCATATACCGTTTTTTAAAAGGAGCTTTATTTGTTGATGCCGGGAATATATGGCTGCTTGATGACCCTCAAAAACCTGATGGTGTGTTCTCATGGTCCGGTTTCGCAGACCAGCTTGCCCTGGGTACCGGTCTGGGCCTGCGTATCGCCACCAATATTGTTGTTCTGCGGTTCGATCTCGGAACACCCCTTAAAGACCCTTCCCTGCCAGCCGGCGAACGGTGGGTGATAAAAAAGATAAACCCTGCAGATCCTTCATGGCGTAAAGACAAGCTGGTATTTAACATAGCCATCGGTTATCCTTTCTGAATGATCAACACGGAAACTATACCCGCACAGGCATCTGCCGTTGTTGTACTATCCGTCACCGGTGTCTGCCGGTATGTGGACATATTATTCTATCCCGCCGTGCTCCCGGCCTGTTTTTTCCTGGGCTTTACTTCATTTTCAGAGCTGCCTTTATCAAAGAATTCCTTTATATTGTTAAGTGTAGTCTGGGCAATATTATGCACTGCTTCCCGCGTAAAGAAGGCCTGATGGGCAGTGATCAGCACATTGGGAAAAGTCTGCAGGCGCACGAACATATCATCCTGTATGACCCTTTCCGAAAAATCCTCAAAAAACAGTTCCTCCTCCTCTTCATACACATCCAGTCCCAGGTATCCGACCTTTCCGCTTTTCAGCCCTTCGATCACTGCACCGGTATCGATAAGCGGGCCGCGACTGGTGTTAATGATCATCACCCCTTCCTTCATTGCCGAGATGGCGTATTCGTTAATAATATGGTAGGTCTCATAATTAAGCGGACAGTGTAATGATATTATATCGCTCTTTTCATAAAGCTCGTGAAGCTCAACATACTTAACCCCGCTTTTTACCAGATCCTCGTTCGGATATTTATCATAAGCGATCACTTTACATCCCAGGCCCTGGATAATACATGCAAAAATCTGCCCTATCTTCCCTGTTCCTATAATGCCGACTGTTTTTCCGTTAACATCAAAACCCAGCAGCCCGTCCAGTGCAAAATTCCCGTCACGCACACGGGTATAAGCCTTGTGAAGTTTACGGTTTAAGGTCAGTATCAGTCCCAGGGTATGCTCGGCAACAGCATAAGGAGAATATGCCGGTACACGAACAACACTCATTCCCAATTCGGCGGCTTTATCAATATCCACATTATTAAATCCTGCACAGCGTAAGGCAATAAGCTTAACACCTTCGTTACTGAGTTTTTCAAGTGTCGGGGCATCCAGTTTATCATTCACAAAAACGCAAACCACCTCATGACCGGCAGCCAGGGCCGCGGTCTTTGCATACAGCCTGGGTTCGAAATAGGATAATTCATACAAAAACTTCTTGTTACGTTCATTAAATGAATTAATAACCCAGTTCTTTGTACTGAACACGGCAATTTTAATGTTTTCTTTCTTTTTCGCGGGTGTTTTATTTTCTTCCATGATAAATCATATCTTATTATATTTGCTTATTAACAAGAGAAATCAATCCTTAGTTCAAATAACCAGCATTAATAATGCAGACTAAACCATACAAACATGAATCCAGACAAACCCATTCTTCTAAAAAGGGGCCGTCATGAGATAGCCCTTAAAAAGATCCCTGACCGCTTTGCCATCAGGCTTAAGAAAGGCATAGCAAAAGATATGGCTTCCCTGCGGCCGTTAAATATAGAAAAAAAAGAAGAACCCGAGCATATAGATTCGGACCCTTCTGAAAGAATGGAGATCTTTTCTGTTCGTGAGCATGTGATGGAAGAAACGGTTGATCATTTAAGGAAAGCCCCCAGGAGCGAGATCGTTACTCACATGTATACCACTGACGACACCCCTGACGGGGCATTTATCCCCACCGGCCGGATGACTATCAGGTTTACTCATCATACTGAAAAAGAAACCCGTGAACAGATACTTGCCGAAAATGGCCTGGAGATAGAAAGGGAAATTGATTATCTTCCTGATGGCTATATTGTCAGGCTTACATCGGCTTCAAAAGAAAATCCCCTTAAAATTGCCCAAAAACTCCAGTCACAGAAGAATGTTTTGATCGCTGAACCCGACCTTAGCTTTAAAGTAGCTTATAAATTTATTCCAAAAGATACACTCTACCCGCAACAATGGCACCTGAATAATTTGGGAGAAGGCACAGGACTTGTTGCCGGTGCTGATGTTAAAGCCGAAAAAGCATGGGATTATACCCTGGGCTCAAGGAACATTGTAATTTGTGTTATGGATGATGGCTTTGACTTTACTCATCCTGATCTCAATGCACCGGGAAAGATCATCGCACCATATGATTTCGGTCAGGATGACACCGACCCGTCCCCTGTCGATAAAAATGACAATCATGGTACGGCATGTGCAGGGGTGGCACTGGCCGAACAGAACGGCACCGGTGCAGTGGGTCTTGCTCCCGGATGTGCCTTTATGCCTGTACGCACTTCCGGCTGGTTATCAGATAATGCTATTGAAGAGCTTTTTCAGTATGCTATTGACAAACATGCCGATGTTATCAGCTGCAGCTGGGCTGCTGCTGCCCCCTATTTCCCCTTATCCACCATAATGCAAGGAATAATTCATAAAGCCGCCACCCGCGGCCGCAGGAACAGGAAAGGATGCGTGATACTTTTTGCCGCGGGTAATGAAAGCGCGCCCCTGCAGGGAAAGATGGGAGATATCAACTATCATCAGGGTTTTGCACTTCATCCCGATGTTATCGCCGTGGCCGCTTCAAACAGTCTTGACAGGCAATCATATTACAGCAACTACGGTCCTGAGATAGCCATCTGTGCCCCTTCAAGCGGTTCCCCGGGCAGGGGCATACTCACAACCGACCGTACAGGTACTCCGGGTTATGAAAAAGGTGATTACACATTCGGATTTGGCGGCACATCCAGTGCCACACCTCTTTGTGCGGGACTGGCAGGACTTATCCTCTCCATTGATCCCGAGCTTACAGCATCAGAATTGCGTAACATCATTATGCAAACGGCAGATAAGATTGATCGGGAAAACGGTGAGTACAATGCCGATGGACATTCGCCAAAATACGGTCACGGAAGGATCAATGCCCACAGAGCCCTTAAAATGGTTTCCGGCAATCATGACGGGAACAACGGTGAAGGTCGCCTGCCACAGACACTCTTTATGGAGCACAGGGTGAAACAGCAGATCCCCGATAAGGGGGAAATAAAAGATACGATCCCCTTCCCGCTGATGACAAATATCCGGGCTGTTGAGATCAGTGTTGAAATAAAACATACCTGGCGCGGGGACCTGTCCGTTTACCTTAAACCCCCGGGCCACGATGAGATCCTCCTTCATCACAATTCGGGCCATAATGCAAATGACCTGGTCATGATATGCCGTTCATCGGATGATCCCGAACTGTTTGCCGGCCTTGCAGGCCAGCCCGCACAGGGTGACTGGATACTACGGGTGACCGATAATGCGGAAAGGGACACCGGTGTGCTGAATAAGTGGGGAATAACAATTCATTATTAAGTGTCTGTCCATAATGTCCGTTATCTGCGTTGCTGCTCACATTTTAAATCCTCAAATACTTTAGTATACCGCGGTTTAAAATGCTCACGCGCCTTGATCCCGAACATTCTGAACAAACACTTTTAACTCATTGACAAACTCTGTTAAAAAATTCTTAAAATAATAATTCATATTCATTATGCCACGACAAGTAATTACCCGGAAAGATATAATTAACGAGCATCAGAAAAATCTTAAAACAATAAATAAGGAAAATGCCCCTGTTGAAGCAAAAAGAGCAGATAAATACAGGGACCGGCTGCTAAAGTATATACCTGCAGAGATAGTTGCCGTATATATTTTTGTTCAGGGAGCAATACACAAGCTGGACAGCCAGTCGTCCGAATATGCACCGATATTCTGGATAGTTTTTGGCATCTTTTGTCTCTTCACCCCGCTTTACCTGTGGAGAATACAAAAGGTCAGGAAAATAACCCAGCTTATCATTTCCTTAATTGCCTTTGTGATATGGGTATTTGCCCTGGGCGGACCCTTTGCCCTTTTACCATGGTATGATCCTGTTTATGGTGAAATACTGCTGCCGGTATACACCCTGGGTATAGCGATAATCGGTGCGGAAACGATGCACTGATCCATTCCTGAAAAACCCGGTTCCCCGTTAAGGCCCGGATATCCATTGACCTCCTTTTCCCCATCATGCAGGTTCATACCGGAATACTGAAGAGCAGGCAGAGGCCGCATGTATAGCTGTATACCAGCAGCTTATCATGGAGGGCTGTTATCAGCACTGGACCCAGGTTTTATCAGACGGGCGCGGAGATGAAATATATTCTTCAGGGCCGTGGCTGAATTATACATGGACATCCAACTTCACACTGGGAGACCATTCGGATGACCCCTTTATGCAAACATATGTATGGGAGGACTACTACATATTAATCTGGAGGGCCAACCAGGTTTTGGAAAATGTACCTTCAATAACTATGGATGAAGATCACAAAACACGGATACTCGGGCAGGCATATTTCCTTCGCGGGCTTGCTTACTTTAATCTTGCCCGGCTGTTTCAACAGGTACCGGTTATCACACAAACACCCAAAGAGGAATCCGAATACTATGCTGCAACTGATCCGGTAGAAACTTTATGGGACCAGGTTTATTCCGATCTTTCAAAGGCAAAAGGAATGTTGCCTGTCTCCTATGCCAATGTAAGCGGACCTGATAAAGGGCAGGTCGGCCGGGCAACCAAAGGTGCTGCTGTCGGCTTTCTTGGCAAAGCATATGTTTACAGGAAAGAATGGCAGAAAGCAGCAGATGAATTTTCGCTGCTGATCAACGGGCCTGATGTGAACATATACAGACTGGTTGATAACTACCGCGATAATTTCACCTTCCTGAATGAAAATAATGAAGAATCACTTTTTGAGGCTCAGTTTGCCACAACTGATGAGGTAGGTGGCTCAGAAGTAAACTGGCATGGGGAACCCAATGCTAACTTTAAGCAAATAACCTCTATGGCGTGCAACTATTCAAACAGGGGGTGGACCGATTTCCTGCCAACGCGATGGCTTTATGATCAGTTTAAAACAGAAAAAACAAAAGACGGTGGCACTGACCCGCGGTTATTAGCCACTATTGCTTCATACGAACCGGATGCCGGAGACACAACCTACTATGAGGAAGGCTGGATCACTCAGGGACTGGACACCAACACCATATTCATCAGGAAATATACCAATGACGGGATGCCCGGTTACACGACCGAACTTGAAGGTGCGGACCCGGTCTCAGGTATAAACTACCGTATACTACGCTATGCTGATATATTAATGTTGTACGCTGAATGTCAGAATGAACTTGACAACAGGGCTGAATGTGCAAAATATATCCAAATGGTACGTGACAGGGCAAACATGCCCGATCGTGAATCTGAATTTGCAGGCTTCAGCAAAGAACAAATGCGTGAACAGATAGCACATGAAAGGTTAGTAGAATTCGCAATAGAAGGCCAGCGCATTGACGATATCATTCGGTGGGGATGGTTATATGACAATCAAAAACTTCAGGACTTACGCTCACGCGATTCTGAATTTGACACATGGATCCCCGGCAGGGAATACTTACCGATCCCTCAAAACGAACTCGACAACAACCCCAACCTTCTGCCCAACACTGCAAATTAATCCCCACACTGCAATACCACACCGCACACACCTGGCACGGACACCCTGTCCGTGCCTACCCTATGGCAGAACTACAACGCTGGCGCAACTGGCGCAAGGCTCCAGCCTTGTACCCATGATTGATAAAAATATCTAACTTATCACGGGCCATTTTAAAGCCTTAGCCAATTGTTTTTGAGAGGTAAAATATTAACTTTAAGGTAAACAATTAACAAAAAGCCGAGATATGGATGACACACATGAATCGCGGCACATATCGATAAATCCATAATTCAGATCCTTTTTTTCAGGCAACCACTGAATTTCAGTTCATTTTACCGTCCGGGAGGAGTTAGGTTAGGGTCTGCTGAAAAAGTCTGTAGTGCATCAGATACAAGGCGGCAAAGCGAAGCTGTATAATAATACCGCGAGCTGCAGCCAACGCGGTAGATGATGTGCTACAGACTCACGGAATATTACCCTTAATAAATACAAAGGATTTTATTAATATGTGTTAAAACCCTTGCACTTAACATACAATAAGTTACTGTATCGTGCTTACTATCAATCTATTTCGTATTTTTCAGCAGACCCTAGGTTAATGATAGTAGGCTTGTCACGTTTGCAGGTGAGCCTGCCGTTTTCATAATGAAGTTCCGTGACCTGTATCAGGCTGCGCCGGTCGGGAAAGGAAATATCCTGTTCGGGTTTATTACCCCGGAAGGGGTGGACAAAGTAAAACAGGTAGGCTTTCCCGCTGTTTACCACTACATCGGGGTGATGGCCTACTGTCCGGTCGTATTCCCCTTCTCCGGGCTTATCCAGCAAATTACTTTCCTGTCTTTTCCATTGCACCAGGTCACTGGAAGAATAAACAGCCAGTCCTTCCCACACATCCGTGATCATCCACCACTTATCCTCCCACCAAAAAACTTTGGGGCCTTCACCTCCCTGGTCGCCCACAGCCTTCCCCTTGTCAGTCCATGAATACAGGTCGGGACTGTCAGCATAATAGATCGATTTACCATCTACTTCATTGTTGTACCACATCCGCCATACTCCACCGGGGAGCCGAACCACACAGGCATCGATCACCCGGCCCGAGGCCAGTTGAATAGTGGATTGGTATTCCCAGTCGGTAAGGTTTGTACTTGTCAGGTGGACAATATCCCGCGGATGTCTCCAGTCCCTGAAAATGCCTGGAACATATGTCAGGTACATATGATAGAGGTCCCCGTGCCGGATAACTTCCGGCGCCCAGTGGGTATATTCACTAAACGGCCGGTAGTTGATGTTGGCCGTGTCCACGTATTCCCATGAAGCGCCATGTTCGGATGAAGCGATGCCGATACGGGTGCCGTGCACCCATGTAACACCGTCAAGTCCGGGTACATTTGCCCTCCGGTTCGTGTAGAACATGTACCATTTGGCTTCCTGTTCATTCCACACTACCACCGGATCGGCAGCCCCGTCATATACCGGGTCACGGAACAGAGGTTTGTCTGCTGTATTATTGTTGGATTGTGAGCAGGAAGAGAGCACGAGTATTCCGGATATAAAAATGCCGGCCAAACGGTTTTTTATTGAAAGACGCATCATAAATCACTGTTTTGTATTTTATAAAGATAACAAACCAAAAAATAAAATTATCAGTAAAATTCAATATTAGTTCTTTCTATCATTAAAGATTAAAATCATATTTTTTAAACATTCGATTGCATATATTTGAATAGGATATATGCCTTGCATAAAAAAAAATAGTAAATAATAATATATCATATAGCTATCTTTATAAAAGTTCAACATCAGTTATGAGCAGCCAGGATAAGATCAAACACTTAATCGATTTGCGTGAAAAGGCCAAACAGGGAGGAGGCGAAAAACGCGTAGAAGCGCAGCACAAAAAAGGCAAGTACACCGCCAGGGAACGCATTGATATTCTTTTGGACGAGGGAAGTTTTGAAGAATATGATATGTTTGTCAAACACCGATGCCAAGATTTCGGACTTGAAAACCAGGAATATTTATCTGACGGTGTGGTCACCGGCCATGGCACGATCGATGGCCGTGTTGTCTACGTATTTGCACAGGACTTTACTGTGTTTGGCGGTTCATTATCAGAAACCTTTGCCCTGAAAATATGTAAAATTATGGACCAGGCCCTGAAAGTCGGCGCCCCTGTTATTGGCATCAATGATAGCGGAGGCGCACGTATACAGGAGGGAGTAAGAAGTCTTGCCGGCTACGCGGAAATATTTGAAAGAAATATCCGTGCTTCGGGTGTGATCCCGCAGATATCTGCAGTTTTCGGACCCTGTGCCGGAGGCGCTGTTTATAGTCCCGCGCTGACTGATTTTATAGTGATGAGTAAAAATACCAGCTACATGTTTGTTACAGGTCCCAAAGTGACACGTACAGTCACCGGGGAACGGATATCAACTGAGGACCTGGGTGGTGCCGAGGTGCATGCAACAAAATCGGGTGTTGCACACTATGTTGCTGAAAATGAAAAAGAAGGTCTGATGATGATACGCAAATTATTAAGTTACCTGCCGCAAAACAACCTGGAAGAACCTCCCGTGGGTGACATTACAGACCCTATAGACCGGGTTGAGGATACACTGAATACTATTGTACCTGAAGACCCGAACAAACCATATGATATGCTCGATGTTATCCATCTGCTGGCAGATAGCGGAGAATTTACGGAAATACAAAACCAGTATGCCAGGAATATCGTTATTGGTTTTGCTAAAATGGGAGGCATGCCGGTCGGCATTGTTGCCAATCAACCGAATTTTCTGGCAGGGGTTCTGGATATTAATGCATCGCGAAAAGCAGCAAGGTTCGTTCGCAGTTGTGATGCTTTTAATATCCCTTTATTAACACTGGTTGATGTACCGGGATTTTTGCCCGGTTCGGCCCAGGAATACGGGGGGATAATTATCCATGGTGCCAAGCTATTGTTTGCTTTTGGAGAAGCTACCGTTCCAAAGGTAACTGTCACCTTAAGGAAATCATACGGCGGGGCACACGATGTGATGAGCTCTAAACAACTGAGGGGTGATATTAATTATGCATGGCCCTCGGCTGAGATAGCCGTGATGGGTCCCCGCGGGGCGATAGAGATCCTTGAAAGAAAAAAACTGGCTGAAATAGAAAAGCCGGAAGACCTGCAGCAGTTCATCGAAAATAAAGAAAATATTTACCGGGATAAATTTGCCAATCCCTATGAGGCTGCCAGGTATGGTTATATTGATGATGTTATCGAACCGATGAACACGAGGTTTCGGTTAATCAGGGCCTTTAAAACACTGGCAAATAAAAAGGATATGTTACCGCCAAAAAAACACTCGAATATACCATTGTAAATAACTCATGATAATACAGGACATAAATATCAACCCGTCGGCAATAGATGAAAACGCGCTTATCATTTCCCTGATCGGTTACCTGATCGTCTTTTGTGCTCTTGTTGTTCTGGCAATCGTTTTTTATTATATCCCCAAATTGTTGAATATAAAAAGGCAAGGGGATAAAAAAACTGCAAAAACCTCGGGACACGGCGAAGAGCTTTCAGGAGAAGTCAGTGCGGCCATCAGTATGTCTTTACTCCTGTATTTTGATCAGTATCATGATAAAGAAAGCAGGAACCTGACCATAAAAAGGGAATCACGTTTATATTCACCCTGGAGCTCAAAAATTTACCAGGTCAGAAATCAGTTTAACCGTACTTAACAGGTAATGGTATGAATAAATTCAAATTCACGATCAGGGGCAACAGGTACAATGTTGATCTGAAAAAAATTGAAGCCAATATCGCCACAATAGAGGTAAATGGTACCTTATATGAAGTTGAACTGGAGCGGGAAATAGAGACCAGTAAAACCCCGACAGTTGTTCGAAAAGTGATATCCTCTGAGGCTGAACATATTCAAAAAAAGGATGGAGGGGCCACAACACCTGTTACTGCACCCCTACCCGGAAGTATAATGTCCGTTCGTGTCAAGCCGGGTGATATCATTAAAAAAGGTGATATACTGCTCATCATGGAAGCAATGAAAATGGAGAATAATGTACTGGCTGAAAAAGAAGGTGTGATTGAACGTATTCATGTAAATACGGGCGATGCTGTTCTTGAAGGAGATATCTTAATGGAAATTATTTAGTGTATGTACATAAAGTCCCATTTGCCGCGTTACGCTTGTCCGAAAATTGCTCATTTACGACAAATAAACTCCGCGTTTTCGGACCGCGCGAGCCTTGCAAATGGGACTTTCTGAACAGACACAAGGTCAATTAAATATTTTGTCAACTTTATAGACAGACACTATACATTTATTGACGGTCATTATTTAAT
>CAZBJH010000057.1:0-20664 GCA_964492185.1 uncultured Bacteroidales bacterium | reverse complement strand
GTCGTGAATGAGCAATTTTCGGACAAGCGTAACGCGGCAAATGGGACTTTATGGATAGACACTAATTAGAGTTTGTCAATAAAGTCATAGTGTTTGTTCAGAATGTTCGAGATCAAGGCGCGCAAAAATTTTAAACCGCGGTATACTAAGGTATTCGAGGATTTAAAATTTTGGCAGCAACGCGGATATCGGACATTATGGACAGACACTAATTATAATTCTAAAAATTACTTTTTATTCACGAATCTTAAACATTACAATTGATTTGGCAGGTATGGCCGTCTTTAATTCCTGATGGTTTTTTTTAAAATCCCTGAATGGCTGAATATTAACTTTTTCTTCTTTATTGAAATCGTTCAATGCATTCATCTGTCCGGCTGTTATTATTTCACAGGTGATCTGGTTCAATTTTTTGCCGGGAACTGAAATGGTTAATTCATGGCTGTTTTCAGGATCCAGATTAATAACACTAATGTGTATAGTGCTCTCTCTATTAAGGGATGCAGAAACATGCAATGCCGGTAATTTTTCTTCACCATTGATATACTCCTTACACTCCAGGCTGAAGGGCAGAAGCGTGGCATTCTGGTGTGCCTTATACATCTTAAACACATAGAAGGTGGGGGTTTTGACCATCTTTTCTTCTTTAGTTAAAACAACTGACTGCAATACATTGACAGTCTGGGCTAAATTAGCCATTTTAACCCTTTCTGCATGGTTATTGAAAATATTCAGGTATAATCCGGCAGTAAGAGCATCTCGGAGTGTATTTTGCTGGAATAAAACCGGATCACCGGGTTTGGTATTGAACCAGTTTCCCCATTCATCGGCAATTAAGGCAATCTTTCTCCCCGGATCATACTTATCCATAATTGCAATGTGTTCTTTTAGGTTTTCCCGGACAAACAATGTTTTTTTCATGGTACTGAACCATTCGTCTTTATTAAAATCAGTGGCAGAACCCTTATCAGACCAGTTATGACAAATCGTATAGTAATGGTATGAATAACCCTGAATGAGCTGGTTGTATTTTTTGGTTTCTCTCATAATGGTTTCTGTCCAGTTAAGATCATCAGATGTGCCACCGGATAGGATTTTATAATCTGCTGAACAAAATGTGGAATATTGTTTGGAAAGATTGGCATAAAAGTCGGGGTTCATATGTCCTCCGCAACCCCAGCTTTCATTTCCTATACCCCAGTATTTAACATTCCAGGGCTCTTCACGTCCATTTTGCCCGCGCAGTTCTGCCATCGGGCCTTTGGTGGCGTTAACATAATCAATCCATTCGGCAGCTTCCTGTACGGTTCCACTGCCTACATTGATGGCCAGGTATGGTTCCGCGCCAATCAATGAGCAGAAGTCAAGAAATTCATGGGTTCCGAAACTGTTATCTTCCATTACGCCCCCCCATGTTTTATTTACAATTGGTTTACGGTTTTCACGGGGGCCGACGCCATCCTGCCAGTGATAAATATCGGCAAAGCAACCACCCGGCCAGCGAAGCACAGGCACTTCAATTTCTTTCAGCGCCTCAACCACATCATTGCGGATACCTCTTGTATTGGGAATCGGTGATTCTTCACCCACCCAGATACCGTCATAAACACAACCGCCAAGGTGTTCGGCGAAATGTCCATAAATATTTTCGTTAATAACGAACTTTCCGCTATCGGCATGAATTATCAAATTATTTACTTTCTGCGCCGTAACATTTAAACTTATTATACATGCAGTGATTAAAATAAGCAGTGATTTCATGATTAGGTAATTTTACTTAATAAAAAACTTATTATAATTTCAATTTTCATAACGCAATTAAATTAAATGTAATAAAAAGCAAAAAACTTCAATTAACCCTGAACCAGTCAAAATCAACATACCCTCCGGTTTCTTTTGTGGCATAATTAAAAAGACAGAACTTGTTGCCGGTGAACACTTTCAGGCTGAAACGCATGTGCAGCTCATTACCAAGAACGGTGAATTCTTTATTATTATAACCATATTCAAATGTTGCAATTTTGGTTGAATTAGATGCAATGGTTTTAAGGTAAACAGTGTTACCTTTCATAGGCGTAGATGCAATGATTTCACCATTGTTTACCATGATAATTTGTTTCGATTTTTCCTCCTGTTTCACTGCAATATATGCATAGGGTTCCTGGAATACCGCAAGACCTGCTATGTCTCCGTTTTTCATATTTCTGATATCTATTATAGTTACGGCAGTAGTTGGGGTATTACGGTCATAATGTGCAAAGGGCCTTTGGGTAAGTGTATTTTGTGCTTCGGTAAGGTTCGAAACCACTTTAACCGTTTTTAACCTAAGAAAACCTTTTCGTTCTGAAAGCGACCATTTATCAGGATCGGGATTGTGGTTCCATCCCCATTGCATGCCCAGCACGGGTTTATTGAACTCATCGGAGGTTGGTAAAACCTTTGCAGGGTATTCTTTACCCACATTGGGTTTTTTGTATGTCACCACACCTTTCCCGTTAACTCCAACCATTGGCCAGCCATCAACCCAGGTTACCGGTTGTAATGAAGGGAACCGACCAAATGGCCCGCTATCAACAAACAGCATGGTCCACCATTCATCGGTTCGGGTTTGTATCAGGGCTCCCTGGTGGATACCAAATGTGACTCCCGGGGTACGGTCTTCAATAACCACTTTTTGTTCGTAAGGGCCATAAATGCTTTTTGAACGCAATGCTACCTGTATTCCGTCAACGCCGCCGTAGGTACCATAGAGGTAATAATAGCCATTGATCTTATAAACATGCATTCCTTCAAGTCCCCCGCGGATATCTCCTGTAAATACCAGGGAGTCATTGCTTATCGGGGCAAAGTTTTCATCAAGTTCGGTAATACGAATCGTGCCATAGCCGTGTGCCACATAAATTCTTCCGTTATCGTCGAAGAAAAGCCCGGGGTCATAGAAGCCTTCGGGTAATTGTCTTAATTCCCATGGCCCTTCCGGATTGGTTGCCGAGCATAAAAATCCTCCTTCATCAAGTGTTATAAAAAGTAAATAGAATTTACCATTGTTGTACTTGATGCTGGTAGCCCACTGCCCGTGTGAATATCGGTTACAACTGTCAAGGTTATAACAGGGGCTGAAATCGAAACGGGTAACCGCATTGCTGCAATATTCCCAGTTTACAAGATCTTTCGATTTAAGTACTGTTACACCAGGGAATACAAACATGGTGGTTGTAACCATATAGTATGTATCATCCACAAGGATTACATCCGGGTCCGGGAAATCGGCCGGAATAACAGGATTGGTATAGGTGCCATCACCATTGTCGCTGTGCCATTTTTGAGCGGTTGCATAAAAGCCGGACAAAAAAAAGCAAATTAAAATGAGGTAAGGAGTATTCTTTTTCATTTTTGTTAAAAATTATCAGTTTTAAATATTTTTTTATTGCCAACAATATATAATCCGTGGGGCAAACCATTTAAAGCCTCTTCAAATTTTACCCTGGTACGTATTCTTACTCCCATCATATTATATACATCCACAGGTTCATTGCTTTTCATATTCAGTTCAATATCTTCTGAAAAAGTAGGATTTACAATTATCGGATTATAAGTCGGGGTGGTTGGCACATAAGAATCAGAATTTGTAAGAAACACATCATTGATTACAAAACGCCGATTACTTCGGGACAAACACCCGGAGGGCGTATGATTACATACAACCCTTTGGATATGGCATATTCTGCCATAGGTATAAAAAACCTGGTCAAGATAGGTACTGAAACGTGTTTCGTCGAAGCAATTCGGAAGCTCATGGCCATCTGGTGTACAACCTGGCGTATTGCTCCAGTATGGATCCATGTGTAAACGCAGGAAGTTCATTTTCCACCCGGCGTTAAGAATCGAGTCAATAATGGATTTGTTGTATGTCAGACAGCCATTTACATCATATCCGGTCCACTTGGTGCCTCTTTCGTTAAACCAAGGACTGTATGTCTGGGCAAAACCATGCAAGATTACTTTATTTCCGTGCGGATCTTTTAAATATTTCCCTTCAACATGTAATCGTGGAGTTGACATTCCTTCCCACGCAAATATCAATAATGGAAAATTGAGCAACAACAATAACCCCGCGATTTTATTCAATTTATGCATAATAAATTGGTTAATGGCAGTTAGAAATTAAAGATTCAGCGCGTACAAACTTAACTTTTAAAAATTTTCCCTGATTGTCATAGAATAACATATTATAGTCCGCGCGTAACATATAACATATAACATATAACATATAACTAAATTTACTTTACATTGGGATACAAATCGGGAAATTTTAGAAAATAATAGACAACAAGCTATGCAATAATAGTATTTGTAACATGAAGCAGGGGCATATTAAAAGTATAAGTGCCTTGTTAATAAGGCACTTATACCGGTCTAACTACAAATTTAAACCATGAAAAACTCCAAATCTACAAATGCTATATAATATGAAAACCCAAAAGTAATCTGCCCCTGATTTTTTTGGATATATTGCTGTAACAAAATATGGTAGGTAAGTAACATCAGGACTAAAATTGAAAAATATTGCAACAAATATCGATCTGGCTAAAGAGTTTGTTGTTTAGCCTGTATTATGAATAATGCAGGTTGGGTTTACTTGCTGCATTACTGAATGATCAGATAAATATATCCTTAAGTTTAGCAATATAGTTTACCATTTAAGCCGGATTTTTTATATATTTATTTAATATATTTGTTTCTTTAAAAAAGAACGTATTAAGGTATTGCATTTATGAAAAGGCATTTATTGTTATTCCTGTTGTTACTTTTACAAATTCAACATATATCTGCCTTTAATATCGTTATCGAGGATATTAACGAAAAATACGGATTGCCAAAAAACCGGGTTAACTGTATGTACCAGGATTCTGCCGGATTTCTGTGGTTCGGAATGGCAAACGGGTTGTATAAATTCGATCTGAATGATTTTACAAAGTACAGCTTAAAAATTAAAAATTTCGTTGGATTCCCTGAATCTGACATACGGTCAATTATTGAATATGAACCGGGAATGTTGCTTATCGGAACATATAACAAGGGCTTGCTGCTTTTTAATTTAAAAACCGAGCGTTATGATTCATTATCTCTGGATTTACCTGCCGACTTTGAGAGCTTATCGGTGAATACCCTGTATAAAGATCGAAATGATATCATTTGGATAGGAACGAATAATGGTATTTTTCAGGTAAAAAAAAATGGGAATAATAAGAACAGTTTTAAATTGTTAAAGCGGTTTGACCGTAGTAATACCAATCTGCTTTCAAGCGAAATGGTGGAAATAAAGGAAGCGGATGATGGAAAAGTATGGTTTCTCAGCATGACAGATCTGGCTTTTTACAAACCCTCAGATAATACAATTGAAAGAATAGTAGCGCTAAAAGCCAATTCTTCATTTATTTTCCTTGATAACAATAAAATTCTTAAAAGTTGTTTTGAAACAGGTTTGGATATTTTGAATACGCATGATAATTCCTTCGAAAATGTTGAATTTAATGAACATAACAGATATAAACAGGTCAGGTATGTATTTAAAGACAGTCATTCCAATCTGTGGGTAAGCATCTCGAATGTGGGTTTGATCTTGCTGGAATCAGTAAAAGAAGATTCCGAAACAATTTTTATCTCGAACAAGAGCAATATTTATTCAGATTTAAATTCAAATGTGATTTACAAAATATACGAATCAAAAGACGGTGCTATATGGCTATGCACAGAAGAAGGCATTTCAATGATAAAGATTAAGCCTGATATTTTTAAATCCAAGATAATAAGGTCAAAACAAAATTCCGAATTATTGCTGGGCACAAGGTCATTACTTGCCTCTGAAAAAGATTTTATCTGGATTGGAACCATAGGGGAAGGTTTGAAAAAATTTAACGTTGAAAGTGGTGCTCTCACTGATGTGGCATTAACTAATCAAGGTGTGAATATTGGTAAAAATATCCAGGCCCTTATTTATGATCATAAATACAACCTATGGATAGGAACAGAAGGAGAAGGGGTTATAAGATTTACACCAGATCATGGCACCTACCCTGTTCGGGGCAATGTTGTTAATTACAGGAAATACCCACGACCTTTTCCTGATAATTCATTTGAAAATGATTATATTATGTGTCTTTTGGAAGACAAGAACAACAACATCTGGGTAGGAACATGGTATGGATTGGGCTTGATTGAATCATCAGAGTTGATCAAAACAGATCAGTCAAAAGTAATCATTAAAAACTTCTTTAACAGTCCGTCTGATTTAGGTTCCATAAGCAACAATACCATCATGAGCCTGCTTGAAGACAAAGAAGGGAACATCTGGGTAGGAACTCAGGCTGGATTGAATAAAATTATCAGAACAGGCAACGGGTACAGGTTTAAAAACGATTTTAAAAATGAACAAGGTGAATTGCTGACAAATAAAAAGATACTGGTAATCGTACAAAGCAGAAAGGGAGATATCTGGTTTTCAACACAGGATGGAGGTATCTGTATTCTTGATGCCGGATCAGGCATATTTACACAATATAATTCAGGTAATGGTTTTCACGATGACATAATAAATTCAATTTCAGAAGATTCCCTGGGTATTCTTTGGTTGGGCACAAATAATGGTTTGTACAGGTTTGATCCTTCTACCTTTTCATTTAGTGTTTACAAAGCCAAAGGCGGTTTAATTTCAAATGATTTTTTTTTCGCATCTAATTGCATGGCAGAAGACATGTTGTATTTCGGAAGTGATAAAGGAATAACATATTTTAATCCATATACCATTAAAGAATCCACGTTCATTCCTCACCTGGTATTTACCGATTTCAGGCTATTTAACAAACCGGTATTAATTGGCGGTAAAGATTCTCCGTTAGAAATGCATATCAGTAACATAAGTGACATTACTTTAAAACACAATCAGAATTATATTACCCTGGCTTTTGCCGCGTTAAATTACATGCAGCATGACGATATTCAATATATGTGCATGCTGGAAGGTCTTGAAACCAACTGGAACAGGCTGAAAAAGGAAAGAAAAATTACCTATACAAGTTTAAAACATGGCCATTACACGTTCAGGGTTAAGGCATACAGTTCCGGTCATATTAATAATCAAAAAGAAATATCCATCCCTATAGTGATAAAACCCCCATTCTGGAAAACAACGCTGGCCTACATTACATATATTATGTTGTTTGTTTTTATTATATTCAAAATATACACATACTTCCTTAACGCTGAAAAGAAAAAGCATGCGCTGGCCATTGAACGTATGAATGCAAAACGGGTTCATGAAATGGATTTAATGAGATTGCATTTTTACACTAATATCAGTCATGAACTGTGCACTCCTCTCACTCTCATTTCAGCGCCTCTCGAAACCATGATAAAGGAAGATATTGAAAAGAGCAGGATGCAATCTTATTTTGAAGTCATGCTTAGGAACGTACAATATTTAAAGCGTTTAATTGACCAGTTACTCGATTTGCGAGAAATAGAAAAAGGTTTTCTGAAGGTAGACTGGAGAGAAGGTGATATAATTGATTTCATCAGGAAAATTTTCTCAAACTTTGAAAATTATGCTGAAAAAAGAAATATTTATTTCACATTTCAGGCCTCCTGTTCGAAATTATACACTTTTTTCGATTTCGACAAACTGGATAAAATCATGGTTAACCTGATATCAAATGCATTTAAATATACACCTGACTTCAGTACCATAAACTTAAAGCTAGATGTTAAAGATGCTTCAGTGCTTCCTGTAAAAAAGACAGCTGATAAATATATGGAAATTAAATTGACAGATTCAGGGTTCGGGATCCCGGAAAATTCGATTTCTAAAATTTTTGAACTTTTCCAACGGGTTGATAAAAATAAGCCGATAGGAAGCGCCGACTCAGGCGTAGGGCTTTCACTCACTAAAGAACTGATTGAAATCCATAAAGGTTTTATCTTTGTGGAAAGCAAAGTTGACCGGGGTTCTGTGTTTACAATATACCTCCCGGTTTATGATGCAGAACCGGTTGGCGAGCCTGAAATTGAGAGGCAAGAGGAGCCCGAAATAATCATAGAAGAGAGTAACACGGCCGGGGTCAAATTCTCTGCTTCAAAACCCATGATTTTGGTGGTAGAGGACAATTCTGATCTGAGAAAATTCTTACTCAGAGAGTTAAATTCTTCATACCGGGTAATAGAGTCCAAAAACGGACATGAAGGTTTAAAGCAGGCTATTGAAAAAATCCCGGATCTGGTTGTTTCTGATGTAATGATGGATAAAATGGATGGCATTGAAATGTGCAAAAGAATTAAAAATTGTGAAAGTACAAGTCATATACCGGTGATTTTACTAACGGTAAGACATTCTGAAGAATTAATACAAAATATTTACGACATTGGCGCTGACGATTACATTACCAAACCATTTAACATGTCAACATTAAGGATCAGGATCAATAACCTGATCGAACAGCGGCGTAATTTAAGAAAACTATTCAGCAAAGGAATTGATTTTGATTATAAAGAAGCTGTTACCAATAAACTTGACGCGCAGTTTATTGAAAAACTGAATACAAATATAGAAAATAATATAGATAATCCCGATTTCACCCCGAATTCGCTGGCATCTGAAATGGCAGTGAGCAAAATGCAGCTCTATAGAAAGGTGTCAGCCTTAACAAACCAAACAGTGTATAAGTATATACGCAAAAGACGGATGCAAATGGCGGCCAAACTTTTATTGACCACAGACATGCAAATTGCCGAAGTTGCCATGGCAGTCGGATATAATGAACCATCGAACTTTACAAAGTGCTTTAACAGTGAATTTAACCAGTCACCCAGCAGTTTTGTTAAAGCAAACCGCAGGTAATAATATTGATACAAACATCCTTCATTAATAATACTTTTCTAACATAATTTCAGAACCTGTTTTGGATTATTAAATTTTAATAATCTATCAATAACAATATATAGTCGCTTTTGTTACCCTTGTACCATTTATTGTTACCCACTTACAAGCAGTTTGGGCTTCAATGTAAATATATTTGAAACCACATGTTAATATCTATAAATACAATTATGATATTATACAAATTATTTCATAATACATTACCAGTTATATTATCCGGTTTAAGTTTAATATCTGCAAATAATCCTACTTCTCTGGCTCAAAATACCACGTTAAAAATAAACGGGCAATACTTCCTGATGGTTGTTGAAGGAGTAACCGCGCCAAACTATTCAGAGGTTATTCTAAAAGGCGGCTCACCAACGGGTGATTTTAAACCCCGGGAAAACAACCCGATTCTTACTTGGAGACACCTTGACCCTAAACGCCCAAATCCAATTACCTGTGCCGGCCATGCCGATCTGATACAGGCCAGGGAGGGTGACTGGCGGGTAGTTTTTTGTGATTTTTTTTGCTCAAATGAATTAATATAAATATATTTCATAATCAGAAACTTAACTTAACAGTATTAATCTAATTATTAACTATTAATAAAATGTAAAATGAAAAAAACGATCGAAAGACAATTTCGTTTCTTTTTTCCTTCTTCAGATTTGAGGAGGGAAAAAATAATGAGGTTTTTATTGTTTTCCATATTATTATTTCTCGGTGCATCAATTTTTGCACAGGAAAACCGGACAGTAAAGGGATTGGTAGTGGATGAAAATGAAGACCCGATTATTGGTGCAACAGTCATTTTGAAAGGTACTACCGTTGGCACTATTACCGATATAAACGGAGAATTTGTAATTGAAATTCCAAATGCAGGTAACCAGGTACTTCGTATTTCATTTATCGGATTATTGCCCGAAGAAAAGGATGTGACTGGTGAAGACTACGTCAAAGTGGTATTGGCTCCCGACCTGGTTCAAATAGGAGATGTTGTTGTTGTTGGTTACGGTAAACAAAAAAAGGAGAGTGTAGTCGGTGCCATATCGCAGACCAAAGCCGAAGTGCTTGAACGTACCGGCGGTATCAACTCACTGGGCGCAGCGCTTACCGGTAATATTCCGGGTTTGGTTACCCTGCAGGGTACCGGTAAACCTGGCGAAGAAGACCCGCTGATTTACATCAGGGGAATGGGAACATGGAACCACAGCCAGCCCCTTGTATTAATTGACGGTATAGAACGCTCGATGAGCGGCCTTGATATTAATTCGGTTGAAAGCATTTCGGTACTGAAAGATGCTTCTGCTACCGCTGTTTTCGGGGTTAAAGGCGCCAATGGGGTAATATTGATTACCACAAAGAGGGGGCGTACAGGAAAGGCAAATATTACCGTATCTTCTAGCGCTACCATGAAAATTCCCTCGAAAATTCCTAATAAATACGATGCCTATGATGCCATCAGGATAAGAAACCAGGCAATAGAAAGGGAATTAGGTGTAGCTCCAAATGGATGGGCCAGCTTTACTCCCATAGCAGAACTGGACAAATACCGTAATCCTTCAAGCATCGAAGAAGCTGAACGGTACCCGAACGTTGACTGGCAGGAAGAATCTTTCAAGGACTATGCAATGTCAAATAATACCAACATAAGCATTGCCGGTGGTTCTGAATTTGTAAAGTATTTTACTTCAGTAGATTATCTGAACGAGGGTGATATTATGAACGTCAGGGACAATGGAAAAGGTTATACCCCCGGGTACGACTACGACAGGTTAAACATCAGAAGCAACCTGGATTTTGTGGTTACCAAATCAACCACATTTGCAGCAAACCTTTATGGCTCGTACGGCCAGAGACAAAGCACGTGGTCGGGCTTCGAATATACCATGTGGCAGGGTGTTTATGGTAACCCTCCCGATGCATTTCCCATTCAATACAGTGACGGGGCCTGGGGTTTTTATCCGAATGACCCGGTTGGAGTGGCAAATTCAGTTTCCAATTTTTCAAATTCAGGCATCAAAAAAGAGAACACTACCACTGTTAACACAGACTTTACGCTTACCCAGGATCTGGGGATGTTGCTGAAAGGCCTGAAACTGAAGGGAATATTTTCACTTGACAATAAGTTTGTTTCTGAAGGCGGCGTAAGGGATAACGGGGGTACATACGCTAAATGGATATCACCTGAAGGTGAAGAGATTCTGTTAAATGAAACCGGGCGCAACAGGTACGATTATATTATTGGGCCATGGTCGTATGATAGCTACTCTATGCTTACCGGGCAAACATACAGGAAAATATTCTACCAGACTCAGGCTGATTACAGCACAAACATTGGTAAAAATGAAATTACCGCTATGGGGTTGTTCAGCCGTGAACAATTTGCAAAAGGAAGTCAGTTTCCAACCTACCGGGAAGACTGGGTATTCAGGACGACTTATAATTATGACATGAAGTATTTTGTTGAGATAAACGGGACATACAACGGTTCTGAAAAATTCTCAAGAGATTACCGGTTTGATTTTTTCCCGTCTGTCGCGCTGGGCTGGACAATTAGTAACGAGAGTTTTATGAATAACCTGACCTGGCTAGACCTGTTTAAAGTCCGTGGTTCATTGGGACGCGTTGGTAACGATATGATTGTACAAAGTGACCATCCAAACTATTCCGATTATAGGTTTACCTATATGGAAGACTGGAATTATGGAGGGCAGTCTTTATTAGGAAGAACATATGCTGACAGGAGCCCCTATTCATGGTACACCGAAGGGGTCATCCCAAATCCTGATATACATTGGGAAACAGCAGTAAAGAAAAACCTGGGTATTGAGTATTCATTTTTCAACAAGTTGGTAGAAGGCAGTGTTGACCTGTTTAAAGATTATCGTTACGATATACTGGTAAAAGGAGACGATAGAGCCGTGGTTGTATATTTAGGGGGCGAACCACCTCATGCAAATCTGGGAGAAACAGAAGTTAAAGGCTATGAGATTGAAACCAAGCTGAACAAGAGGTTTGCCAATAGTTTCAGGGTATGGCTGAATTTTGCAATGACCCACTCGAAAGATAATATTCTTGAAGCAGATGACCCGGACTTGTATCCTGATTATATGAAAAATCAGGGATACCAGATCGGACAATACAGGTCAATCATGATTTCTGATTTTGCAAATACCTGGGATGAAGTTTATGCAACAACCCAATGGAATTCAAACGACGCGTTAAAATTACCCGGTGATTACAATTTTATTGATTTTAATGGTGATGGGGTTATTAATGACTATGATAATACACCTAATGGTTTTCCTGAAAGACCACAGAATACTTATAACACCAGTTTCGGGATAGAATACAAGGGATTTAGCTTGTTTTTTCAATTCTATGGTGTCAGCAATGTAACCCGGTATATCTCTTTTGGCAATTTCCCGAGGCAAAAAAATGTTGTGTTCGATCAAGGTACGTTCTGGTCAAAAGATGTCCAGGATGCTGAATCCTTTTTACCACGTTTTATTGCACAAACAAACATGACGGGTAACTATTATGCATATGACGCGTCATACCTGCGCCTGAAGAATGCCGAGCTGGCCTACACGTTCGATGCAGCGCTGATGAGTAAGTTAAACATCAGTTCATTGCGAATATACCTGAATGGCAATAACCTGCTGCTATGGACAAAAATGCCTGACGACCGTGAGTCAAACCTTGGCGGATGGGGCTCACAGGGTACCTATCCTACGGTAAGGCGTATTAATCTTGGAGTAAAAATTGTTCTGTAAATAAATGCGATATGAAAAAGATAATCAAATTACAATATATAATAGTTTTAATCACATGTTTTCTCGCGATATCATGTGAAGAATACCTTGACAAATCTCCCGAAGCCAATATTTCTGTAGAAGAGGTATTCGGTACTTTCAGAAGTTTCCAGGGTTTTGTGGAAGAGATGTACCATTGTGTGCCCGATTATACCAAATCAACCTGGGTAGCCGACTGGAATATGTCTGACAATGTGCTGCCGACCACGGTTGACTGGAGATTGATAACCCATTTCGATAACGGTGATTACTGGGAATGGATAAACTCCTCCTGCGGCTGGAACCAAAGCTGGCTAAAAGCATGTAATGGTGCTGTTACCACTATAAATGGGGATGATTGGCAGCAAAAAGGGTTGTGGGACTTAAGCTGGTACGGGATCAGGAAAGCCAATGTTGGATTGGCACATCTGGATGACCTTGTTGAAGCAACACAGGAAGAAAAAGATGTAATTAAAGGACAGCTTCTTTTTTTTCGCGGATTTTTTCATTTTCAATTGATGAGTTTCTGGGGCGGCCTTCCTTATATTGAAGAAGTGCTGGGTTCAGGTAAACTCGACCTGCCAAGGTTAAATTATCAGGAAACCGCTAAAAAAGTTGCACGGGATTTGGATTCAGCTGCCCTATTTCTGCCGACAGACTGGGACAATACAAGCGTTGGAAGGGCTACCCTCGGGAATAATTTTCAAAGGATCACAAAATCGGTTGCTTATGCATATTCAGGTAAGAATTACCTCTTTGCAGGAAGTCCGCTGATGAACAAAGAATCAACCGGTAATACCGCTTATGATGGAGAGTTGTGCAAGAAAGCCGCTGCTTCGTTTTATAAATGTTTGTACCTTTCACATAAAGGTCAGGCGCCTTACCAACTGACAGAATGGGAAAGGTATCACGAAAACTTTTATACATTAAGCAATGTTTTACCAGGTTTTCCGGAATCGTTGATGTCCCCGAGGTTTTTCTGGAATGGACCGGGTTATGATCCTTCCATGTCACTATGGTTGCCGGCGGTTTTAGGATATGATGGCAACATGGTTGCACCCGGTCATAATTATGTAAAGAATTTTGGTATGGCCAATGGTCTTCCTCTCGATGCCGAAGGCTCGGGTTATGATCCTGCCGATCCATGGTCGAATCGTGATCCTCGTTTTTATGAGTTTATCGTTCATGATGGTGAACAGGTAATTCAGGGCGGTGATTCGACAGAAAATCACAGGCGTTATGCAAATCTTTATGGTGGCGATGGTAAAACTAATGGCAACTACCGTGCCGATAATAATGGAAGCCGAACCGGTTATATAATGAAAAAATTCATCAACCTTACTGCAAACCCGGTTGACGATGAAAACCAGCAGAGAATAAATGTCCCTTCATTTATGCGCCTGGCAGATGTTTACCTGATGTATGCCGAGGCTGTATTGCATGGATATGGCACAGCGCTCAGCAGCCATCCCGGAGAAAGCGATTATGTGCTTACTGCTGCCGATGCCATGAATGCTGTAAGGAACAGGGCCAATGTCGGAGATGTTGATTCACGATTCCTTGAATCAAAAGATGCATTCATGGGTGAAATTATCAGGGAAAGGGCTGTTGAACTTATGTGTGAAGCCAATATCAGGTTTATAGACCTTCGCAGATGGTTGCTTGCCAAAAACATGGAATACAGGGAAAAAACGGCTATCGATTTTGACCGCGATACTGTTGAAGGAAGGTTTTTACCGGTTAATATGAGGGAGAGGGTGGTAGTAACAAGAGTAGTAGAGGATAAACACTACTGGTTACCATTGCCAACCGACCAGGTTAACATCTATCCCGAATTTGGACAAAACCCCGGATGGTAAATGAAATGTGTAACAAGGTACATAACTTTATGATATACATAATTTAAAAGATGAAACAGTTATTTCCCAAATTTTAAAAACACCGAAAATGAGATATTATAATAAAATATTTTTTTGTTGTGTAATACTTGCCTGCACATTTGCAGGTGTATATGCGCAGGAATCTACATACACGATAATTCCTGTTGAAGACAGTGTTTCCCGAAAGGTCAACATTGGGTTCAGGGAGATTGACAAAAGGGACCTGAATGCTGATATCAGTGTTGTGAACCCTGGTGAATATATTGATATAGATTACAGCAGGAGCATTACCGATGGTTTTGCCGGTAGAATAGGGGGCTTGTTGTGGTCAAACAATATCTGGGGTATGGAAAATGCACTGGTGATGATTGATGGTGTGCCTCGTAATTATTCTGATATCAGGCTTGAAGAGGTAGCCCAGATTACGGTACTGAAGGGGGTGAATGCAGTTGCTTTATATGGCAGTCATGCATCCAAAGGGGTAATTTTAATTACCACCAAAAGGGGTGAGTCAGCCGAACGTAAAATTAAAGTCTGGGCATCAAAAGGAATCGGCACCCCGAAAGCTTTTCCCGAGTACTTAAGCGCTGCCGATTATATGGAATATTACAATGAGGCACGTGTAAATGACGGGCTTGAACCAAAATTTAGTAATGAATTGATAAGTCTGCACAGAAACGGGAACAAATACAGATACAGGTATCCTGACATAGATTATTATTCGTCTGAATATTTAAAAAAATCGGTGAATTATAACAATGTCAATGCCGAGCTCAATGCAGGTAACAAAGATGCCCGGTTTTATTCAAATATAGGCTGGTATAATAACTCTACCTTATTAAATGTCGGTGAAGGACAGAATGAAGGCGACAACCGGTTTAATATCCGCGGCAATGTTGATTTGAGGCTGAACAGATTTATCTCAAGTACCATTGATATATCTGCAGTGATGAGCAACAGCCGAAGGGGTTTGAGCAATTATTGGGGCGATGCTGCTGCCATTCAGCCACATAAGTATTCCCCGTTAATCCCGATTGGTTCAATATCCCCCGATTCAACCGAAGTATTGCTGCTTGCCGAGAACAGCCGTAATATCATTGACGGGAAATATATACTGGGCGGTAACCAGGAATATCTTTCAAATCCTTTTGCCGATTTATATGCCGGGGGTTACCTGGAATATGTTGACAGGATTCTTCAGGTTACCAACACCATAAAGGTTGATCTGGGTGGTCTGACGAAAGGCTTGTCTTTCAATACAAGGTTTAATGCCGATTATTATAACAGTTATATTCAAGCCATTGAAAATTCTTACTCGGTTTATCAACCCTTATGGGATTCAATTCCGGAAAGCACCAATATAGTGGGACTTACCAAATTTGGGAGTGATGAGAGGTCTGGTGAACATAAAATCAATGCAACATCGCAAACACGCGGCATCGGGCTTTCACTGTATTTCGATTATCAAAGAACATTCGGTCAGAGAAACAATATATCAGCTATGCTGATAGCAAATGGCATTACGAGGAGCACAACAGACGTAGTCCAGCCCAATAATAACACCAACCTCGGGCTGCAATTAGGTTATAACTATGATCACAGGTATTGGGTTGATTTTAGCGGGGCCCTTGTCAGCTCGAACAAATTGCCCGAAAATAAAAGAACAGGGTTTTCTCCAACCATTAGTTTTGCATGGCTGGCCAGTTCCGAAGATTTTCTTTCTGGTTCATCTGTGATCAACCACCTTAAATTGTCAACTTCTGCCGGTATTTTGAACACCGACATAGAAATTAGCGACTATTATCTATATGAGAATATCTACTCCTCACAGGCATATTACTCATGGTTAGACGGCAAATTTTATAACCAGGCAACCACATCGGTTCAGGGGGCCAACCCCAACCTGTCTTATATACAGAGAAAGGAGGTAAACATAGGAATGGAAGCTTCACTTTTCAAAAACATGGTTTGGTTTCAGGCAATGTATTTTACACAACTAATTGATGGATTGCCAACCCAGAGGTTCTCACAATATCCAAATTATTATACAACCCTGGTTCCTTATACCAATTATAACAGTTACAGCAGGTCAGGATTTGATTTATTGATCAACCTCAGGAAACAGATAGGCGATATGGTATTGAATATGGGTGTGAATGCAATCTATACCAACACCAAGGTAAAGAAATGGGACGAGTTGAATGCCGATGTATACCAGAACCGTACCGGAAAACCTGTAGATGCTATTTTTGGTTTGGTGAGTGATGGGTTTTTTAACGATGTGACAGAAATAGAGAATAGTCCTGCACAGATTTTTGGTGTTGTAAAACCCGGTGATATCAAATATGTCAATCAAAACAGTGACAATATTGTTGATCCCCGTGACGCTGTTGAAATTGGAAAATTGATCGCCCCTTTTGCTTATGGTATTAACTTATCTGCAAATTATAAGGGTTTCACTCTTTTCATAAGAGCTAATGGTTCAATTGGCGGAAATGGTTTGAAAAGTGGAAATTATTATTGGGTGCAGGGTGACAATAAATATTCCGAAGTTGTTTTGGACAGATGGACGGAAGAGACCAGGAACACGGCGAGATATCCTCGTTTGACCTCACAGCAAAGCAATAACAATTTCAGGACATCGGACTTCTGGATTTATGATGCTGATTACATTAGCCTGAGCAAGGTGCAGATATCCTATGATTTTCCACTCAATACAGCACTGAAATCATATATCCGTCAGTTTGCAGTTTTCTTAAAAGGTTCAAACCTGTTGTTAATTGCAAAGAACAAAGATATAATGGAACTGAATGTCGGAAGTTCTCCGCAATTTCAGGTATATGAATTGGGGTTAAGGGCTAATTTTTAAGTATAATATGAAAATAAAAATATAATATCATGAACAAAATTATAATAACACTCTTTTCGGCCATCTTCATATTCGTTGGATGTGAAGATCTTCTGGAACCGATAGATCAAAATAACCGGACACTGGATGATATTTACGATGATGCTTTATTTGCTGAAGGCCTGATGTTAAATGCCTATGCAAGCATACCAACTAATAGTTATAATTATTTTTACTCAGATGTTGCTACAGACAACGCGGTAACCAACGATAAGGCAAATAGCCTGCTATATATGGCAACCGGACAGTGGTCGGCAATCATGAACCCAACGGAAGCTTGGGGGAGCGCTTATACAGCTATTATATACCTGAACAGGTTTTTGGCCGAGGCAGACAAAGTAGAGTGGTCTTACCTGAGCGAGGCTGTTGATACGCTGTTCTATCTGCGTAATATTGGAGAGGCCTATGCGCTTAGAGGATACTTTATGTACCATTTGTTACAGGCACATGCAGGATATGATGCTTCGGGCAACTTACTTGGGGTTCCTATTGTCACTGAAGTATTGGACGAAGGTTCAGATTTCTGGAAACCCAGAAATACTTTTGAAGATTGCGTACAACAAATATATAGTGATCTGGCAGAGGCTGAAAAATATTTGCCGCTTAATTACGAAAAGGCACGAGATTTATCACAAATTCCTGAAAAATATAAAGCTTATGAGATAAATGATTACAACAGGGTTTTCGGAAAAGATTTTCGTTTGCGCATTTCAGGGCAGATAGTTAAAGCCATAAGGGCAAAGACTGCTTTGTTGGCAGCCAGTCCGGCTTTCAGTGCCGCTACAACAATAACATGGGAAAACGCGGCCAATTATGCTGCAGATGTCTTAAAAGAGATAAACGGTATTTCAGGCCTCGATCCAAATGGTGCTTTGTTTTATTCTGCAGCCAATGTAGATGCTGTTGACTTGACCAATGATGCAGACCTGCCTGAAATGTTGTGGAGAACCAGTAAAGAAGGTGGCGCCGGAAGCAACGACCTTGAAAGGCAGATTTTCCCCCCGTCACTTTTTGGCAACGGAATTGTTAATCCATCACAAAACCTTGTAGATGCGTTTCCTATGGCCAACGGATACCCGATTGCTCATCCCAATAGTGAGTTTAATCACTATAGACCATACGAAAACCGTGATCCGAGGTTGAACAATTACATTGTTGTCAATGGCAGTCAATTTGCTGGCAGTACAATGAACCTGACCGAAGGTGTAAATGCCATTGATAACATACCAACCTCAACACGCACCGGGTATTACCTGCGAAAGATTGTACGCGAAGATGTGAGTTTGGATCCTGCTGCTTCGCTGACCAAACCGCACTATTTACCCCATATAAGGTATACCGAAATATTCCTGATATATGCCGAAGCTGCCAATGAAGCCTGGGGGCCTGATGGTACAGGGGCAAACACATACTCGGCAAGAAGCGTAATAGGTGCTATTCGTCAAAGGGCAGGTATCGCTCAGCCGGATAACTATTTAACTTCCATTGCCACAAAAGAAGAAATGCGCGAACTCATTAAGAATGAAAGAAGATTGGAGCTTTGTTTTGAAGGATTCCGCTTCTGGGATTTGCGCAGATGGAAGGACAACCTTACAAATCCCGCCATGGGTGTAAGAATTGCTGATAGCACGTATACATCATTTCAGGTTGAAGAAAGACTGTATAAAGATTATATGTACTATCCGCCGCTTCCTTATTACGAAGTGCTAAAAGGAAATTTAACACAAAACAACGGGTGGTAATTCCTGCAATAAACTTAAAAAAACTTGAAAAATGAAAAAAATTGTTTATATCACATTTATAATTATCAGTGTAATTCTTTTTGCCTGCGAAAATGGTAAATGGGATTTTCCTGATTTTGAATATTCGACTGTTTATTTTGCATATCAAACCCCTGTTAGGACCATTGTTTTGGGTAAAGATTATGTAAATGACAATACCCTTGACAATCAACATAAATGCATGATCATGGCAACATTAGCCGGGGTATATGAAAATGAAGCCGATGTGGTCTTAGATGTGCAGGTAGATAATTCACTTTGTGACGGTCTTGTTTTTGAAGACACTACAAAACAGGTAAAGCCAATGCCATCCAACTATTACAGTTTGCCCAATGATATGCAGATTTTCATACCAAAGGGGGAAATTATAGGAGGCATAGAGGTTACCCTTACAGATGCGTTTTTTGCTGATACTTTGGCTATTGAAAATAATTACGTGATTCCGTTGGTAATTACATCGGTAACAAATGCTGACTCAATTCTCAGTGGGGTCAGTATGGTTGACAATCCAAACCGTGTTAATCCGGGCGACTGGGCATTGTCACCAAAAGATTACATACTTTACGCAATAAAGTATATGAATCCTTATGATGCATATTACCTGCGCAGGGGTGTTGATGATGTTACCGGGAATGGTGGAAACACTGCTCTTAATACAGTCAATGTATATCATGCAAAATATGTTGAGGATGACCAGGTTTGCAGGGCTTTTACCAGGTCATTGAACGAGGTGTCAATTTCACTTGCTACACGTGAAAAAGACAGCAATACTGATGTTCCGTTTGAATTGATACTTAATTTTGATGAAAACGGGTCATGCACTATTTCAAAGCCCGATACTGTAACCACTTATTCAGTGACGGGAAATGGAAAGCTTGTTGCCGATGGTGGTATGTGGGGAGGTATTGAGCGGGATATAATGTACCTTCAATATTCGGTTGATTTTGGCTTATCTACACATTCATTTTCAGACACTTTAGTGATTCGTGACCGTGCTGTGAAAATTGAAACATTTAATCATCTTTATAGTGAATAAAGTAGTTTGATGTTTAAATCGTTATTATAGAAATTGGGGAGGCATAGAACTTCCCTGATTTTTTTCTTCATTATTGTACAATAAAAGCCGGTAAGGGAGAGAAAATTATTCTTTATCACTGGGATGACAATTTGAAGTACACAGATCAATCAGGAACAAAACTTGACCGGTATTGCAGGGGGTAAATTTCACATTTTAGATTTGGGATGCGAACCAATGAATTACTAAGAACTTATCATGTAGGGATGAGGGTTCACCGAGCACCTTATTAAATTATTAATTCGCGAGGTAACAACCGATCCCGCCTTAGCGGGAGAGCTCGTGAACACCATTTAAAATAAACAA
>CAZBJH010000056.1:0-20934 GCA_964492185.1 uncultured Bacteroidales bacterium | reverse complement strand
TTTTCGGACAAGCGTAACGCGGCAAATGGGACTTTATGGACAGACACTAAATAATGTTCAGGCCCAATGACTAACTTTTCAGAAAATCCTCAGCTTCAGCTTGCTTATGATTTTATTGAATCCACAGGTGAGAATATCTTTCTTACCGGGAAAGCCGGTACAGGTAAAACAACATTTTTAAGAAATCTCAGGCTCATTTCTCCAAAACGCATGGTCGTGGTAGCTCCCACAGGTGTTGCCGCCATTAATGCAGAAGGTGTGACCATTCATTCATTTTTTCAGATGCCGTTTGGCCCCCAAATACCCAAGGATCACACACTGCATTCACCGTATCCTGGCCGGGGACAGGCAGACAACAATCAGGCTCCGGCAAGAAGAATGAGCCGTGAAAAGCGCAATATCATCCGCAGCCTCGATCTGCTGGTAATCGATGAGATCAGTATGGTACGTGCCGACCTGCTTGATGCGGTGAATGAGGTTATGCGGCGTTACCGCGACAGAAATAAACCTTTCGGTGGAGCTCAACTGCTAATGATCGGAGACCTCCAGCAACTGGCTCCGGTAGTCAGGGAAGAAGACAGGCAAATATTACGGAATTACTATACTAATTTTTTCTTCTTCGGAAGCAGGGCATTACAGGAGGCCGGCTTCATCAGTATTGAACTGAAACATATATACCGCCAATCCGATATTCACTTTGTCCGTCTGCTTAATAAGATCCGCGAAAACAAGATGGACGATGAAGTAACGCGGCAACTGCATGGCCGTTATTTTCCCGGGTTTTCACCCCGTGATGATGAGGGATATATAATCCTTTCCACACACAACGCCCAGGCCCGGTCGATCAACGAAAACAAGCTCAGGGCGCTAAAGAACAAGCCATATACATTTAAAGCAATGATAGATGGCGATTTCCCCGAATATGCATTCCCTACCGGCGAAGAGCTTGAACTAAAAACCGGGGCACAGGTGATGTTTGTAAAAAACGACAGTTCACCGGAAAAACGATACTATAACGGTAAGATCGGAAAAGTGGAAAGTATTGATGAGGATGTGATCTTTGTCAAATGTGAAGGAGAAGAAAACCTTATTCCCGTGGAAACGACAGAATGGCAAAATATGAAATACAGTATTAACAAACAAACACAGGAAATCGAAGAAACCCCTGTGGGGATATTTGTACAATACCCGCTTAAGCTGGCATGGGCAATAACCATCCATAAAAGTCAGGGACTGACGTTTGAAAAAGCAGTGATCGATGCACAGGCTGCTTTTTCTCATGGCCAGGTATACGTGGCATTGAGCCGTCTTAAATCGCTTGAGGGATTGATATTGAGCAGTCCTGTCACCGGGAACGGTATAATCAGCAACAGCACGGTTTGTGATTTTAACCGTTACGTGGAAGAAAATGCACCCGGCAACCCCGAACTTGTAAAGTCAAAAATTGACTACCAACAAAAACTGCTCCGTGAATTGTTTGACTTCAGCCTTCTTCAAAGCCACATCATCTACCTTATAAAAATTTGCCGTTCCAATGCAGCGGCTTTACTGGGAGACCCGGCCGGGGCACTTGAAGAAGTATCGGAAAAAATAAAAAAAGAAATGATTGATGTTTCCCGGAGGTTTGCCTTACAGGTGGAAAGGCTTAATGACAAAACAACACCTGTTGAAGAAAACTCATTACTGCAGGAAAGAATCAGAAAAGCCTGTGTATACTTTCATACGAAAATAGAAAAAGAGATACAACCGGCTCTGGATAATATTAAATATGAAACAGATAACAAAGCAGTCAGGAAATCCATAACCCGGGGATCTGATCAGTTACAACAGGAGATGGCCATCATAACAGAATGCCTTGATATATGCCGGGACGGTTTTTCAGTAACAAAATTTCTTAAAGTAAGATCTGTTGCATCCCTGGAAAAACAGGGAAAGAAAAAAACAGGCAAGGTGGAAACCAATCTGACCTCTTCTGATATTGCATATCCCGAGGTGTTTGATCTTATCAAATCATGGAGGCACGAACAGGCATCCGAACAAAACATACCTCATTATATGATACTTACCCAGAAAGCCCTGGCCGGACTTGCTCATTTCCTTCCTTCTTCCAATGACGAGCTCAAACGTATTAAAGGAATAGGCAAAAAAACCATTGAAAAATACGGCGATCAGCTGCTGAATATCATACTCAGCTACCGGCAGGAACATAATATTGATATTAAAATGCCCGAACCCCAATCCAAAGCAAAAAAGAACACAGCCCCTAAAAAAAATACCCGTGAGATAAGCCTGGAACTTTTTCAATCAGGTAAAGACATAAGTGAGATAGCAGAAGAGCGCGGCCTTACTTACAATACTATTGCAGGCCACCTGTCAAATTACGTTGGTGACGGCACACTTGATATAAACCGGTTTATGCCGGATGAAAAGATTAAACGTATAGCCGGGTTATTCATCAGTTCGGGAACATCCAGCCTTAACCCGGTAAAGGAAGCCCTGGGCAATGAAGTTACCTATCCCGAACTGCGGTTCGTACTGAAGCACCTGCAACATCGGGGAAAACTTTAAAGATCAATAATTAGGTTCTATTCAGAAGGTTCCATTTGCAAGGCTTGTGTAGTCCGAAAATTAAGAGTTTACTTATCGTAAATTAGCAATTTTCGGACAAGGGTAACGCGGCAAACGGGACAGATATTGGCAATAACAGCAACAAAGATGAATCAGGAATTGTCAATCAAACAGTCTTTTTCTTTGCTATCGTGAACGGATATAGTTATAATCCCGTAATATCGTATACAGGAAATTTTCACTTCTCATAGAAGCATCAATACCCATTTTATTTTCCAGTGCTTTTTTGGTCTTGTCGGCCAGTCGCATAGCTTCCATGCTCCTGCCTGTTTTTTTCAGGTACCGAATTACTTCTTTAACGGTATACATATCATCATCCCCCAGCTTATCCGCCTGCGGAAACTTCAGTTCATAGTCTTCCGGAAGCCTCACAAAAAGGGTATCTCCCATTTTGCTTTTTTTCTCCCGGATAATGGTGGTATTAGCTGCAATATCTCCTAAGCGCTGTCCCCTGCCATTCAATATAATGGTTATTGTTGCAATACTTCCAAACAAAAAAGTTACATCTATCAGGCGGAATACCCAACGAATAAAATATGTTAAAAAACGCGGTTGCGTACCATCGGCCTTCACCACCCTTATCTTCATTATCTTTTTCCCCCAACTTTGTCCGTTCATAGCCAACTCCGACATCAGGTGATAAAACATCAGGGGCGTAAGCATAATGATCATGAATTTTGGCGACTGCATCATTGTACCGATAATTATCATGAGAAAAGAATAACCGGCTAAAATTGCATAATCAATAACAGCGGCAGCTATCCTTTCTCCAACGCTGGCAACAGGCTGCTCGATCGCTATATTTTGTGATGTCTGGATGGCAATATTTCCCATAATTATTAACTATAAAATACGGTTTTCCCAAAGATTGTTTATCTTACGATTCTATCAGGTTACATGTTATGAACGAAATTCAATTTTTGCATAAAAATATCGAAAAGTGGGAAGAACTGGAAAAATTGCTTGAAGGGAATTCTGATGCTTGCCCTGACAGGTTATCAGACCTGTATATATCACTTACCGATGATCTGGCCTATTCCCGTACCTTTTTCCCCGGCACACGAACAGTTAAATATCTTAACCAGTTAGCACAGAAGGCACACGGGAAAATATACCGTACACAGCCAACAGGCTTAAAAAAAATACGAACCTTCTGGGGTTCTGAATTTCCGGTTTTAATCTATTCTACCCGTAAGGAGATCGCTGTTTCTTTTCTTATCTTTTTTATTTCGACATTAATCGGTATCCTCTCCCAAAAGTACGATCCGCGTTTTTCACGTGCTATTCTTGGAGACTCATATGTAAACATGACCCTGGCCAATATTGAAAAAGGTGATGCCCTTGCCGTATACAAAAGCATGAACCAGGCAGAAATGTTCCTTGGCATAAGTTTCAATAATATCCGGGTTTCCTTCTTTGCTTTTGTAACGGGGGTATTTACCGCGCTGGGAACGGGATTTATTATCCTCCGAAACGGTATTATGCTTGGAACATTTCATGCTTTCCTCGCTCAGCATGGCCTGTTGGTCGATACCATAGCCACAGTCTGGATACACGGAACCCTGGAGATCTTTGCTATAATTGTTGCCGGGGGAGCAGGCATAGTTCTGGGTAACAGCCTGGTTTTCCCGGGCACGTGGTCCAGAGGGCAATCATTCAGAAAGGGTGCCGTTAAAGGAATAAAAATGGTAACCGGCCTGGTTCCGGTATTCATAATAGCAGGTTTTTTTGAAGGTTTCATTACACGGTACACGGAAGCACCTTATATTTTACGGTTTTTAATAATAAGCATTTCATTATTTTTTATATTATATTATTTTTATCTCTATCCACGTAAAATCATCTCAAAAAATCATCATCATGAAAATGCAAATAAACTTTAAACAGGAACGGGATTTTGGTGAATTATTCAATGTAAGCTTTGAATTTATCAAACAGGAATCCAGGAATCTCTGGAAAGCAGTTTTATACTTTATATTACCGGTACTTATCATTGTTTCTATTTTTCAGGTGCTTCTGGGTATGGAACAACAAAAAGTAATGCAGAGCTTCGGTGCTTATGATCCCTATGCCATGCAGGATCCGTTCTCCTACCTGGGCAGTGTTTTCTGGTATTTGGTGATCGCGATGATATTATATGCCGTTACTTACACAGTTATTAAATGCACATTGCTGGGGTATGTAAAACTATATGTTGAGAAAGGAAAGGATGAATTTGGACTTAATGAATTGTGGAAAGAGATAAGGACATATTTTTTCCCTGTATTGGTGACTTCAGTTTTTGTCGGAATACTTATAAGTATAGGTACCGTTTTTTGTTTTATTCCGGGGATCTATCTCGGGGTATCGTTAAGCCTGATATATATGGCTTTGATATTCGAAGATAAGGGATTCGGGAATGCACTTAGCCGTAGCTTTGAGCTGACCCATCATAAATGGTGGCTCACGCTGGGATTGCTGGCCGTATCCTATATAATGATTTACCTTATATCCCTGATATTGTCACTTCCTGCAATAATAACAGGAATTAAACCAATTCTGACTAATCTTAAAGATATGGAAGACCCTTCATCATTTACCTTTCCGACAGCTTATTTTATAATGACTTCCATAACTAATCTTATTACTTATATACTTCTTGCCATACCATCGCTGATAATGGCATTTCATTATTACAGCCTTATTGAGTCAAAAGATAAACCCTCACTTGAAGAAAAGATCGGACAGATCAATGAAAATGAAATGTAAGACATTGAATAAAATAATTTATTCCTTATTATTCATTCTGCCGGCCTTAACCTGTTTTTCTTCGCCCGCGCGGGAATATCCCCTTGCCGACTCATCATCAATAACAGTTATGAAGATTGAGGATGAAGATCTGCAAGCATTACGGTCACAAAAAGATTTTAATTACGGAGGTAATATTAATGTCAGGCAGAAAGGTTTCGGATACCGGTTCTTCAGGTTTCTTGGAAATATTTTGCGGGAAATTGGTAATCTTCTGAAAGCCATGCCAGTGCTGTTCAAACTGGTATTATGGGGCTTTGCACTGTTCTTTCTTGTTGTCCTTATTACAAAAACCAGGGTTAACCGCCTGTTTTTCTCTGACAAAACAATCAACCAGCCGGATTACCAGGTCAAAGATGCAGAGGAAGTCATCACCAATTTTGAGACCGCAATCCGCACTGAAATAATGCAAAAGCAGTACCGTAAAGCAATCCGGTTGTTATATCTGTGGACCCTCCATTCACTTGACCAGCTTAAAATTATCCGGTATTCAAAAGAGAAAACCAATATCGATTATCTTCATGAACTCGGGAGTACCGGACTGAAAAAAGAATTTAGCGGACTTACGGGCATTTATAATCATGTATGGTATGGCCACTTTGACATTAATAAAGAACAGTATCAACAATACGAGCAACATTTCATGGAATTTCAGAACAAATTAAATGTTTAAAAACAAAATCACATATCTGATCGTCACAGGATTACTGTTTGTTATCCTGGTCAGTCTTCAGCATTTTGCACCCGGACCTGTTGACTGGAAAATCAATTTCCGCGGCAATAAAAAATCACCCTACGGATGTTATGTGATAAGGGATATGCTTTCACAGGGATTTTCAGGTAATGAGGTGTTAAATAATGAAATCAGTCTCTATGAATCCTGGCATACCGGTAAACTTCAGCACAGCAGTCTTATTATCATTACTGACCATTTCGCGCCCGACAAACATGACCTTAACATTCTTCTCGATCATGTTCATAAAGGAAGCACAGCTTTCATTTCAGCCTTTGATTTTGGAGATGCAATTGCCGACACCCTTGGCATTGATATCCACTCCCCTTTTTTTGATACAAGTGCATTCAGAAAAGGCAGGGAGATGCTCAATTTTTTAAATCCCGCACTGAAAAAAGATCCGGGTTACATTTTTTCCAGGAAGATGCCTTCAGGATGGTTTACTGCAGTTGATACAATGCAAGTCAGGCAATTAGGGATTGACAGGTCAGGGAAGGTCAACTATATTGCTTTATCCTTTGGAGAAGGGCAATTTCTTCTTCATTGCCAGCCTATGGCATTTACCAATTATCATATTCTATACGGAGATGCTTATTATGCCGGTGCAGCGCTGGCCTATGTCCCCCATGGCAATATTGTCTGGGATGATTATTATAAACCGGATAAGCTTGTCAACGCTTCACCCGTAAGGTACATTCTATCCCAGCCAGCACTGCGGTCGGCATATTATCTTACCCTGATATTCATAGTCTTCTATATGATCATTGAAAGCAAAAGGCGACAGCGCGGTATCCCGGTCATAAAACCTTGGCCAAACACCTCACTCAGGTTCATAGAAACCATAGGCAGGCTTTATCACAAAAGCAGTAACCATACCGATCTGGCGAGAAAAAAAACAACATATTTTAAGGAATTCCTCAGGGCAAGGTACTATCTTAACACTATTGATACTACAGAAGACAAACTGCAACTGATAGCTTCCAAATCAGGGGTTCCCCTGCAAAAAGTCAGAGAGACCATGCTTCTTGTCGAATCAATCCGGCAACAAAAACAGATATCATCCGGACAACTTATTAATTTACATAAAAGAATTGAAGAATTTTATTCTTCATGTATTTGAAGTAGGGACAATAACAAAAACATATACAATAAAAACCAAAATAATGAATACATCTCAAAATTCCAACGACCGTATAGGCCTTTCCTCCCTGCGGGAAAAGACAGAACAACTGAGAAACGAAATATCAAAAGTGATCGTGGGCCAGAAAAGCATGATCGACCTGCTAATGGTAGCTATCCTTTCCAATGGACATGTACTTCTCGAAGGAGTACCCGGAATTGCAAAAACACTCACGGTAAAGCTGTTGGCCAGACTTATCTCATCCGGTTTTTCCAGGATACAGTTTACTCCCGACCTGATGCCGTCCGATATAACAGGTACCTCTGTATTCAATGCAGGCACATCCGAATTTGAGTTTAATGCAGGCCCGATTTTTTCCAACCTGGTACTTATTGACGAGATTAACCGCGCACCTGCAAAAACACAATCAGCCTTGTTTGAAGTTATGGAAGAAAGACAGATTACCGTTGACGGTCATACATACAATATGCAGGAACCCTTCCTTGTCTTCGCGACACAAAACCCGCTTGAACATGAAGGAACATACCGGCTTCCGGAAGCACAACTTGACAGGTTCCTTTTTAAGATCAATATCACATATCCGACAAAAGACGAGGAAGTACTGATATTGCAAAATATGCAAAAACGAAAAGGTGAGAAAGAAATAGACCAGGTTTCGGGCGTGCTGACGGCAAACGATATTATTGAATTCCAGAAACTGATAAGGCTTGTGCATGCAGAAGATAATCTGTTGCACTATATTTCAGATATTGTGAACAAAACAAGAAGCCATTCCGGACTATACCTTGGAGCTTCTCCCCGGGCTTCCATCAATACACTGATAGCAGGCAAAGCATATGCCGCGATCAACGGACGCGATTACCTGATCCCCGAAGATGTGAAAGCCGTTATCGACCCCGTGCTCATTCACAGGATCTACCTCACACCTGAGAAGGAGATGGAAGGAACAACGGAAGAACAAATGGTTGTCGAAATAATTAATTCGGTAGAAATACCACGATAAAATAATCGATTGTGAGGATACTAAGGGATATTTATACGGAACCACGGCTTTATACTGCCAGCACAATACTTATACTAATGTTTGTTCTCGGATATTTCTTCAGTCCTTTGTTTTTTGCAGCTAAGATACTGTTGCTGTTTTTTCTCTTTCTGCTTGCCTCCGACCTGTCCCTGCTCTTTTTTACAGGGCAGCAAAACCTTCTGCTTCGCCGGGAAGTGCCTGAAAGGTTATCCAACGGTGATGACAACCAGATCAGGATATTTTTAAAGAACAATTATTTTTTCACTGTGCATTTGAACATAATAGATGAGATACCGGCCCGGTTTCAAACGCGTGATTTCATTATGAGGATCTGCCTCATGCCACAGGAAGAAAAAATGCTGGATTACTCCCTGAGACCTGTAAGACGCGGTGAGTATGAATTCGGAAAAACCAATGCATTTGTCTCTTCAAAATTGAAGCTGTTCAGCCGCGGATACCAGTTCGGAAGCCCTTCAACACCGGTGAAAGTATACCCGTCCTTCCTGCGCATGAAGGAATATGAGCTGCTGGCCATTTCAAACCGGCTGACCGAAGCCGGCATAAAACGTATAAGAAAGGTGGGAACACACACGGAATTTGACCAGATAAGGGATTATGTTACCGGCGATGATTACAGGACAATAAACTGGAAAGCAACGGCAAAAAAATCAAAATTGATGGTCAATCAATACCAGGAAGAACGGTCTCAACAGGTATACAGCCTGATTGATATGGGGCGTGTAATGAAAATGCCTTTCAATGGAATGTCATTGCTTGACTATGCCATAAACTCAGCTTTAATATTATCAAACACTGCTTTGTATAAGCACGATAAGACAGGCATAATAACATTCGGTAAAACTATCGGCTCTTTTCTGCCTGCAGAGAACAAAAGCAGGACGATATTAAAAACTCTGGAAACACTGTATAAGCAGGAAACAAGTTATGATGAGCCGGATTACGAATTACTGGCAGCTTTTATCAAACAACGTATCACACATCGCAGCCTGCTGATCCTTTATACTAATTTTGAATCACCGGCCTCCCTGCAACGTCAATTATTCTGTCTCAGGAATATGGCCAGGAATCACCTTCTGATGGTCATTATTTTTGAGAATACGGAGATCCGGCATTTGCTGGATAAGACGGCAGACAGCCTGCAGGATATCTATATAAAAACCATTGCTGAAAAATTCATATATGACAAACGATTAATCGTAAAGGAGCTTAACAAACACGGTATTCATGCCCTGCAAACCAAACCTGCATCCCTCTCTGTCAACCTTATCAATAAATATCTCGAATTAAAACACACGGGAATTATATAACATAATTCTGAATCCCGTAATGTTTGAATATGACCTGAACCTGATCTGTTACATTAAACCAAACGACTATAAATACGCAAAAAATAAATAATACCGAGGCCTGTCAATAAAAGTATAAGTGATACTTTTCTTAATAATTGCCATACAGGCCGGGGAAAGATCAAATAAACAGCATCAGCAATAATCAGTAAGGCAAGGAGGTATATTGTAAAGTTATAGTGAAATGCAGACACAAGCCTTAAATGCAATATATCATGTGCAGCGCGGGTCATTCCGCATAGCGGACATTCTATTCCCAGTAACATTTTATGCAGGCACATTATGTTGTCCTCATTGAATAACAATCTGTCCGGCACGAAAAGAAGTACACCTGTCGCTGCTAACAGCATCGAATAAGTGATCAGCCTGCTAATGCGTTCATCTTTTTTCATATGCTTCCATCCCTGCCATTTCACAAGAATATATTTTATTTAAGCTATTAATAATTAAATTGTTATTTCGTTTAATCAAAGTTGGTGGCATTTGTTGCCTCACATCGTTTTATATTTTAATGGCGTTCGGCGAACCCTCACCAGTAACCTGGTTATAAAAATATTCATGTCCTTTTGTCTTTGTACCTCATATTTTAAACTCTCTTAATGGTGAGGGTTTCATACAACAAAACAAATCATTTTTTTCTCAGCATACAAACCCTGCCGCATATCTCTGATCCTGCGGCATTGAATACCAAATAAAATCTGCTCATCTTATTATACACAGAAACAAAATCAAACAGGTCTTTTCGTTTATAAAGGAACTATTTCACTTATTTTTTGTTCACACACACACACTTATTATTGTGCAATAAAGGGATTTTCCACATGCCGCAAAAATAAAAAATCAAAAAAAATATAACCTAAAAGTAATAAAGCACGTATTAATAACCCGGCATTAGAAAATTAACTGAAACCATAGAACATAAATTCCGATTCAGCTTAGAGGAAATAACAACATTAAGATAATTTAAATTTCAACATATCTGAACAAATCCATTAAATGTATGAAAAAACCGACTTATGTTTTTCTTGCCGCCTTGTTATTTATTTCAACAAACATATTTACACAGGGTATTGAAATAAATGCGGGTGCGGCATATGACTATTTTATCAGTGATCAGCAGCATATCAGGGGAAAACCCGGCATAGCTGCAGGAGCCCGGATTAATTTTTCAATGAGTGACAAATTTAAGCTCCGGACCGGGCTGGAGTATCTGCAATTAGGCGGAGGTATGATGATCCTTGAAGACGATACAAGGTTTGGCTTGTCTTTTGATGAAATCGCCTTCCCTGTAAAAATGCGTGATGCACGGGTTACGCTGCACACTGTGAACTTACCTTTGCTGGTGAACTTCTTCGTGTATTCGAGTGACAATTTTTCACTAAGCATTGGTCTGGGTCCTGAAGTTTCCTGTTTATTTAATGCTACCTCGAAGGAAACTGTTACCGGTCCTTTAGGATCGGGTATTTACGCTACCTATAGTCAAACGATTGACGATACAAGGAATTACGAATACTTTAATTATGCTGCCAGTGGTAACGTACGATTGGATGTGCCGGCCGGCGGAAATAATATCTTCCTTGAATGCCGTTACCGTTATGGCTTTAATCCGGCGCGAACCGGGTTTAGTTACCTTGATATGACCGGTGTTCAGTCTGACTTGTATCAGGGATCATTTATTATATCATTAGGATATACAATCAATCTTAGCACAAATAATCAAGACTAACCAAATAATCCATAAATAGTATGAAAAAGAATATTTTAAAAACAGCAGTTTATGCAATATTAATTCTTCCATTATTTATTGCATGTGAAAAAGATGAAGTAACCCAGGAAGACATTATCAAAGACCAGCAAAAAATTGATCTGGTTATTAATGTACGTAATGCCAGTGATGGCCTTATGGCAGTTGACAGTGCTTTAGTAACTGTAGCAACTTCTGACGGGGCCCTTTCAGCCGGCACCGATGAAAGTGGAACAGTGATATTTGAAGATATTTCAATAACTACCAGTATTCCTGTAACAGTGACAAAAACAGATTTCACATCTGTCAATACTGTTGTTAATACCAGCCCGAATAATTACAGGCAGTCCCAGGTGTCCTCAACCATAGACATCTATGAACTTTCGGGACCTAACATGGCACTGATTCAAGGGCGACTGACCATAGAGACTGATGTAACCAACAGGGAACGTGAAGCGGTTCCTGTTGGACTGGTAGTCAGAGCTTTTAATAATAGCATAACAAATAATGTTGCTTTTATCGGCACAACTGATGAAGATGGTAATTATGAGATCAATGTTCCTGTAAATAGTAATGGCAATGATGATATCCAAATGAGATTTCCCGAGATATATACCGATCAAACAGTTGCTGAAGCAGATGAGGATGATTATACTATCGGGATTGTTCAAAAGCCGGCTTATTATTCACTTGAATCAAATGCACTGAACAATTCCATTCCGGGAGTACCAAGTGTTTATGCAGTGGTTGATGCACCTGCATCTTCAACTATAGGTTCGGGGTTTGGTTTAACTTCAATAGTGATTCCTACAAGCGTAAGTTCATATTCAGAAGCAATCCTGATCAATGGCGGTTCAGGTTACACCGATGTGAATGATACAATATTGTATCTGTCTGAAGGTGCCAATGGCGATACTGCTTATTTACAGGTTGATATTGTAAATGGAAGTATTTCAAATATTGATGCTATTGTTAATAATGGTGCACAGTATACATCGCAACCCACAGTGAATACTAATTTCGCCGGTGGCAGCGGTGCTGTAATAGAAATCCAGTTCCGTGCACTTTATGATATTGTAATTACTGATAATGGTTCTGATTACATCGGATTTCCTGAAGCTTTCTATAATTACGGCTACTTCTCATCCAATATACTGGTTAGTAAGACCAATGATATAGACCTTAGTAGTTATACTGAGATTGTAAACGGAAAAATAGTCAATAATAATCTTAATGATGGTGATACTGTAGCAACATTTGTATCTGCCACCCCGCCTGAATTCACTATCGTTGATCCTGAATCAAAACCTGTTATCGTTAGTATTCCTTACAATTATATTAATGAAAACAGTGGTGAAATTACAAACATAATTATCGAGAACTATGGTCAGGGTTATGATCCCTCATCACACCCCGCTATTACATTTAACACTGTTGCCGGATATGGTTCGGGAGCTGAAGCGGTTGTAAATATTAACGAAAACGGCAGCCTTGATAATATTATCATAACAAACCCCGGTTCGGACTATATAAGAAATGTAAATGATTTCAATGACGACGGTACATTATTTGATGATGAAGAAAATCCGGTTTTCTCCTATAATACTTATTACAACGGATTCAGATATATTTATGATGTTGATCCGGGAAGTCAGTATATCCGTTCTGCCCATTATGGCACAGGGGTACCTGAAGAAGATTAATCTAATATTTTATCATAATAAAAAAAGCTGCCTTTGTGCAGCTTTTTTTATTTTACACGGCATTATTCAGGTGTCATGCTTTGGGAAGATGCAAGGCTCAAGCCCCTTTCCCTAGAAAATTTGTTTATATTAATTACCCGGATAAAATCTTATTTTTCCCGGGAAAAAGGCTGGTCAATGCTTCATTTTCATCTTTGCCCGTGACGCTATAATTCAGATAAACTCTTTCGGTTGTCAGTCCGAATAAAGCGCGTCAGATGGCCTCAATAGTTGAAGGAGGTTTCGTGGCAATATTATACGTTACACTCACAATACCCGGCACTTCACTAATGATTTCCCTCGCAAGTTGTTCAAGGATATCAAAAGATAATCTTGTGGGCGTGGCTGTTCGTGCATCAAGGCTTTCCCAGCAACGTACTTCGATCTGCTGACCAAAATCACGTTTGCCATCACGCGTGCCAGTAACACGGTCCTCATGCAGTATGGCCATATACTGAAACGCTCCGGTATTTTTCAGTCCCCGTTCAACAACATCATTCGCTTTCCGTACGGTCTCTATCCTCTCCGCGTTAACTTCTCCTATGACACGTGCCGCGAGTGCAGGACCGGGAAATGGAATACGATCAAAAAGTCCTGCCGGAAGTCCAAGAGCCCTGCCCACTTTTCTGACCCCGTCTTTTCGTAATTGTATCAGGGGCTCTACGATCCTGTATCCAAATGCTTCCCGGGGATCAATTCCCAGTTGTTCAAAAACATTGTGTTGCCGTTTTATCCCTGCCACTGTCTCGTCCACATCGGTAAGAATGGTTCCCTGGAGAAGGACCTTTGCACTGCTCTCCCTTACAATACGACCAAAAACATTATGGTAGAATGTTTGGGTGATTGCCTCCCTCTTCTCTTCCGGATCAGAGATCCCCTTAAGTGCCGCAAAAAAATCCTGCCGTGCATCAACAACATCAACAGGAACACCAAGTTCCTTGAAAAAACTTACAACCTGGGCCGCCTCTCCGGCACGCATCAAACCGTTTTCAACAAACACGGTCTTAAGCTTTTTCCCCAGTGCTTTATGCCCGAGCATAGTGACTGCTGATGAATCAACTCCCCCCGAAAGAGCATTGATGGCAATTCCGTCACCAACGGCTTTTCTTATTTCTTCAACTTTAGTATCTATAAAATCTGAAGTATTCAATTCCTGTAATGTAATTTCCCTGTTCATAGTATAATTCTTTATATTTAAGTAGTGTCTGTTCATAATGTCCGGTATCCGCGTTGCTGCTCACATTTTAAATCCTCAAATACTTTAGTATTCCGCGGTTTAAAATGTTCACGTGCCTTGATCCCGAACATTCTGAACAAACACTTAGAGTTTATTGACAGACACTAAAATAAAAAATCCAACATCGCTGGCCAACAGGAAATATTATTATAAAAAGGTCAAACAGGACTAAGTCATTATGCCCCAATAAACAAGCTTTTACTTGAATATTCAGGATCGCATGTCAGATTGACCTTTAATTTTCGCCATCCTGCCTCATCGCCCGGTGTAGGAATATGAGTAAGATGTACTTCGCAATCACGCAACAATTTCAGGTTCTCCAATGCCATTTGCGCTGCCGGATTAGACAGGGCGCTTATACCAAGTACGATCAATGTTTCATCAACATCGAGACTGACCATTTTACCATTCAGTATATTATTTTTTACATGTGTTACCGAATCAATTATGTTTTGAGGTACCAAGTACATATTATCGGGGAGCCCGGCCAAATGCTTGGTAGCATTTAATATCAGACTTGAAGATGCATGCATCAATGGTGAGTTCTTGCCCGTTATAATTGTGCCGTCCGGTAATTCCATGGCGGCTCCGCAAAAAACACCTGCATTTCCTTTCCCGCTTTGTTCAGCGTTTTGGGCAGCTTTTCTCGCGGGCAAAACCACCTTTCGGTCATTAACATCGGCTCCGGTCTTATCCATGATCTTAATTATCCTGTTAAGGGTATCCTTATCTGTCAATCCCATAGCATACTCCACGGCACACCTGAAATATCTCCGGATAACTTCCTGGTGTGATGCTTCAGTAATTATTTTGTCATTCACAATACCCGAACTCGCACGATTTACTCCCATATCAGTTGGAGACTGATACATAGACTCACCACCTGTAATTTTTTCAATGATCCTTTTAAGAAGTGGAAATGCCTCAATATCCCGGTTATAATTTACAACCTCTTCATTATAAACATTCAAATGATGTTCATCAATTAAAACTTTATCATTCAGATCAACAGTAGCAGCTTCATAGGCAATATTTACCTTATGTCCGGCAGGAAGATTCCATATGGGAAATGTTTCAAATTTAGCATAACCTGATTTAACTCCCCGTTTGTACTCATGGTATAAATTGCACAGGCAGGTAGCAAGCTTGCCGCTGCCCGGCCCGGGGCCGGAAACTATAACAATGGGATTTGCAGTTTTAATATATTCATTTGCCCCGTATCCCTGATCGCTCACAATAAGATCAACATCCGTCGGATATCCTTTCGTGGGATAGTGCAGATATACCTTAATCCCCCTTAACTCCAGCTTATTCTTAAATGCTCCGGCAGGTGACTGATCCTGGTAACGTGTGATAACTACGGCTGTAACATCTAACCCCCACTCACGAAAATCATCAATAGTTTTTAATATATCAACATCGTAAGTAATACCAAAATCCGCCCTTATTTTATTTCTTTCGATATCACCTGCATTGATACACAAAATTATATCAATCTTGTCCTTTAACTTTTGCAAAAGCCGCATCTTGACATTCGGATCAAACCCGGGTAACACTCTTGCTGCATGATAATCCCACAATATCTTACCTCCAAATTCCAGATAAAGTTTATAATTAAAGCGATTAACTCTTTCAAGGATAGCAGATGTCTGCTCCCGAAGGTATGTTTCATTATCAAATCCAATATGATTTGTATTTCCCATCTTTCTCCCTTATAATTATTATCGGAATTAGTACAAGGACTCCAATATTAGAAAAATTTTAAAGTTAAAGAAATTTCCGGTGGTAAAATTAAAGAAATGATCAGGATTCGGTTGTGCAACAGAATAATCTTTTTTCATCATGATTAAATGCGTTTGATTCAATCATTTTTTTATTATATAATAATATATTTTCTTAAATTGCATAAGTAAGTCGTTTAATAAATAATTATTTTAAAATAAATATAAAAAATCAGATTTCATAATATGTGACAAGCCTCATTATTATATATCCTGACCTGCAATATTATTAACAAAGTAAGATGGGCACAAATTACTACAGAATGTTTCCGGAACATAACTTTGCGATTGTAAGATTACAATCGGAAACGCTTTCTGTTAAGGAGGCTGAACAAATTAATTATCAATATAAAACAGATGATAATTACTCAAACATCCATTATTTAATAATTATCGTTGATGAAAAATGCATGCCTGATTTTAATATCAGTGACCTGGAAAAACTATCAAATATATACAATACCGAATTTCATACAAATAATCACAAAACAATCGTATGGTTAGTCGATGAGCCTTTAGCTACAGCTTTTACACATCTTTTCGTTTCGAAAACTTCAGATAATAGTCTGTGTTGCTCCACAATTGAAAAAGCCTATGCATTATTAAATATGCCGGTTGAATTTGAAGAATTTAAACGTTTAATTAGTGTCTGTCTATAAAGTCCCATTTGCCGCGTTACGCTTGTTCTAAAATTGCTCATTTACAACTGGTAAACTCCACGTTTTCGGACTTAGCAAGCCTTGCAAATGAAACTTTATGAACAGACACATGTCCAAATAAACATTTTGTCAATACATGATCAAAATGATATCCCTACCACAGGCTATTATATAAAACAGGATTGCTTTTAATTCCTTCCAACGGCCGGGATTCGAACTGCCCGTAAGGCAGTTTGAACCATTTTTTACTCCCTGACGGTCGTGAGACCACCGCGTTAAGTTGGCTGCCACCCAAAAAGTAGGCAAAATGGTCATCGTTCCATATAAATCGCTTGATTGTCAGTTTTTCTTCCCGCGGAACTCAAACTCACTCCTCCTTCGTAGTCTCATCCAGGGTATAAGGCTGGAGTCTCGCGCCAGTAATAGGTGGTGCAGGGCCCGGTTAAGGGCTTTTTTTAATGTAAGGAACTTGTTTTAAAAATTTCCTCTGATTTCAGTAAGAGATCAATATATTGTGCACGTTTGTAAACAAAAGGATTATTGATCTTTTTGTTCGATAGTTTACCTTTAAAATCATCAAGTGATTTATATTCTCTGGCATCCATCCAGTCGTTAAGGTCTTTAATAATTGTCTCCAGATAGGGGATCTTGTTTTTGTAAATTGTGCTTACTACCTGTGTACAATCTGCACCGGCAAGAATCAACGCGGCAACATCCTTTCCCGTATAAATTCCGGTATTGGCGCAGATATTGGCATTTATGTTATCGTAAAGAAGGCCTGCAAACCTCAAAGGCAGGCGGTGATCCCCAGGCGAACTCAGATTAAACGGGGTATAATGTTCTTCCTTATCAAGATTAATGTCTGGTTGAAACAGCCTGTTAAACAAAACAAAGCCTTTGGCTCCGGCTTTATCCATTAATGAGATAACATGAAGGGGATTACTGTAAAAATAGCTTAGTTTAACACTTACAGGAATATTTACATAGTTCTTTACTTCTTTTAAAATTTCAATCTGATCCCGGTATACTGATTCTCCGCTGGTATTGATATCTCTTGGTACATAGTAGAAATTTAATTCCAGCGCATCCACACCGGTTTCCTGGATGAGCTCCGCGTATTCAACCCACGATTCCTTATATACTGCATTAAGGCTCGCTATCAGTGGTATACTTAGGTTTTCTCTGGCTTTTCTGAGGTTTTCAAGATGTTCAGCGGGACCTGCATGTTTGATCGACGGAAAGAGTTTGATCATTTCAGCATTCCGTTCATCATATTCAGAAAGTTCATCATCCATTTGTGCATTTTCCAGCTGGATCTGTTCCTCAAATAAGGATTTGTATACCAATGCTCCTGCACCGGATTCTTCAACTTTTTTAATGCTGTCCAAACTTGTAACAAGGTTACTTGCACCGACAATTACCGGATTTTTTAATTCCAGTCCAAGGTACCGGGTCTTTAAATCTGCCATTGTAAATTATTTTGGTGGTGAATATAAATTAATTGATATTTTTATACTTAAACACAAATTTATACATTTTGTTTTATGGCCGGGAAACAGTATTATAATTTCGTTTAAGTACCAGGTGTTTTACATTTTCTGCTTTTATCCGGTTAATTTATATATTTATGAATATTTTTTACCGTTATGGATTTTAACCGGAAAGCCGTTAAATACCCTCTTGTCCGGCTGCTTCTGCCTTTCATTGCCGGAATTGTACTTCAGTTGCACTATGCCTTTGATCCTGTTTATGCCAGGTTTTTGCTTTTGCTGTTTTTCCTGTTGACTTTCAGCCTGATCATATGCATCCGGTTTATTTCAGCCATTCGGTATACCACCCGTTGGAAAGAAGGTATTATTATATACTTGGTCACGTTTTTCATGGGAATGATGATCACATGGAGCCATCGCCCACCGAAAATATGCTCCTGTACGAAGAAACAGGAAACACTTGTTTTTCAGGCAAAAGTGGCCGGTACCCCGGAAATAAAACCACGAACAGTAAAGGCTGTTTTGAGGGTGATGCCGTTTTCTGCAACAAATGTTACAGCAGACAGGTCTTCGCGTGTATTGGCCTATTTCCGGAGGGACAGTTTATCGGAAACCATACACTATGGTGATCTGCTTACGATCAAAACGATGTTAGCTGAAATTCCCGGCCCGAAAAATCCCGGTGAATTTGATTACAGGAAATACCTTTTTTACAGGAAAATAAGATACCGGGTTTTCGTGGATGAGCAGGAATGGTTTCGAACAGGAAGAGATGTATCGGGAATACTTGCACTTGCATACCGCGTCCGGGAAAACGTTTTGAATATATACGAAAAAGCAGGTATAGAAGGGCAGGAGCTGGCTACTTTATCGGCATTGACTGTTGGATGGAAAGATGAATTATCAGGAGATACATTGCATTCATTTATTGCCGTGGGTGCCGTTCATATTCTCGCCATTTCAGGATTGCATGTCGGTATATTTTACCTTGTTTTAAGTTACCTGCTCGGCTTTTTGCAAAAATACAGATACGGAATATTTATCCGCTCCGTGATTCTCATTATGCTCCTCTGGTTATATGCCATTCTTGCCGGATTATCGCCTTCCGTGGTACGTGCTGCAATGATGTTCAGTTTTCTTCAGGTAGGCATTAACCTGCAACGGAAGACATATATGTTAAACAGCCTGGCCGGATCAGCAATTATGCTGTTGATCATTCAACCTTACCAGGTAATGCATGTTGGTTTTCAGCTATCTTATTTTGCTGTAGCAGGAATAGTGATGTTTTATAAAAAATTAAATTCATTGCTGGTAATCACCAATTTTTTTCTGAAAAGAATATGGGATTTATTCTGTGTTTCGGTCGCGGCGCAGGTAGCTACATTACCGGTTACCTTGTTTTATTTTAATCAGTTCTCGCCGTTTTTCTGGTTAAGTAACATTATTTTAGTCCCGATGGTATCGTTCATAATATACGGGGCTATCCTCTTGCTATTGGTCAGTCCGCTGCCCGGCATATTAGCATTTACAGGTACTGTCATGTCATTTTTGTTGAAGGCTTTACTTGGGACGGTATGCCTTTTCAGCCGGTTACCCGGTGCTTTTATCGGCGGAATACATTTTTCGTTTATTGAGACTATCATACTATATGCATTGATCATTTCCCTGTTTTTATACGCGATGAAAAAACATCCCCGTTATGTTATATATTCTTTGGCGGTAATTGCAGTTATGCTGGCCATTATTACCGGACGGAATTATATGAATCACGACAGGTTGAGCATCACATTTTATTCTGTTCGTCATGGCACGGTGATCGGATTTGCCAGGGGAAAGGAACACCTTGTTATTACAGGCGTTCCGGAAACAGGGCGTAATGATATTGATTATAACTGCAAAAAGCATTGGATAAAAAATGGAGTATACCGGCATACAACAATCATTCCTTTGGATGAACTGACGACTAATCCGTATACTATTTCGGATACCCTTGTAAGTGTTCTCCCCATGAATGGGAATGTATTGTTGAATTTTTACGGGAAAACCCTTTTTTTTTATCGCCGGAACAGCTATATCCCTGTTGCGCAAAAGCCATTAAAGATAGATTACCTGGTATTCTGTCCCTGCCACAGATACGAACAGCCAAAAATTCCGGCAATGGTTTCACCCGAACAAATTATTGCATATGATCATATGGGCGTGTTTCCGGACAGCATAAGGATAAAAGGTACACGGGAATATGTTCGCCTGCATGATCTTAAAAAGAAAGGTGCAATGGTTGTAAATATAGCCAGGTAACCGGAAGCAATCCTTCAATAAGATCATCAAAATTCGTGTAATAGTGTTGTTGTTTTCCCCGTTCTTTTATCATCTAATCGGCCACAGGAAAAAAAATATATTCCTTGCAACAACTTTTCATATACTTTTCCGTATAATTTCCACAACCCATTTTTCCTGCATCTTTGTTTAAACTTTCTCAGCAAATGCCGGCAGTTATTGGCAGGAGTCATTAAATAAAGGCATGCATAATTATTATTTATATAATTACAGTCATTTTAACCAGCAATCCAATTCTTTTGTGTTATGATACATGACATTAAG
>CAZBJH010000055.1:0-21269 GCA_964492185.1 uncultured Bacteroidales bacterium | reverse complement strand
AGGGCACGTTTTAATTCCTTGATTATCTCAGAGAAAAGATTGATGTCTAATTAATCTTCCTGATATTTTCCATTAAGCAAGTTGTATGTTGGTACGCAATTAACCCCTATTTGATAATAAATTTTTGTATTAGGTAGTTGTTCTCTCAGCCTTAAAGCATAATCTGCCGCAATATTGTTTCCTTCAATCCGTAAAAACCGAAGTGAATTAGAAAGATAAAACATAGAATCTGGTAAGCTTACTAATTTATTGAATGAAAGGTCAAGTGATGCAATGTTCCTATTATTTAGTATTGCAGAGGGTAAAGATTCCAATTGGTTATTGGCCAAATTTAAACCCTTTAATCTCTTTAGCTGTCCAATTTCTTCTGGCATAATATTCACTTTATTATTTGATAGCCCTAAATATTCCAAGTTTATAATTCTTTTTATTTCAGGAGGAATGATTTCAATATCGTTATTGTCTATGTTTAAATGACATAATGTCTTATTTTTTCTATTTATTATTGGAAAATGTGTAATCTGATTGAAAGCAAGGTCTATCGATTCAAGATGCTTGAAGGACCAAATTTCTTTTGAAATGAAGGAGATATTATTATCCTTTATTGAAATCCATTGAAGATTATCCAAGTCACTTAGCACATCAGGAAAAGTATCTAAATCTATCGGTGAGAGTATATAAAGTGCTTGAATATTCTTAAAAGACAATAAATCTTCTGGATTTATTGTATCGGCATATTTTTTCAGGTATAATATGTACACTTCATTCGGTGACTCAAGCGCCTCATCTAACGATGTGAAAATTTTTTTTTGATCCAATTGAGTTACAGTCAATAATTTCGAACAACTACTTATTAAGACGATAGTCGCAGCTAGAAAAATATATTGTATTAATTCTTTCAATGACATAGGTTCGTTTTTCAAGGTTTAAGTCTTGTATATTTGATTATTAAGAAGTAGACAGAAAATGCATTTAAAAAAATTTCGTATTAATCTTCAAGAGAAACATTGCTGGTATTATAGGTTAAAATAACATCTCCTGGTAAATCGACAATTTGTTCCATAAAAGGCAGCCAGGAATTACTATTATCCTCACCTACAGGTTCGAACCCCACAAAGAGCAAAGCAGATGGAGGCATGGCTCCTTTTATTGCATCCAGTGGCTTATCAGTGGGTAAAACAACAATCTCGCCTTCAATTCGTCCACCTTGCAGAATCTCTTTCATCTCCTGCTCTACATTTTCCACATCAGCTTTTTGAGCAACGGGGCGCAATATCCGTAATGGGTTGTCCCGCCATTCACGGTTCCCTTTTAAAAGGTATGCCATTAGTAACATCATAGCACCGTTCTTTGAGTCGGTCCACCAAATATTTATGGCGCCCACAGGGTGCTCCCAGCTTTCCTTCTGCTTACTGCTTAGAATCAAACAGCTAATATCCATTTTCGATGTAAGGCTTATAATCTTTGATAGATTTTCTCTTTTGTCCGGGTCATCACTCCATCCAAGCATTAATATATTTGGCCTTAATCCGCCAATTCCATGGCACTGCAGTATGGCTTTTAACCCATCAGTAAAATTGTCGTCAACTACTACTACGGGAAAGGCTGTCAGCTCTTCATCGCGGATAAAACCACGTATTAACTTTTCGCCTTCCATGCGGCGTTTACTAAGCGACTCCAAATCGCCTTCAATAATATGAGCAAGTGATACAAGACCCCGACCTGATGAAAGCAAATTGGCATATTTAACCAAGTGCATTCTGCTTCCTGCAAGGCCGCTAAGAGTCAATATTGAAGGTCTCCAGTTTTTAGGATAATATTTCTCTCTTTCAAGAGCCAATAGAGCATTCCTGGCGCGCCGGTAGGCATAACCACTTAGCACATCACCCCATTGTACAATCAATTCTGCACGTTTAATACCCAGGAACAGTGCTGTAGACACAATTATGGCAATTGATGCCCAGATCCAGTTGATGAGAAACATAATGGTGAGGCTTCCAATTGCTCCTAACAAAGAAATGGACCAGTGATTAAGCCTGAAAGTAGGCCTGAAACTAATGTTTGCCGAAATACTTTCGTAAAAACTGGCCAGATTAATGGTGCCATAGGTTAAAAGAAAAAACATCGTAATTATTGGCGCCACAGTATCCAAATCACCTAAAAGAACTCCCGTCTGTGTAAGAAGAAAAGTAATGACAATGGCCCTTCGAGGTTCATTCGATTTACCGCTTCCCAATGCAAAGTACTTTAACTTTTTAAATATGTTATCCTTTGCAAACGCCTGCAGAATACGAGGTGCCCCCATCATACTGCCTAAAGCCGATGATAGAGTGGCAGCTATAACGCCGGCATAAACTAGGGGACCAAACCAAGCCTTTTCCTGCATTATCATTCCTTCGCCAACCAATGATGAACGGCTTGAGCTTGCTGCCATAAGCACAGCTATACCTGCATAAACCAGAAATGTAAAACCTATGGCAAAAAATGTTCCCAACGGAATAGATCGGGATGGGGCTTTAAGATCCCCTGACATGTTAACACCCGCTTCAATCCCTGTAACAGCTGGAAAGAATAGCGCAAAAATGGTTATTAATGAATGGCCAGCTGTCCATCGGGGTTGTAAATTTTCACTGAGAATTTCGGCAGATGCTTGTCCCCATGCACCGTAACAATACGACCCTATTGCAGCAAGCACAATTGCCAAAATAAAATATTGTACCCTGATAGTCCAACCAGCTCCTATGTAAACAAAAGTAAATACGACAATATTGGTTATGGTTGCTGCCAATGTAAAAGGAATGTTCAATTTTGGAATTGCCAAAAACAGCGCCTCAGTAAAGCCAACAACATACATAGAAACAGATAACGCCAATGCAATGTAAAAGAAAACGGCAATCACTCCACCAAACTCTACTCCCAAACTCCGGCTTATGAGGAAATAAGAACCCCCGCCTTTTACCTTCATATTGGTAGCAATGGATGATAACGAAAAGGTTGTAATTGTTGTAAACCCCTTTGCTATCAACAAAACTAGTAACGCTCCCCATAAGCCAGCATTACCCACTACGGTATCGTAACGCAGGAAGAGTATTACTCCTAGTATTGTCAGTACACTTGGTGTAAATACGCCTCCAAAGGTTCCAAATTTTCTTACATCACTGCTGGTTTCCTTTTTGTCTTTCTTCATGGATTTCTAGAAAATAATAAATTATTAGATAACCCTTTTTGCCCCAATTTGCAACGGGTCTTAAACTTACTGAACGCTTTTCTTATCAGACTGTCTTTTCCTGATGTGTCCATGCCCTGCAAGCATACAAGTACTCCATACCGATTGTGGGCATACATGGTGTTTTGCAGTTTGCTAAGCTTCTTCCCGATTTTTTTAAGTGCTTTTTTCTTTTTCTTTTTCTCTTCACCGGTTTCTAATAATGACGATATTTCATTTAGTTTTACCGGTTTTGTAACGATAAAATCGTTAATATTTAGATCTTTCATAAATTGCAAATATTAATTGATGTTAATACTATCCGCTTTTTTTAAACTGGTGAATCTTTCTTTCATGTCTTCCAGATCGTGTTTTTCTGAAAATGTCGGTACAAAATGAAAACTTTCATGTTACTTGAGCGAACTTAGCATAATGAGACAGTACACAAATGAAGAAACATATGTGCCCAGAACAACCTGGTTAATCTTATCGTACATAAAATTCCTAACCAAACGTGAGCCCAACTGAGAAGATGCCAGTGCAAGTAACACTTTACAGTATTTGCCATTTTTATCATTACATTCTTCAATATAATAAACATTAAGGTCTCTTTAGCATTTTTCCAGCCCATACATTAACACTATCAAGTTTGCTACTCAAAACTTTGTTAATGGTTTTTTGGGTATTACTAAATACCAACCAAGCCGTAAAATAGCGATCTAAATTCAACAACCACAGCATTTTGTATTGTGGTAATATTTTTTTTATTCCGGTCAGCAGTTTTCTGTTAAAGGAAATAATTTCAATCTGATAATCAGTTACATTAGTGCTTTTTAATAATGTGCTTAATGGTTCAATAATTTCAATGCCACTTTTAATTTCAATTAATAGTTTACCCTTAGCAGGAATCGTTTGTAATACTTCCCTAAGGGTTGGAATTTGCTTTCCTTTCCAACTTATATCTTTAAACAAGCCAACATCAACTTTCTTTAAATCTTTAAGCAATGATTTACGGATTGTTTTATTCACGTTGCCAACTCTTTTTTTGTTATTATCATGAATCACAACAATTTCATTGTCGAATGTTATTTGAACGTCGATCTCCACTGCTTTCGCCCCATTCTTCCATGTCAGATTAATAGCTGCCAGTGTATTTTCAGGGGCAATAAAGGACTCTCCCCTGTGAGCGATTAATTTTTAATGAAGATTTTTGTTCATATTAAATCATCCATTTTCTTTTAGGTCAACACCACAATTATTGCAATAGTTGGCCCTATCGCTGTTTTTGAACCCGCACACCGGGCATTTGGCGCTGCCACCTGTTGCTCTCGACATCTCAACTGTAACAATACCTGTTGGAACGGCAATTATGGCATAGCCAATAATCATTGTAAACGATGAAATAAACTTTCCCAACACAGTTTGGGGTACTATATCGCCATAACCGACGGTTGTAATGGTAATTATTGCCCAGTAAATACTTTGAAAAACACTTGTAAAGCCATTTTGGGGTCCCTCAACAACATACATCATTGTTCCTAATATTACAACAATACATATTACTGAAAATAAAAAGATACTAATTCTATAGGAACTTGCCTTTAAGGCTCTAAGCAATGTGTTGCCCTCGTTACTGAAGCGCACCATGCGCAGCACTCGAAAAATTCTAAGCATACGTAAAATACGTACAACAAGGATGTAATGGTAACCATAAAAAAGCAGGCTGAGGTAGGTTGGGAAAACAGCTACAAGGTCAATTATTCCCCAAAAGCTGAAAATATATTTGCTGGGTTTGAGACTAATCCAAATTCGCACAGCGTATTCTATTGTGAAAAGAAAGGTAAAGAACCATTCGGCAACATTAAGGGTACTTTTAAAAAAAGGTGAGAGATGGGGAATGCTATCAAACATAGCAACAAGTACACTTAGCCCAATTGCCCAAAGAAGGAAAACATCGAAAAGCTTTCCGCCCTTTGTGTTACTTTCAAATACGATTTTGTAAACTCTCAGTTTATTCATTGTGTTTCAGTAACAAAAAAAATTCCTTTTTCAACATTCTGAGTTCCTGACCTGATTCCTTCATGAATTCTCGTAATGAGATGTCCAAATATCAAGTAATACAAGCAATCATAAATGAAACTGGAGAAGGGAATAATAAATTATTTTCAATCCAATTTTATTGAGGACGTTTGTATTTCGTAAATAGTTGTGCATCGTATTAGATTATTTATGAAACGAAGTTCGACAAAGATATTTATTCATGCTGGTATCTTAATCAGAATTTCGGTCATTTTTGCCAGCTTTGAAGCTGCTAATCTTTTTCTCTAAAAAGTATGATTACCGTTCTGATGATTACAATGCTTGTCAGAATGGCTATCTCCTCAAAAGTGGAGTGTATTACCGTGGCAATAATATCAGCCTCAATTATTCATTATAAACCCGAAACAAGTTATTAAAATGCAATATAAGATGCAAAATACCGGTTATAAATTTTAAACAGGCAGGTTAGTATTGTTGGTAATTCTCAAAATGGCATACAACGATCCTCATATAAGGCAAGGCCCGGTTTTCGGGCTGGGTTCTGAGTGGGTTCTGAGGGTTCTGTTAGCCATCTTGCAAATAAACGGTTAAAAGCAAATTTGAGCAACGGGGCTGGATCTGCTGTTCAAAATGATCCTGAACTTCATTTATACTATATCCGAAAGACGAAAGAAGGGAAAGAACAAAAGGTTGTCATTAATGCAATCAAGTTTAAGTTGATAACCAGAGTTTTTGCTGTCATAAACAGGGGGCACCTTTTGTGAAATTATGGCAAGCAGGTTGATTATTTAGGGAAATATGAGCCCCAGGGATGTTGTTTGGCAATATCGAAATTAGAAAAAAAACTGTTAATTTATTTGGTCAGGTCTTAGAACTCCTTTAGGCTTAGTTGTTAATCGACATAGGTCTCTTTTAAAATACTTTTCACTTCTTTAATCTCTGGTTTTGAAAGTCTGCCCAACGGTTTAATGATTCTCTGTTTATCAATTGTTCTAATTTGGTCAAGAACAATCCATCCGATTTTATTATCATGTTTAATCTCTACTCTGGTTGGATAGTTTTTCGAACTTGTTGTCATTGGAGCTATTACAATTATTCGGAGATACTTATTCATCTCGTTTGGAGAAATCATCACACATGGTCGAGTCTTTTTAATTTCACAACCAATCGTAGGGTCAAAATTTACCAGGATGATTTGATATTGATTTATTTCCATTCTTCAAGGTTTTCTTCGTCAAACACATCATTAAACAATAATTTATCATCACCTTGTTCTGACATTTCCATAAACGCCTTTTCCCAACCTTTTCTTGGTCTTGTCAATGGTTTAATGACTATTTGACCTTTCTCAAGAATTAAATCAACTTTATCTCTTAGGTTATATTTCTCTATTATAGTCTTACTAAATCGAATTCCCTTTGAATTCCCTATCTGTACAATTGAAACTTCCATAATCAATCATTTTAAATATGTAATTACAAAGTTACTACCATAAATCAAGAAATCCATGTGTAATTATGATTTTATTTTGTCTATTTATCTGTAGCAGAGTCTCTGTTACAATTAAGCACAACTATTAAGAATGTTATGCGGACCCCCCCGCACAAATCCTGGTTAAAAGTAATGAAGTTAAAAATAAGATAAATAATTGATTAAAAGAAATGGGGGGGTACGTGTAAAATTGAGTTGGACTATGTAGACGTGGGTTTTCATTGTTATGGGTATTCTATTTTCCCGTTTCGCCTTTTTGGCCGTTTCCCTCCGGCAAAAAGTCATGGAACGTAGTTTTTTTGATTATTTTTTATTTCAAAGGACATGTTTTATATTTCCGGTCTATGTTTCCGGCTTTGCCGGCACTGCCACCCGCGAAAGGTAGCCGATGTTGCATACAGGACATTTTCTGCCACGCTCCGCGGCCACCTCCGTTATCAGCTCCTGCCCCAATAGCGATGCCAGGAGTTTGAGGCATTTTCCCAGCATAAGTTCGCGCATTTTATTGGCAAATATCCCAGTATACCGGACCTTGTAAAAATTGCTGTTTTATTATTTTTGCTCCTTCACATTTAGTTAGCTGTGTTTTATTTGCAGTGCGGATTATTTTTTTTTATAAATAAACGTCTCATTTTTTTTAATTGACCATGACCAAATGTATAAATTATATCTGTTCGTGTCAAGCATATAATAATCCTCTAAAGCTGAACTAATAATGGAATAATATTTGGGCGCGATATATACAAGTAAAAGTAAATTATAATTTGATTGAATAAATGACTTTAGCATTGCCGGAACGGTTTATCATTATTGTTTGCGGGTTACCCGGCACGGGGAAATCATATTTTGGCGAAAGGCTGTCTGAGCATGTTGGTGCATTTTATATTAATACCGATAGGATACGCGGGAAAGATCAGGATGAAATGTATTCAGATTCGGGGAAAAAAAGAGTGTATGATAAAATGCTGGATATATTAAAAGAAGATGTTCATGAGCGTATCGTTTTCGATGCTACTTTTTATAAGGCGGAGCTCAGGGCTAAGTATGAGGAAGAAGCGAAGAAAATGAATTTACCTGTATTTTTTATAAAAATGGAAGCGGAGGAACAGACTGTGAAAGATCGTTTGAGAAGGGATCGTGAATACAGTGATGCTGATTATAAAGTTTACCGGATCATTAAAGCAGATTTTGATCCGCTAATGGAAGAGCATCTGACCTTATGGTCGGATAAAGAGTCATTGGCGGACATGTTATTAAAAACAAAAGATTATATACTACAAAAACATAATAACCATGAACAGGGAACAAGTTGAACGGATCATTGATAATTGTAATTTGCCGGATTCATGTAATAATAAGGAGATTGTGGAAACACACATTTCATGGTTGCTGATAACGGACAGGTATGTGTTTAAGATAAAAAAACCGGTCAGGTTTTCATTCCTGGATTATTCAACTGTTGAAAAACGTAAGCATTATTGTTATAAGGAGATCGAACTGAACAAGCGGTTAACACCAGGGGTATACCTGGATGTGCTTGCTGTTAACGAAGAGGGTATAACCGAAAATGCGGATGAAGTTGATATCACGGACTATGCAGTGATGATGAATAAACTGGACAGGGAAAAGCAACTTGACAGGATGATCGAAAATAATATGATCCGGGGTGAGGATATTAGTGGTATTGCCCGCGAGCTGGCTGCTTTCCATAAACAATCGCCCGTGTTGAAAAATGCATTTGACAGTCTTGCATTTAGCAGGGTTTTTAATGATATCAATAATGTATCTGGGGTGATGGATAAATACCTGGAACCCGGATATAAAGAAATAGTGGAGAACTGTATTGAAGCGTCGGAACATTACCTGAACAGGCAAAAAATGTATCTGAACCAGCGGGTGATTTCAGGATTTATCCGTGACGGCCATGGTGATTTGAACATACGGAATATTTTTATAAATGATGAGCCTGTGATCATTGATTGTGTTGAATTTAATGATGATTTCCGAAAAGTGGATGTATTGTGTGACATAGCCTTTTTAGCTGTTGATCTTGATTTTTACGGATTAACAGATCTCAATGAACAGTTCTATAATGATTATACGGATGCATACGGAGTTAAGCGCACCGCGGATATGGACCGTTTGCTGGCTTATTATAAATGCTACCGTGCAAATGTCCGGGCTAAAGTAAGCCTTCTGCGTTTAAAAGACGATACTGCCGATATGGAAAAAATCATACCGGATGTAATGAAATATATTGAAATGATGGATGAGTACAGGAAATTTTTTGCCGGGTAGTTTTAGCTGTGGATATATTTCCACATTCTTTATCTGGGTAACCTGGGATTTTATTATATACTGATTGAATTATACAAAAATTTCAGCGTTTCCGCAATTTTTCAGGATTTCTCCAGTAATTCCAGGAATTCTTTTTCATCAATTACTTTTACATTTTGGTTTTTGGCTTTTTCCAGCTTGCTTCCGGGGCCTTCGCCTTTTACCAGGTAATCGGTATTGCTGCTGACGTCCGAAGTTGCCCTGCCTCCCAGGTCCTCGATCTTTTGTTTCGCTTCTGAGCGGGTGTATTTCTCAAGCTCTCCTGTAATTACAAATGTTTTACCGGCCAGGTCACTTTTTTTACCGGTTGATTTCTGTTTTTGAACCTTTACCCCGGCATCAAGGATAGCATCTATCGTTTTATTATTTTCTTCCGAGTCAAAGAAATCAGAAATACTTTCCGCGATTTCTGGTCCTATTTCCCTGATCTTTACCAGATCATCATAAGAGGCTTGCTGTACTTTTTCAAGTGTGGAAAATTCCCTGGCTATCACCCTGGCAATATGTTCTCCCACGTGCCTGATCCCTAATGCATACAAAAATTTTGTCAATGTGGGAGAATTTTGATTATGTATTGAATCATACAGCTTTTTTGCCGATTTTTTTGCAAATCCTTCGAGAGCTTCCAGGTCATCAACCGTAAGGGCATACAGATCGGCAATGGTTGAGATTTTCTCCTTTTCGATAAGTTGCTTCACATTTTTTTCTCCCAGGTTTTCAATATTCATGGCTTCGCGGGACACATAATGTATGATGTGTCCTTCGAGCTGGGCACGGCATGCAAGTCCTGCCGGACAAACATGATATGCTCCTTCCTTCACGATTTCAGTATTGCATACAGGGCAACGCGAGGGCATGCTGAATTTTTTTCGTTTTCCTTTTTTCTTTTCCACCCGTTCCTTTATTTCGGGTATTACATCGCCGGCCCTGATGATCCTCACCTTGTCGCCCGCTGCAACTTTTTCACGTTTTACCTTATCAAGATTGTGAAGAGATGCACGGCTGACCGTTACACCGCCAACATCAACCGGATCAAGCAGGGCAACGGGAGTTAAAATGCCTGTACGTCCCACCTGTACAATGATATTCCTCAGGGTTGTCACTTCTTTTTTTGGTTCGAATTTCCAGGCAAGGGCCCATCGTGGCGAACGCTGTCGTGTTCCAAGCTTTTTTCCTGCATTCAGATCGTTTAGTTTAATAACAATACCATCCAGCTCATAATCAAGATTATCCCGTTCTTTTTCCAATTCGTGATGATACTTTTTTATAGCATCAAATCCCTGTATTTTTTTGTTTAACGGATTGATCTTTAATCCCCAGTTTTCAATTTTTTTTTGCAGCTCATCCTGGTTATCGGTTATTTCTTCATCAGATGTTAACAGGTCATAAAAGAATATGTCCAGTGGCTTTCCTGCTACTTTTTTCGGATTGAGGTTACGCGTGAGTCCGGATGCTGCATTTCTGGGATTAGCAAAGGGTTGATCCCCCTTTTCTACGCGTTCTTTATTAAGGTTTTGGAAACCATTTTTTGTCATTAGAACTTCACCACGGACAGCAAGAAAGGCAGGAGGGGGGGTATGATTTTTTTTATTGAGTTTTAAAGGCAAAGAAGCTATGGTTTTCAGGTTATTCGATATATCTTCACCTGTCTCGCCATCACCCCGTGTGGCACCATAATCCATGTTGCCATCCCTGTATACGATCTCCACAGACAGGCCATCCAGCTTGGGTTCGGCCATAAACCCGGGATTTTTTTGTTCAGTATTTTTTTTTATGGTATTAATAAATTCATTTACTTCTTGCTCTTCCCGGACAGCATTCAAGCTGAGCATGGGAGCCTGGTGTTTTTTCTTTTTTAATTCATCAACAGGAGATGCACCAAGCTTTTTGGTAGGTGAAACCGGTGAATCGTAACCGGGAAATTTTTCTTCCAGTTCCACCAGCTGCCGGAAAAGTTTATCAAAGGCATCATCCGAAATTTTGGGTTGGTTTTTTATATAGTAAAGGTAATTATGGTGTTCAATGGCCACGCGCAACCGGTCAATTTCTTCTTTAGCCTGTTTTTTTGATATTTTTGATACAGGGTTAAAAGAAAACCCGGATTTTTCAATATAAGGATTTTTGTTACTTTTTCCGGCCATAAGCTATCGTTTTAACAGTTTTTTCAGTTGCTTCCAGGTATGGGTGTTGAGCACATCATTTTTTTCAAGCCATGCCCTGCGCGCCTGGAAAACTCCAAACCGGATATTATCAAGGTTGCTTATGGAATGTGCATCGGTAGATATGGCGATCTTCACACCATGGTCTTTTGCCATTTTTGCATTGACATCGGAAAGGTCCAGACGCCTGGGGTCTGCATTGATCTCCAGGTAACACCCGTTGTTTTTGGCTTCTTTAATAATTTTTTCCATGTCAATATCATAAGGGTGGCGTTCGCCAATAAGTCTTCCGCTGGGATGCGCGAAAATATTAAAATGAGGATTTTCCATTGCATGTAATACCCGTTTGGTTTGTTTATTCCGCGAAAGATTAGTGTTATAGTGGACAGAGCAAACAACCAGGTCAAGCTGTTCCAGCACCGAATCATCCAGGTCCAAATGTCCGTCTTCAAGAATATCCACTTCAATTGATTTTAAAATACGGATATCTTTAAATTCTTCATTCAGCTTGTCGATTTCTTCTATCTGCTGTTCCAGTCGCTTTTCGTTCAGCCCGTGAGCCATGGTAACCCTTTTTGAATGGTCACTAATGGAATAATATTGGTATTTTTTTTCGCGTGCGGCATTCACCATGTCCTTTAATGAATATTTACCATCCGTGGCATTTGTATGGGTGTGCAGATCACCTTTTATATCCTCAAGGGTAATGAGTTTGGGTAGTTTATTTTTTTTCGATGCTTCTATTTCTCCCCTGTTTTCCCGCAGCTCAGGTTCAATATAATTAAGCCCCAGCTTCTTGTACATTTCTTTTTCTGTTTTACCGGCAATTTGTTTGTCCTGTTTGAAAATTCCGTATTCATTGATCTTCCAGTCTTTTTTCTGTCCCATTTTACGCAAAGCCACATTGTGCTCTTTGGAACCGGTAAAGTAGAGCAGGGCTGCACCATATCCCTTATCCGGGACAGCTCTCAGGTCAACCCGTATGCCTGATTTCAGCAGGACGGTTGTTTTGGATTTTCCCTGAGCTATGATATCATCGACTTCATCATATTGTACAAAATGATCCATGATCTTTTTGTTATCATCACAGACGACCAGAATATCCACGTCACCCACTGTTTCTTTTTTTCTCCGGTAGCTACCGGCCGGGATTAGTTTTTTTATACCCTTGTATTTTTCGATATATTCCAAATAAGACGTTACAATATCACTTGCAACAGCCCATTTGAAACGTTTTTCTCCGCCACTTTCCAGAAACCGTTCAATTTCATCAAGGATCTTTTCCTGTGTTTTTTTCCCGAATCCTTCCAGTTTGCTGATCTTATTATCTTCTGCTGCTTTTTTTAGTTTTTTAATATTTGTAATTTTTAGTTTTTTATACAGGATCCCGATCCGTTTTGCTCCCAGCTGCTGAATTTGCATGAGTTCATCCGTGTCTACCGGCACCTTCTTTTTCATGTCATCCAACTGTTTAAGCTTACCTTTTTTAACGAATTCAACGAGTTTATCCGACATGCTTTTACCAATGTCGGGAAGTTTGGAAAGATCTTTTCCTTCTTCCACCATGCCGGAAATATTTTCTGACATGTCTTCAACTACATGGGCCGCGTTTCTGTAAGCACGCACACGAAAAGGGTCGGCACCGTCAATCTCCAGCAGGTCTGACAGTTGATTTAATGATCTGGCGATATCCTGGTTATGTATAGGCATAGTGAATTATTTTTTCTGGCATTGGGGGCAGTAGTACCCTCCCCGTCCTGAAACCTTATATTTTTTTATTTGTCCCTTACATTTGGGACAATTTTCACCTTCATCACGGTGAGGAATGAGGAAATTTCCAGGCATTTTTTCAGGATCAGCTTCACTGTCAATACTTTTTTTCAGCACGTCATGCATGGCATCATACAGTTTTTTTACTGATTTACCGGTAAGCTTATTTGCTTTTGCTTTAGGATGAAGACCTGCCTGAAATAATATTTCATCTGCATAGATATTACCGATGCCGGAAACAGATGATTGGTCCATCAATGCAGGTTTGATCATTTTTTTTGATCCGGCAAGATATTCGGCAAATTCCTTTTCTGATATTTCCATAGCATCCGGGCCAATATCATTATTATTCAGATACTCTGTTTTGTTTTCTGTGATGTCAATCCTGCCAAGCTTTCTTGTAATATAGTAAGCCAGTTGCCGGCCATTGCCCAGTTCAAGAAGCAGGGGAATATACTTTTCATCTTCTTTTATTGTTTGTCCTGTAATCATGTTACCGGTCATTCCAAAATGCATTACAATAACAGTGTTTTCATTAATATGCAAAAAAAGGTATTTGCCTGTTCTTGATACAGCTGTTATTTTCCCGTTTTTTATCTTTTCTATTTCACCGGCCGTTGTTTTAAATACACGTGATGAACGTGTGGTAACTTTTTTAATGGTCTTATTTAACGCGTTTTTGTCAATACGCTGTTTCATCAGTTCAACATCCGGTAGTTCAGGCATAATGTTTTTTTACTTACCAGGACAATATTTATACCAACAGGATACATCCTTTTGCAGAATAGGATTATGTGAAACATGCACTGTAAAGCAGAAAATTTACATGATCACTCTATATAAGGGTGACAGCTGCTTATTTTTTTTGAAACAATAAAATGAAGCGGATTCCGGATTTTTTTTAGTTCGGTAAACCTTGATGAAAAGTGTAGAATAATTCTACACCTGGGAAGGAAATGGAACAATTATGGATGATCTTTAGCTGGTAAATGAATTCCCCGGGTAACAAAATCAGAATGGCTTAAATTTTGAATAGTTATATGCAAAATGATGTTATTCAACAATAGATTTTCTTTTAATCAGAATTAGCATTCATATAAAAAAATGTTGCATGAAAGAGATGAGCAGAAACAAATTGTATGTTCCGATAGTTTTTTTCTTTATATTTGGTATTGCCGGTTGTGGCATACAGAGAAGCAGCAGGCGGAATGCAGGTAGTTATTTTGACAAAAATTATCCTGAACCCAGGATCATTCAGTTGGGCCCTGATGATTGTCCGTGGGACCAGACTTATATCATTAAAAATTCCCGTAAACATAATGAATACGGAAGAGCTTATGCCAAAAAGCAAAACCGGAAACTGGATGATGCTTTATAGGCAGGCACCATAATTATTGACTTGACTGCAAGACATTTAATCATAGGGCAGGATTTTTTTCACCTTGTTTTTCCTGAGATAATTCCGAATGATTTGCTGTATGTCTTTATTATCAGGTGATTGTTTGATGCAGTCGTGCAGTAGTCCGGGATCATGTCCGATCGCATCGGAATCAACATAGCCATATCCCTTGTAACAACCATGATCAATTTTTACAACGCAATATTCGCTTTCATTCCTGCCTTTGTCCAGGATAATAAAATTATCGGTATCATACTGAAATAAACGGACAACTTCCTCTGCCCTGGTATTATAAAGTCCGGGAGGCTCTTTACCCACGCAGGCTCCGTTGCATTCTCCTATTTCATGATGAAAACAGGATCCGGACGATGTATATACACCGGCAAGTTTCTGACACAAATGATATTCTTCGATCAGATGATTTATATTTTGAACAGCCTGCTTTTTTGACGTAAAGGTAATGAGCGGAGCTTCGTTTCTCCCGGAAATTCTGTCGGGCACAAACCGGAGGTATCCTTTTTTATCATAATAGTAATACAGTCCGTACTGGTACAGGGTTCTTCTCTGTAACCGGTTATAACGCGGTTTTAGTGATTTGATATCTTCCGATTCTTTCAGGAGGGCTATCAGTTCACTGCCGGTTTTTTCATAACCGATATCTGCAATGTTTTGCCTCATCTCAATAGCACGCCGGGTAGTGTTATTATTAAAATGCTGCAATACGCGGTGCCTGATATTTTTGCTTTTGCCGATATAGATCAGGTCATTGTCTTCATTAAAAAAATAATAAGTTCCCGGCTCTTCAGGCAGGGTTTTAAAAAGTGCCTTATTTAGCTTAGGGTGGATATCTTTGTCGTTAATACCCGGGATTTCCAGAAAGGAGGAACCATTTATCCTGTTAAGGCCGATAAGGATATCAAACAACTTTGCTGTGGCAAAGGCATCACCGGCGGCACGGTGCCTGCCGTTTATGCTTATCCCCAGCTCATTACAAAGTTTGCCGAGGCTGTATGAACGTAACCCGGGGATAAGCTTTCGGCTGAGCCTGACTGTACATAGCTGATCACGTTTATATTGATATCCCAACCGTTGGAATTCACTTTTAACAAAACTGTAATCAAAATTGGAATTATGTGCAACAAATGTATTTCCTTCGGTTAGTTCAACAATTTTCCTGGCAACATCATAAAATTTGGGTGCATTTGCCACCATCCCGTCGGTGATGCCAGTGAGATTTGTTATATGATACGGGATTTTTCTTTCCGGATTGATAAGTGAAACGAACTCATCCACTATCTTTTCACCATCATGAATGTAGATGGCTATTTCAGTGATCTTATCACTGGTTGCATTTCCACCTGTAGTTTCTATATCAATAATGGCATACATACGGTAAAAATACGAATTCGGATCAGGTTACTTTTAATATGATCTCAGTGTTTTTTCAACAGACCCTGCATAGATATAAAGGACATCTTCCTGTAATTTATCCTGCCCGGATACCGGTTTGAATGTTGACAGGAACAATATAACGGTCAGGATAACCGGACTTAAAATATTCGTTTTATTAAAACAGTGGTAAGTTACCATCGCAATTTTATTTTTAGGTTATAGCAGTCACCTGGTGTTTTTACAATTATTAAAATACGCGTGGGAACGGGTGGATCTATTCAGATAGTTCTTTGTTTATGATACCGGCCATCATTCTGTACCCTTTTTCATTCAGATGAATAACATCAACAGTAATTGATGTGAATTTGTTCGATAGGGGATGATGAACGTTGATGATGTTACAGCCTTGTTTATATATTTATTAATGTTTTTAATTGTATTTAATGTATCACGGTTAAGATTGTCAAATCCAATGGTATTGCCGCTGATGCAATAATTTAGTATTGAGTCATTTGGACGTAGTTCCCTTAACTGGTCGACCCATCCTTGCTCAATGGCGCCATGAGAGTCTACTATAGCAAGTATGTATTCTGCTTTGCGGTCTTCACATGAAAGAAAACAAAGTATGATCATTATTCCGATAATTCCGGACAGGTTTTTCATAACATGATAATATGGTTCATCCAACTGTAAAGTAATTGAAATTGCAGTTATTAAAAAAAAGTATTTATTCAGCCGCGTCAACAATAACATTTACACCCGGGCGGACTTCACGCAATAAAGAATAATCACCTTTCATTTTCCCGAATACATTTACCGGACTGGCGGCTTGGGGTTGTTCGCCCGTACTTACAGGTGTAGGGCCGAAAAATATACAAAAGGCACTTCCAACCGGCCAGTATCCCAGGTCTCCGTGTTCCACCAATTCACGCGCATCAGGTTCAAGCCGCATTTTGACATGAAGAGAAAAATAAAGCTCTTCCCCCCAGGTGCTCACCGGTGCTGATAACGGCAGGGAATGGTATATCTCATTGGCGGTTGGCGTTTCATAAAGCTCTGCAAAATATGCCTGGCCATTTGCAATGATCTTGATTTTTCGCATAATAGAGTTTAATGTTTTAGTCTTTATGACTCATACATGTTAGATCAATAATATATGCTCTTTATAAAATTAACGGATTTTTCCGGAGTATTAATTATTTGTCATCGTTATTATTTATGTTATTATCATTTTTATCTTTTCTTCTGAATATATTTTTGATGATCTCAATAATTGATTTGTCGCTTTTTTTAAAGATTTTATCAAGAAAATCTGGTTCTGTTTCTGAAAATTCTTCACAATCGAGTTTTTCCATGATATTTTCCGGTAATTGAAAGGCTGACTGCCTCGAATGCCTGTAGACCTGATCACCATAGATTTTGTTCATAAAATTTGCCCATAATGGCAAAGCAGTTGCTGAACCCTGTCCTAATGCCAGTGAACGGAAGCGGATAATGGGATTTTCTCCGCCAACCCATACTCCGGTAATCAGATCGGGAGTGAATCCAATGAACCATCCATCCGAATGATTTTGCGTTGTTCCTGTTTTTCCAGCCAGCTCATTTGTAAAACCATATACTGTTCGCAGACTTGAAGCAGTACCATTGTTCACTACATTTTCCAGCAAGGCTACCATAATATCGGCTGTTTCCTGTTGAATGATCCTTGTGCTGTTCGCGGATAGGGAATTTGAATAAAGGATATTGTCATATTTATCTTTTATCATCCTCAGATAAAGGGGTTGGACCTTGTTTCCCCTATTTAGAAAAATTGCATAAGCCTTTACAATATCATACAGGGATACTTCAGCTGCACCCAATGCCAGGGAAGGAACTTTTGGCAGGTCGGAACGGATCCCCATTTCTGAGGCAAGTTTGCTTGTTTCATCAAATCCTGTTTTCATAAGCAGATGAACACTCACGGTGTTTACGGATTGTGTCAATCCCCCTTTCAATGAATAATATCCTCCGTATTGTCTGTCGGCATTCCGGGGTATCCAGTTATTATAATCTTCGTAGACTACACTGTCATTTGGGAAAAAATCACAGGGATCAGCTCCGTTTTCAAGCGCTGCCGCATAAATAAAAGGTTTAAAAACAGAGCCAGCTTGCCGTTTTGAAGTTACATGGTCATATTGAAAATATTTATGATTGATACCACCGACCCATGCCCGGATCAATCCAGTTTTTGCCTCCATGGAAAGCAAACCTGCATGAAGGAACCTCTGATAATATTTCACTGAATCCAACGGACTCATTTCCTGTATATTACTTCCTTCCCAGGAAAAAATTTCTGTTTTAACAGGTGCAGAAAGATGCGTCATAATTTCATCCTCATTCATTCCCTGGCTTGCAAGCTGCTTATACCGTTTTGTTTTCTTTAGCTCATTAAGAATGATATTCGTATTTCTTCCCCATGGATCACGTGTCTTCCAGTGCCTGTCAAATAGCTTTTGCAGGCGTGCCATATTTTCATACACAGCTTGCTCGGCATAGAGTTGAAGATCATAATTCAGAGAAGTATATATTTTTAGTCCGTCGGTATATAAATTATAGTTTGTGTTGTTTTGTTTATTGTATTCATCAAGAAAGCTTTCCAGTTTTAACCGGAGTTGTTCACGAAAATAGGGTGCAGGGCCCTCATAATGTGAATACCGGACATAATCCAGCTTGATAGGTGACGCTGTTGATACACTGACCTCAACAGTATCGAGCAAATGATATTTTACCATTTGGTTCAATACCACATTTCTCCTTGCCAGGGCCCTGTCATAATGCTTTTTCGGATTATAATAATCAGTTGCTTTCAGCATTCCGACCAGCACGGCAGATTCTTCTATTTTCAGATCCTGAACATTTTTATTAAAGAAACGGGTTGCAGCCGTCTCTATGCCATACGTGTTTTCACCAAATGAAACAGTATTTAAATACAATTCAAGTATTTCCTTTTTACTATATGCCTTTTCAATGCGCCGGGCAATGATCATTTCACGAAATTTAGCTACCGGAACAGTTATGATCCAGTAATCTTTTCTTGGATACAGATTTTTTGCCAGCTGTTGTGTAATTGTACTGCCACCGCCTGAATTTTCGTCCCTAAGTAATACTGTTTTGAAAAGTACCCGCGGCATGCTCCTCCAGTCAATACCTTTATGTTTCATAAATCGTACATCTTCAGTAGCAATCAGGGCATGAATGAAAAATTCGGGTATTTGTTCATAAGAAATTGTTGTCCTGTTTTGCAGATAATACCGGCCAAGGAGTTTGCCTTCATCAGAATAAACTTCAGAGGCAACGTAGTTTTGAATATGTTTCAGCCCGGTCTTCGTGGGGAGGGTTCCAAATAATCCAGTGTACACCAAAAAAAATAATATCCCCACTAGTATAATGAAAGCCACTAAAGCTTTTAAGAAGATGAAGAGAAATCTTCTTTTGTTGATCTGCTTTATTACTTTTTTTATTTTTTTGACCATTCGGGAATATAAAATTCAGATCATATGGGGATAAAATACTTAGTCCCGGGAATGCTTGTCTTTTTCCTCAAGCCTGGCATTTTCCTTTTCTTTTCTGGAGAAATGTTTTAGCGTTTCAACGAATAACGAAGCCGGATAAGGATTATTTTTCAAAATATCATCGATAATTTCATAAACAGGTTGATCTTTTTTGTTTTTTAGTTTCCGGGTCGTTAGCAATGCCAAAGCAATGTCTGTTTTATCGGACGATACGTTGTTCATTTCAATCCAGCCATACAGTCTTTTGCGTTCACCGGTTACTTTTATCCACTGGTCTTTCTTATTATTTATGGCAATAATATTCATTGGATTAAAATGCTGAGCAGTGAATGTCAGCAAATCAGGCCGTTTATAAATTGAAGTGGTGTCAGTTACAACTGCTGTCCGGGCATCCTTCACCAATGCCCATTCAGCGACCCAGCCGGTTGTTCCGTCTGAAAGCTCTATGTGATCATATATGAGGCCTTTCTTTACTGAATCCTCTTTTGATATGCCGAGAAAGGTAACCGATTCACCCAGGCTTAAGTTGGAAAATGCCCGTGAATTCAGTGTTGGTGCTTCGCGTATATTTATCCCGTCCCAAATACAGACAGCTGGCATCTGTTTTTTTGTCGTATGTGGAGGCAGCTGGACATTTTCATCCGTTTCATGATTTTTACACGATGTTGAATAACTAAAAATAATGATAAGTAGCAGAATCAGATTAGAATAATGGCGGAGTAACATATTTTGTTTATTTATTGAAGAAATAATTCATCTCAAGATACAGGTGATTATCAATTTCATTTATCAGGCTGCTTTGGTCTTTGATCCTGCTGCCCAGGGCTTTGTTAAAACCAATGTTGAAGGTCAGGTAATTGGTTTCAATGCTAATGAAAACAGGAACATAAACACAGATCGGGTCGTAGTGGTAATTTGCTAACCTAAGATTGGTTGAGTAATCGATGAATTTGGTTTTCGAATTAATCATTACATTCATATTAAGCCCTGTTCCGATATGGATCATTTCAGTGATTAGAAGAACGGGATTGAATTTTATCTGTATGTAGTTGTTGGTTATATTGATTTTCGATATTTTTTTTGTTTCCTGTCCCAGCTCATTCCGGTAATAAACAGTATTGTTGCCGCGGCTGCGGATAGCATAAAAAACAACACCTCCGTTCAGTTTTAAATGATCGCTGATATTCATAGTGGAAACGAAACCAAAATTTATTCCCGGCAACGGACTGTAATGATAATCATCGGGCAGGGTATATTCGGATCGCACATTTACCAGGCTAAGATTACTGCCCAGGGTCAATCCGTATTTTAATTCCTGTGCATTTATTATTACAGGTATAGATAAAAGGAATAAAATAAAAATATGTAATACTCTTAAGCGCATTTATTTATTCAATTTTAAGCAATTCATACCTGAAAACCATTTCATCTATCTGTACATCGCAAAGATAGTTTCCCGCGGGTACTTTACTGAATTTGAGGGTGATAGTTTCTTCTCCCTGGTTCCTGCTATCCCTGATTACTTTAAACTTACCGGTATCATCTGAAATGATCACCTTTACCATCCGTCCGGTATATTCAGGGATCAGAAGGTAGCAGTTGGTTTTAAAGGGATTGGGATAAATAAGCGGTTCTTCTTCAGATGACAGATCTGTAATTCCTGTTGAAAGCTCTTCCGTTAAGAATCCGGAGTCTTCAACAGTGATCATCAATTCACTCTCATCTGTTATGTCATCTTTTTCACATGCAACAAACAGACAGAATGCCGGCAGCATAAATAACATTAATCTGAAAAGGTTCATAGCATTTAATTTATCAGTCCAAATTTACAATAAATCCTGATAATATACAGTAACGTAAAATATGGCTGTTTAGTGTTTGTCCATAATGTCCGATATCCGCGTTGCTGCTCACATTTTAAATCC
>CAZBJH010000054.1:0-21398 GCA_964492185.1 uncultured Bacteroidales bacterium | reverse complement strand
TGCCTATTATGGTGCAGATCAAAAACTGACCGATGCGATTGATCATATGGCCATTCCTTTCTTGATGGACGTACGGGAAAACCAACATATTTTTCTTGAAGAACCTGAAATACAAATTCCTGAACGTAAATCGAACCGGGGCAGGAAACCAAGCAAACTAAAAACCGATAAAGCTTCTCTACCAGTAAGCCAGTACCATAAAACCCTAAGCCAGGATGATTTTAAAGAGTTAAAAGTCCGAAACACAGCCAAAGGAAAATTAAAATGCCTGTATCACTTTAAACCGGTATATATCTGGGATGGCGAGTCCCATCATGCCAGTAAGCGTTTGTTGATGATACGCAAATCGATTAAAAAACGTAAAGTTGAAATTAATTACGCATTGGGTAATGTGGATTTAGCTCAATATACGTCTGAGGCTATCGCCTACATGCAAGCGCAACGCTTTTTTATTGAACATACCTTCAAGGAAGCAAAATCTGTGCTGGGTATGCATCAATTTCAAACCAGAAAATGGATCGCATGATACCATCAAATTGCATTAAACATGCTACTGCTTTTATTTATATTCCGGGAAAAACTGTTGAATTTTAAGAATTTTCCCTTACTTTCAGCATGGGATATCGAGCAACTTATGCATGTGTTGATAATATGTGAAATGAACAATCCTGATAAAATACTACAGATGATTTTAAGAAGGCATTTAATTCGGCAAAAAGATATAAATAGATGTTATTCAAATAATTGAATGTGTCAAAGTAGAATTAATGACTTTTTTAAATGGTTTAAAAAAGTTGGAATAGTCTTAATGTGTAATAATAATTTAAAATTGTGGAAAAATGAAGAAAATTATTTTTAAATCGATATCATTTGCATTTATAGTTTGTGCAATTGCTTTTAATTTTTCAATTGTCAACAAAAAAAATGTGTTTGGTTCAAACAGTATAGACAATCTTATTAAGATGAATATTGCTGAAGCAGAAGATCCAAGATGCCCCGGTGGTACACCATTTCATTGCTCATACTTCGAGGGGTGGGGGAACTGTGCAAACTCAATGTGGTGTCTTCAATATTGTATAGGAGGTTGTTAAAGCTTTATTATGTTTTCCAGGATGCATATATTCTTGTATGCAACCTGGATTGTTATAATTGAATAATGAATAAATTATGAGTAAATATTTCATTTTTGCCGTCACTTGTTTTCTGTTTTATTCTTGTAATAGTAAAAACAAGAGACATACGTATGAATTATACCCGAGTGATCAAAAAATTGTAATTCCTATTGCCGATACAATTGATTGTTTCTCAACTTGTATTAAACATTATACAGATGGTTTTGGTCATAATTTTATTGCATATCTGGATGATAGAACGAATTCTATTTTGTTCTTTTCGGTTGATTCTTCTAAACTCTCTCATATTGTAAATATTGAATTGAAAGGCCCTAACGGCATTGGGAAAGTGGGAGGTTATAAAATAATAGATTTGGATTCTATTATAATTTGTAATAAACAGACAAATTTGCAAAAACTCTATATTGTTAATAAAAAAGGCTTAATTAAAAAAGTTCTGAATATTAGTGATAATCCTGCAAACCGAAAACCTTTCTGGGTTGCCCCGCCATTATCATCATTGTCGATGGATTATGTATTGCTAAAAAATAAAATTATTTTGAATTCAGTTTTTTATTATCAGCCAAGAACTCAAAATGATTTCGAAGATAATAAACTTTCAGCGGTATATGACTTGATAAATGATACACTATTAGTGAATCCGGTAAGTTATCCTAATCTATTGGTAAACAATAAAGTATATTCTCCGTTTTATTCAGTGGCCACGGATAGAAGTCAGTTTGTATATTCATTTTGTGGGTCGGATAAATTATTTGTAACCAATGATCATGTTTCACTGATTGAATATGAAGCCAGGAGTAATTATTATGGAAATAAAAAAATACCTGTAAATGAACATCATAACATGAAAAAACATGTTGAGTCATCGCGTTATTCAAGTATTTATTATGATTTTAGTAATAGATTATATTATCGTTTCTTTATTATAGGGAAAGGCCTTAATAAAGATGATAATCTTATGAGCATATCGCGATATCCAACACAATTCTCAATAATTATAATAAACACTGATTTTGAAGTTGTTGGTGAAACATTGTTGCCGGAAAATGAATATAATCCGAGAATGTCCTTTATGACCGAAGAAGGATTGTACATTTCCAGCAACCATATAGAATCAGATGAATTTGATGAAAATAAGATAAAATTCAGATTATTTAAAATCAGGAGAAATGAAAAATAAAGCGATATTGTGTATTATTTCAATTATTGCTTTTTCCTGCGGAAATTGAATATCCCCTAAATAATTATTTTAATGCAAATGATATCGTAATTATTAATTATAAAAAATAAAAATGGGACAATTAAAACATATAGTCTATTTTTTCTCACTTATTTTATTAATTATCCTTACTAATTGTAATGTTAATAACACAAAGAGTGTAAACACTATAGAGGTTAATGATTTTCCTTTTACAGATAGTATTTCAAGTTTGCAACACAGTAGGGATGATATTTTTAATTATGCCTATGTAGATCTGAAGTTATTTGAGGAATATGTTTTGGTGGTTGATTGGATATTTCAGTGATATTGAAAATGACTGCAATATATGAGAACTGAAACACTTTTATTAGTAATACGGTTTATATTTGGTGTTAATTTTAATTGTATTTTCATGTAAACCCAGTCATGAAAGCAATATTGAGAAAATTAATATAATAGTAGAATGAAAAATATTTTAATTTACAGCCTTGTTTTTTCTATTGTTAGCCTAAGTTGTTCAAATAGAAACGAAAAACAGGTTGATATACATGATTTTAAAAGGGTAACTGGCTTGAAAACAAGAAAAGTTTTACCAATAAATATGGTTTGTCCGGTTAATATGATCCTGATGGATTCATTGTTTCTATTCAGGTCAATGAGTAACTGTGATACGAATTATTTTCACCTTTATAAATACCCTGATTTTAAGCACATAAAAAGTTTTGGAGATCCTGGTAACGGGCCAAATGAGTTTTTCGAGGGTGAACTGACATACTCGTGCAAAACGGTTATTCAAGATAATACGATTTGGTTGGAGGATCTGAATCATAAGATGTTCAAAAAAATTGATTTGACCAATAATAAAGTCATTAAATCCATTGTATTTCCGAGAGAGATTGGTATGCCGGTAAATGTATATTTTCAGGAGGATGAATATATTATTGGTAATTGTATTTCAGAGTATAAAGGAGCTTTCTTTTTATACAATTTTATAACAAATGAAATTAAGATTAATAAAAATGTTCCCGCATATCCTGGTATTAATGATGGGAATAGATTAATGATGTATAAAAATATTATAAAAATCAAACCCTCATGTGACAGAATTTTAGTGGCCTATCAATTTATCAACCAGATCGATATTTTTGATTTTAATTTCAATAAAATTCTTTCAGTAAAAACCAAAGAGAAGAAAACGAGGGTTATAGGGAGTGACGATCAATATTCAACACCTAAGGGAGCATGGCATTTTTTTAGTGATGTTTATCTTACAAATAATAATATTTTTGTTTTATATAATAAATATAAGATGGATATTAGTCCGGAAGAACTTACATCTCAAAAATCCATTATACTTAAATTTGATTGGAAAGGTGATTTAATCGAAAAAATAATATTACCCGATTATGTTGATAAATTCGTTATAGATAAAAATGAATTACAAATTATAGCTCTTCAGTTGTCAGATGAAAATCCATTTTTGATTTACAACTTAGAATAGATATTTGCAAAAAGCAAATACCAATGTATCTAATAGTTGTTATCCCTTTTTGCAAGGTCTCTTTAAATTTCATGAATTGGCAGGAATTTAATACCACGAGTCTTTATTCAGGGGCATGTCGTTTTGGTGATGAATGCAGGATGGTTATTTGCATTTAAGCATATTTTTTGTGATCATTTAAAAGTATTTTATTAGTTTAGACAGAACTAAATCCCAAATTCAACCAACAATGAACACAAGGCTGATTTTTTTTCTTTGTCCTTTGGTGCTGGCTTGTTCGGCGAAAAATCCTGATGGGGAAAAGGAAAATAAGGAAAGCAAACGGGCGTACCTTCCTGAAAAGAATCCGGTGGAGGTGATGGTGGTGCAGGAAGGCACTTTTAAAGAGGAGATGGTGAGCAACGGGAAACTGTCGGCCCGCCGGAAGAGTGTGCTGACCTTTGATGCCGGCGGGGTGCTGGCTGAACTGAATTACCGTAACGGCGACCGCGTGCGTAAAGGAGTTGTCATTGCCCGGCTCAGGCAGGATCAGTTGCGGCAGGCCTGCCGGCAGGCTGAGCTGGACCTGGAAAAAGCACGAATCGATTTGCAGGACCTGCTGATCGGGCAGGGCTATGAGCCGGCCGACAGTGCATCGGTCCCCCCCGGTGTGATGCAGGTGGCCCGCATCCGCTCCGGGTACCTGGATGCGCTGCATGCCCTGAAAAATGCAGAAGCCAACCTGCAGGGCTCGGTGCTTAACGCTCCCTTTACCGGCATACTGGCCAACCTGGAGTATAAGATACATGAACATGTGCCTGCCGGAAAAGCGTTTTGCACCCTGCTGGACCGCCAATGGTACAGGGTGGAATTTTCTGTGCTGGAGACCGAGATCAGCCGGATCAACCTTCACAAGCCCGTAAGGATCGCACTGTTTTCTGATCCCGGCCGTTCATTCAGAGGAGAGATAGTCGAGATCAATCCCGTGATCGATGAGAACGGGCTGGTGCAGGTGGCGGCACAAACACCGGGGGCGAAGGGATTGATGGACGGCATGAACGTGAAGGTGTATATTGAAAACAACATACCCGGTCAGCTCGTAGTGCCCCGGCAGGCCGTGGTGCTGCGGCAAAACCAGGAGGTACTGTTTAAATATACCGGTGGCATCGCTTACTGGACCTACGTGCAGGTGCTTCACGAGAACAGTACCAACTGCGCGGTGATCGCCCACCCGGACAAGGTCGCATCCCTGGCCCCCGGGGATACGGTGATCGTTTCAGGCAACCTGAACCTGGCCCATGAATCACCGGTAACCATCCAATAATCCAAAAACCCGCCAGGCCCATGGTAGATTTTCTTTTACACCGTCCCGTAGCTGTAACCATGACCGCCATCGCGGTGCTGATCCTGGGATTTGTAGCAGCATCCCTGCTGCCCGTATCCCTGATGCCCGATGTGGATATACCAAAAATATCTGTGCACATCAGCGATGAGAACACCCCGGCCAGGGAGCTGGAAAATACCGTTGTGAAGCCACTGCGCCGGCAACTGAACCAGTTGAGCCACCTGGATGACATAAAAAGTGAGACCCGTGCCGGCAGCGCGGTGATCCAACTCGGCTTTGAATATGGCACGGCTGTCGATTACGCTTATATCGAGGTGAATGAAAAGATCGACCAGGCCATGGGCGGACTGCCCGGTGAGCTCGACCGGCCCAAAGTGATCAGGGCAAGCGCTACCGATATCCCTGTATTTTACCTGGCGCTGACCCTGAAGGATGATCAGGGGAATAAGAAAGTCCGGTATGCCCATATGCAGGGGAAGGCAGATATGGCAAAGGAGACGGTTCAGGCAGGAGGGCAGGGCAGCAAGACTGCGGAAGGCCATTCCCAACTGTTCCCGGTATCTTCTCCTTTCATTCACCTGAGCAATTTCGCGGGCCAGGTGATCCGGAAACGTATCGAGCAGCTTCCTTCGGTAACACTGGCAGATGTCAGCGGACGGGTGTTTCCCGAGATCCTGATCGTGCCGGATGAGGAAAGGCTTACCTCCACGGGTGTGACGCTTGCCGATATAGAAACGGCACTGCAGAAGAGTAATATCGACCTGGGAAACCTGCTGATACAGGATGGCCATTACCGCTATTCCGTGCGGGTGGGCAACCGGCTGCTGACAACAAAAGACATTGAGCAGGTGTACCTGCGAAAGGAAGACCGGATATGGCAGATCCGCGATTTGGCCGAAGTGTATTATCACCCCCAGGAAAGGGAAGGGTTTATCACTGCCGCCGGGAAGGATGCCATCCTGATCGCCGTGATCAAGCAGAGCGATGCCCGGATGAAGGATCTGAAGGAGGAGCTTGGCAGACTTATCAGTCTGTTTAAAGCGGATTACCCCGACATCGACTTTACCATCAGCCGCAACCAGACCCGCTTGCTCGATTATTCCATTGCCAGCCTGAAGCAGAACCTGCTGGTGGGCGCCCTGCTGGCTTTCATGGTGATGTTCCTGTTTTTAAAGGAACCCCGGCTGCCCCTGCTGATCGGCATCAGCATACCCGTATCGCTGGTGGTTACCCTGCTGTTTTTTTACCTGGCCGGGCTCACGGTCAATATTGTTTCCCTGTCGGGCATGATCCTGGGCATCGGCATGATGATCGACAATGCCATTATCGTGGTGGACAACATACACCAGTACCGCACGCGGGGCACAGGACTTGTGCAGGCCTGCATCCGGGGGACCAACGAGGTTTTTCGTCCCATGCTGAGCGCCGTGCTGACCACCTGCGCGGTGTTTATCCCGCTGATCTTCATCGGGGGGATCTCCGGCGCCCTGTTTTATGACCAGGCCGTGGCCGTGGCCATCGGCCTCTTCGTGTCACTGCTGGTTTCTGTCACCCTGCTGCCCGTGTATTATCATCTTCTGTACCGCAAGAGGACCGCACGTGGTAACACTTCTGTACCGGGCCGGATCAGCAGGCTGAATTATGAAAAGCTGTATGAGAAAGTTCTGTTCCTGACCTTTCGCAGGCAGGGACAGGTCTGGATCATGGTGCTGTTGATGCTGGCCGGTACCGTTTACCTTTTTTATCACCTGAAAAAAGAAAAGTTTCCGCCGCTCACCAAAAGTGAGGTCATGCTGAGCATTGACTGGAACGAGCGGGTAACGCCGGAAGAAAACAACCGCAGGGTTGGGCAGTTGCTTGAGGGATGCGGGGATTATATTTCGTATTCGACGGTGCTGACCGGTAAGCAACAGTTTCTGCTTGACAGGCATATGCCGGGATCGGCGGCTGAAGCCATGGTGTACCTGGAAGCCGCAGGCCCCGGCATGCTCGATTCTCTGCAGAGACAGCTCAACCGGATGCTGGCTGACGGTTATCCTTCGGCTGTATGGCGTTTTGAGGAGACGGAGAATGTGTTTGAAATGATTTTTTCCGGTGACGAACCGGCGCTGGAAGCCCGGCTAAGGTACGCGGGGGCCAATGACCGGGATTACCGGTCGCGGCTTGACCGCCTCGTTCGTCAGTTGCAGGATAGCATCACGGAGCAGGCTGTCGACCCGGTGGTGTATGACGAGCTGATGGTACTGCGGATTGATGCGGCCCTGCTTCAGGTGTACGGACTGGCATGGGATGATGTGTACCGCGAATTGAAAAAAGCTTTTCGCCGGAATGATGTGTTTATGATCTCCGGCAACCAGGAGTTCATCCCCGTGGTGCTGGGAGATGCATCGAACAGTCTCCATGAGGTGATCCGCCACAGCAGGGTGCGGAACGAACAGGGAGAGGCGGTGCCGCTGGCCGGCCTTCTGACTGTTGACCGTGGTAAAACGCTGAAAATCATCACGGCAGGGGAAGAGGGGGAGTATTACCCGGTGGCTTTTGAGGTTGCAGCCGGGAATGTCCGTCCCCTGCTGGTACGCGTACGGCAACTGGTGTCGGCCAACCCGCATTTTGAGGCAGACTTTACCGGGAGCTGGTTCACCAGCCGGGAGCTGATCCGTGATCTGGCCGTGATCCTGGTGATCTCGTTGCTGCTGCTGTATTTTATCCTGGCATCGCAGTTCGAGTCACTGGTTCTGCCGCTTATCGTGTTGCTCGAAGTGCCCATCGACATATTCGGCGCATTTCTTGTGCTGAAGATCGCCGGGGCCGGCATCAACCTGATGTCCATGATCGGCATCGTGGTGATGAGCGGGATCATCGTCAACGATTCGATACTGAAGATCGACACTATCCACCGGCTGCGGCTGGAAGGATACGGCTGCCTGCGGGCCATCGTAACGGGCGGACAGCGCAGGCTGAAGCCTATCCTGATGACCAGCCTTACCACCATACTGGCCCTGGTGCCATTCCTGTTTACCAGGGGGATGGGGTCTGACCTGCAGCGTCCGCTGGCCTGGAGCATCATCGGCGGCATGACCCTGGGCACGCTGGTCAGCCTGTTTTTTATCCCCCTGTGTTATTACCAGTATGACAGGCTGACGGTACGGATAAAAAACAAACGGAAATAACCAAAACACGGCATCTGCTGATCTATGCAACACAACACGAAAACATACCGGCCGGCATTTTCCGATTTCTCGGTGATCATCGTTTTCCTCGTGTTGGTCATCCTCGGTGCGGCCCTGCTGCCCCTGCTGAACATCCGCCTGTACCCTTCGCGCACACTGCCGTCCATAACTGTTAGTTATAACTGGTACGATGCATCGCCCCGGGTGATTGAGCAGAAGGTGACCTCACCCCTTGAAGGGATGCTTGGCGGCATGGAGGGGCTCGAACACATCTCCTCGGTCTCGCGCAAAGGCAACGGCAGGATCACGCTCAAATTTTCCAAACATACGGACATGGATATGGCACGGTTCAACGCGTCCTGCATCATACGCCGCGCCTACAATGCCTTCCCGCCGGGAGTGACCTATCCCGTGGTGGAGGTCAGCACCGGCAACGATGATGTAAAGACACTGATGACATGGACACTCAACGGTCATGCCCTCCCGTCCGTGATACAGGATTACGCGAACGACCATATTGTCCCTGAGATGTCAGGAATCAGGGGCGTGAACAACATAGAGGTTTACGGTGCCACAGGGATGGAATGGGTTATCACCCTCAACCAGGGTCTGATGCAAAGTCTGAAAATCGACCGGGATGAAGTGGTCCGGTCAATCCGCCATTTTTTCAGGGAGGAAGCCCTGGGGATCACCAGAGCACATGCTGAAGCGGTTACCCGGTATAATGTGCTGCTGCGGACAAAAATGCAGGACAGCGCCGACCCTTGGCATGATGTTCCCGTGGCACGGGCAGGCAGCCGGATCATCATGCTCACTGACCTGGCAACGATAAAGAAAAAGGAACAACCGCCGTCAGGGTATTACCGGATCAACGGGTTGAACACCATCAACGTGGTATTGTACAGTGCCGCGGGGATCAATGAGCTGCGCACAGGAAAGGCGGTACATGAGAAGATGCAGGAGATCGGCCGGTCGCTCCCCCCCGGCTATGGGCTGATCAATACTTATGATACCACGGCATATATTGCCAAAGAAATGAAAAAGACCGCCTTCCGGAGCATACTGTCACTGATTTTCCTGATGGTGTTCGTGTTGCTGGTCAGCCGCAGGTGGAAATACGTGTTGCTGATCACGGTCAGCCTGCTCGCCAACCTGGTGATCGCCGTCCTCCTTTACCACCTGCTCAGCCTGGAGATCCACCTGTATTCACTGGCCGGGATCACCGTATCGTTCGGCATCATCATCGATAACAGCATTGTGATGATCGATCATTACCGTCTCTACCGCAACCGCGATGTATTTCTGGCCGTGCTGGCAGCCACCCTCACCACCATCGGCTCGATGACCGTGATCTTTTTCCTGAAGGAAGAGCAGAAAGTGAACCTGGTGGATTTTTCGTGGGTGATGATCGCCAACCTGACGGTATCGCTGTTCGTGGCTCTGTTTTTCATCTCTTCCCTCATCGAAAAGATGAACATGACAGTCAGGCCTTCCAAAGCATTTTACAGGAGGCGGAGGATGCTGGTCCGCTTTGGCGGCACCTACCGCGGGGTCATCCTGTTTGTCAAGCGGTACAGGATTGCCTTTGCCATCCTGCTGATCCTGGGTTTCGGGATCCCGGTCCACTGGTTGCCGGAGAAGATCGAAAAGGAAGGATGGTGGGCCGGAATGTATAACGCGGCGCTGGGAAGCGACTGGTTTGTGCACAGTGCCCGTCCGGTGCTGGAAAAGGTGGTGGGCGGATCTCTGCGTTTGTTCAGCGAACATGTGTTTGAAGATTCTTTTTATAATGACCCGCGACGTACAAGGCTGTATGTGCGGGCGCGGATGCCCGAAGGATGTACCGTGCACCAGTTGAACACGGCGATGGAGAAGATGGAAAATTATATTTCGGCATACGATGAGGTTGAGACTTTTGAAACACGCGTAAGCAACTATAAGAACGGTTCCATAACGATAACCTTTAGGCCGGAACATGAAAGCGGGGCCTTTCCCTATCACCTCATGGGTGAGCTGATATCCAAAGCCATTCACATCGGCGGGGTGGACTACTGGAGCATCTACGGTGTGGGTGATGGGTTCAGCAATGCCCTGTATTCGGGCTATAAGTCGAACCAGATCATTTTCGAAGGGTACAACTACGATGAATTGTACCAATATGCTTCCTTGCTGCGCGATTCGATTGGCAGGAATGCCCGGGTCAAGGACATTGAGATCACCGGCAGGGTGAGATGGGACCAGACCCTGGCTGATGAATTTTGTCTTGATTTTTCCCCTGAGAAATCGTCGGTATACCGTATTTCCCTGTCCGGTTTTTTTCAGAACCTGCAGGAGAACTGCCGTTCCGGACGGGTAAGTCCGGTATTCGACGGTAGCCGGCTGGTACCTGTAACGATCGTATCCGACCAGGCAGCAGATTTCAGCGCGTGGAAGCTGAGGAACATGCCTGTTGCCACGGAAAAAGTAAGCCATAAAGTGGCGCAGCTGGGGAGTATAGTGAAAAAGCCGGTAGGATCGGACATATACAAGGAAAACCAGCAGTATATTCTAACGGTGGCATGGGATTTTATCGGTCCCTACAAGCTGGCCGACCGTTACCTCGATGAGCAGGAAGCATGGATAGGCACTGTACTGCCCATCGGGTATAAAGCTGAGAAAATGCATTATTCATACCGTTTCGGAGAAGATGACAGCCAGTTTTATCTGATCCTGCTGGTGATCGGTGTCGTGTTTTTTATCTGCTCCATCCTGCTCGAATCCCTGTCGCAGCCGCTGGCGATCATCGGACTGGTGCCGGTATCCTTTATCGGTGTTTTTCTGACTTTTTACCTGTTTGGCTTTAATTTCGACCAGGGCGGTTTTGCTGCTTTCATAATGCTGGCCGGTATTGTGGTGAATTCGGGGTTGTACATTATCAATGACTATAATCATTTTCAAAGGGGAGGGCCGGGGATGCGTAAGAGAAGTAAGGAACGGGCGCTGCGCCTGTACATGAAAGCCTATCATCATAAGATCATCCCCGTGCTGCTGACAGTTTTTTCAACTGTGCTGGGACTGCTGCCCTTTCTTATCGGAGGCCAGAAAGAACCTTTCTGGTTTTCCTTTGCCGTGGGGACGATCGGGGGACTGCTGTTCTCGCTGATCGCCATTGTGTTCTTTTTTCCATTGTTTATACGGTTGCATGTTAAGAATATTAAATAGTGTCTGTCCATAAAGTCCCGTTTGCCGCGTTACGCTTGTCCGAAAATTGCTCATTTACGACAAGTAAACTCCGCATTTTCGGACCGAGCAAGCCTTGCAAATGGGACCTTCTGAACAGACACATGACCATTTATGCATTTTGACAACTTCTAAACAGATCGCATTATGAGACCTTGTGTTTTATTACTGATTTCTTTTTTTTATTTTTCAAGCGTTTTGGGACAGGAAAACCCGGAATCCGGGTATGAACTGACACTGGATGAAGTGATCACCCTGGCCTGCGACAGTTCGCTCGATGTGTTTATTGCCCGGAACAATTACCTGGCGGAATACTGGATGTACAAAAATTATAAGGCCGGGAAGCTGCCTTTCATCGATTTTAATTCCACGCCGGTTGATTTTAACCGCTCGCTGACACAGGAATATTCCTTTGCCGACAGCGCCTACAACTATGTCGAGCAGCAAACCCTGAGTTCCTATCTGAACCTCTCCCTGAATCAGAATATCACCAAAACGGGTGGAAGGATCTTTGTAGATTCTGACCTGGGGCGGCTGGAGAATCTGAAGGGGAATAATCCCGTGCAGTATTCGACCACGATCATTCGTGTCGGGCTGGAGCAGCAGCTCATCGGATTTAATCCTTATAAATGGGATAACCGTATGTCGCCCCTTCGTTTTGAAGCTGCAAAGAAGGAATACCTGGAATCGGTCAGTGGCATTGCCGTGAAAGCTGTTGAGCATTTTTTTGACCTGGCACTGGCACAGGTTACCGTGGAAATAGCTGTCCGGAACCTGGCCAATGCAGATACCCTGTATGCCATCGGGGAAAAGCGTTTTGCTATCGCGTCTGTTTCTCAGGAGGACCTGTATACATTGCAGCTCGACCTGATCAATAGTCGCAATCGGCTGAAAACAGCCCGCAAGGACCTGAACAGGGCAAAGATGCGGCTGAATTCTTTTCTCAGGATGGATGAATCGGTGGATATTACCCTGAAGCTACCGGAAAATCTCCCGGGTGTCAGTCCCGATCCACTGAAAGCGCTTAGCATGGCCAGGGAAAACAATCCTGTTTTTATAAACAATCGCCTGCAGCTGCTGGATGCAAGCCGCGATGTGGAGCAGGCCAGGAAGGAAAGCAAATTCAGCAGCAGCCTGTCGGCCTCGCTCGGATTGAACCAGTCGGCCCGTAATATCCCGGAGGCCTACCAGAACCCCGAGGATCAGGAAAAGGTGAGGGTGACGCTGTCTGTTCCGGTGGTGGACTGGGGGGTGGCCAGGGGCCGGTATAAGCTGGCAATGCGGCACCGGGAGGCTGCGCGACTGATGCTGGAGCAGAATGAGATCGATTTTGAACAGGATGTGATCAATACGGTAAATGAATTTATCATTCAGAAGGATCTGGTGTCAGGGGCGGCACAGGCAGATACCGTTGCCGGAAAAGCGTATGAGATTACTAAAAGGAGGTTCCTGACGGGAAAAGCCGACCTGACGAAACTCAATATTGCCAGCCAGTCGCGCGTAAATGCCAGAACCAGCTATATCACGGCCCTGGAGCGGTACTGGAATTATTACTACACCATACGGCAACTCACACTGTATGATTTTGAAGGACAGACCTCCCTGTCAGCAGATTTTGACCGGCTGATGGGGCTGGCTGAATAACGCGGTCGATAGCAATTCTACTGCACAGATATTTCGTTGTTATCAAACCCTTGCCGGCGTGAGTTTGCAGCTTGTGCCGACATCATTCAGCCACAAGTCACAGACTTGCGGCAGTGAAGGGGCTACCGGATTACAAATCCGGAAGAGCTACCGGCTTGTCATATTTGTCCGGGCACTATGTTTTCTGGAGTTCTTGTTCAGCTTCCAGCCAGTCCGATTCATGGCTTCCGGCGCGGCCTTGCTGTAAGCGTTGCATATAAATTTCGTGTGCCTTTTCCCTGATCCTGAATTCCGGGATCTGTTTTTTTCCAGGAGATGTCTGTTTAACTTTTGCACTTCCTGTTTTTGATCTGGTTGCCGATGTTTTTGCTTTATTTGTTGCGGTCTTTCGGGGCTTTTTTGTTGTTGTCATATTTGTTGATTTAGTTGTTATTTTTATATTATTGTTCATTATATTTTACAGGTTATTCAAATTCGTCTTCTAATTCAGTGACGTTTCGTATGAATTTATTGTTCATTTTGTTTTTCTTTTTTTGTTTAATGGTAAAAGCTTTTTTCTGTAACCTTGATTTCTGCTCAGGAGGTTGTTTTTTAATTGTTCTGGCCATGATGATTTAATTTATGTTCGAGAAATAAAATGTTATATTTATTTATCATACAATAATTTATTAGTCGACTATAACAGGTGGTATGGTTTGTTTTTAACCATTTTTTCTTTTTCTGTATTAATGTTAAAAACACAGGAAAGTATATTATGTTTTCTTAAATTTTTATAAAATTTTTAAATAAATTGACGAGACTGATAATGAAAATCAGTCAATAAATTACCTATTAAATTTAAGAAATTATTTATTAATCATGATGCGATTAATAATATAATTTTTCAATAAATTATTTGACCATACAACTGAGGGATAGTATGATTGATATTGTATAAGATAGGGATTGAGATAGGATCTGAGATAAATTTTTGTCTTAATGCTTTTTCTGCCAGTTTTTTGTGGCATTCTTTTTTTAATAAATTATATTTATATAAACAAAAACAATATATTTGTCCGCTTTTTATAAAAAAATGATGTTTAACAAAAAAATTTCTAATCTATGTAGTTGAAAATGAGGAATAACGATTATCTAGCCATGGAACAGGCACTCACGTCTGCAATTACAGTACCACAAAGTGGAATTGTAATTGGAAATCGTATTCCAAAAGAATACTTTGTAACAAAGGGAACCGGTGAGAGTGATATTACCCACCACGCCGGTTCGTATCATCTGGCACTTAAAAAGGCGGGAATAGAAAGGGCAAATATTATGACCTATTCTTCTATCCTTCCCTCCATAGCCAGTAAAATCCCAAAACCGGATCATCTCACACACGGGGCAGTAATGGAAAGCATAATGGCTGTAGCCAATGGCGAACGGGGTCAGCGATTGTCGGCAGGCATAATTTATGCCTGGTTGCACGACCGGCTATCCGGTGAGCGTTACGGTGGGCTTGTTTGTGAGCATAACGGGAATTATTCACATGAACAGTTAAAGGAAAATCTTCATGCAAGCCTGCAGGAGCTGTATATAAACGGTTTTGAGGAACAGTATGTAATGGATGAAAAAGAAGTGATCACCGAATCTTTTATTCCGGTGAAAAAATACGGAACGGCATTGGTTTCACTTTGCTTTGTTAATTATTTTGTTCCTGTATTTAAGGACGTTGTCTGATGATATTTGGAGAAATACCGGAAAAATACACATCATTTAACAACTCTGGGATTGTTTTGTTGCCTGTTCCCTTTGATGAGGGCAGTTCATGGTTGAAGGGAGCGGACAAAGGTCCGGAGTCTGTTATTGATGTATCCGGAAATCTCGAATTGTACGATATTGAAACAGGTACCGAAGTATACAGGCAGGGCATACATGTTGACCGGCCGGTAAAGGCAGGATCACCGGAAGAGCTTAATGAAAAAGTGTATTCCGGTGTTCAGCGTTTGCTTGATAAAGATAAGTTTGTTGTACCTGTCGGGGGAAACCACTCGGTAAGCATTGGTGCTGTTCGTGCTTTTAAAGATAAGTATCCTGATCTTATGGTTTTACAGTTGGATGCTCACAGCGACCTTCGTCAGGAGTACCTGGGATCCCGGTTCAACCATGCTTGTGTAATGGCGCGCATCAGGGAGATGTGCCCTGTGGTGCAGGTTGGTATACGAAGTATGTGTGAGGAAGAAAGGGCTTTTATTGATGAGAATAACACTTTTTATGCTCACGATATGACCCCGGCCTCCGGTTGGCAGCAGAAAGTTATTGATAAGCTCAAAGGTGATGTGTATATTACAATTGACCTGGATGTATTTGATCCTTCACTTATGCCTGCAACAGGCACGCCGGAGCCGGGCGGACTGTTCTATTATGATGTGCTGCACCTTGTGAAACTGGTGAATGAAAAGTGTAATCTCAGAGGTTTTGATGTGGTGGAGTTATGTCCTTTGAAGGATAACAAAGCCCCGGATTTTCTTGCTGCCAAGCTTATTTATCAGATGTTGAGTTATAAGTTTAGTTGAGAAGTTGAGGAGTTGAAAAGTCCCCTCCTGGGAGGGACAGGGGTGGGTTCATTAAATATTGAGAAGTTAAGAAGAAAATGTTTATTTGTTTAAAAAAATAAGTCTTGCAAGTCTTGCAGTCTTGCAGGTCTCTTACTGATAAATGTTTGTTATGTTTTATTGTAAGCTCACTGAGTACTGTTTACTTTTTTCCTTTCGGCTTTTGGTTTATAAATAATGGAAAGTGCAATAGAAAAATATTTATTATCTTACCCGTTGTTTAAAACCCGATTATGATGAGTTTGATCCGATTGAGTTTTTTGGTATTGCTTTTTGCAGCATCTGTAATTACTGTTTATGCACAGAATGATACGATAAATAATGATACCCTTAAAAAGAATAAAGAAGAAAAGATCAAGACCGGCTGGACTTTTGGAGCAGTGCCGGCTGTTGCCTATGATTCTGATATCGGATTTAAAGGCGGAGCGGTTGTGAACTTTTATCATTTTGGTGATGGCAGCACCTATCCACAGTACCTCCATTCATTATATCTTGAGTATTCAATGACTACAAAAGGAAGTGGTATTGCACAGTTTACCTATGATTCCAAATATCTGATCCCCGGTATCAGGGTATCGGCCGAAGCCAGTTACCTCACTGAGCGGGCATTGGATTTTTATGGTTTTAACGGCTACGAAGCTTTGTATGATCAGGATTATGAAGATGACAGTCCGGGAAATAACAAGTACAAATCGCGACTCTACTACAGGCAGGAGCGAAAACTGCTCAGATTGCGTTCTGATTTTCAGGGTAAGATAACCGGAGATGAGTTCAAATGGCTGGCCGGACTGGCACATTATTCCATTCATACGGATACAGTGGATATTAACAGACTAAATAAGGGAAAGGATGAAGAAGATAAATTGCCTGCCATTGGCGGAGGATTGTATGGCAATTATGTCGACTGGGGCGTTATTCCGGAAGATCAGGTAAAGGGAGGAAACACAACGATCATTAAAGCAGGGCTTATTTATGATACACGCGATAATGAGCCCAATCCCATGAATGGTATATGGACCGAAGCCCAGGTTATTCTTGCTCCTTCTATCCTGGGTAACGGGGATTATGCCTATAGCCGTTTTGCAGTTACCCACCGCCAATATTTTACCCTTGTCCCCAGGCAACTGTCTTTAGCCTGCCGGCTCAGCTACCAGGCTAAGCTAAGCGGTACCATGCCGTATTATATGTTGCCCTTTGTTTTCAATACAGCCCCGAGCCTGACACGCGACGGACTGGGTGGTGCCAAAACACTGAGGGGGATATTGCGTAACAGGATTGTCGGTGAGGATTTCTTTTACGGTAATTTGGAATTGCGCTGGAAATTTCTGCGTACAGTAGTATTGAATCAGAACTTATACATCGCGTTAAGTGCATTTACTGACATGGGTCAGGTCACCGGGAAATATGATGTTGAACTGTCCGGTGTACCCGAAAGTTCTATGTATTTGTTTCCTGATGATAAGGAAAAACTCAATGTAAGCTATGGCGTCGGCCTGCATTTCGCGCTTAATGAAAATTTTGTTGTTGCAGTTGACTATGGAAGAGCCGCTGATCCCCGGGATGGGATAAGCGGGCTTTATATAGGATTGAATTTCTTATATTAATTAGTGTCTGTCCATAATGTCCGATATCCGCGTTGCTGCTCACATTTTAAATCCTCAAATACTTTAGTATACCGCGGTTTAAAATGTTTTTCACAACGTGTTTTATTTTTAAAGGTGTTCAAGAGCTCACTTTTATAATAAGTTCTTTAACTCATTTAAAAGTGTTCCAAAACTCACTTTTAAATGAGTTAAAGAGCTCACTTCGTTCGGTTCACGCGCCTTGATCCCGAACATTCTGAACAAACACTTAGAGTGATAAAAAATGCCGGCTACTTTTAAAAAGAATATTCAGTATTATAAGTTTTGCCTGTATGGTTTTTTAAAAAATCTTAAGTTTTTTGAGCCGTTTTTTATTCTTTTTCTAAAAGAAAAAGGGCTTTCCTGGGTTGAGGTGGGTACTGTATATTCTCTCCGGATGATAGTACGGGTGGTGTTTGAAATTCCCAGCGGTATAATAGCAGATACCCTGGGAAGAAGAAGGTCGATGATTTTTTCTTATATAATGTACCTGGGATCTTTTCTGGCATATTATTTAGCAGGAAATTACATCTTAATCCTGGCAGCTACATTTATTTTTGCTTTGGGTGATGCCTTTCGTACCGGAACACACAAGGCAATGATCTTTGAATATCTTAAAATCAATAACTGGCAGGATCAGAAGGCACATTATTACGGTCATACCCGGTCATGGTCCCAGGCAGGATCTGCTGTATCATCACTTATAGCGGCAGGACTTATCCTTGCCGGAAGCAATTATCAGGAGGTTTTTTTATATACTGGCATTCCTTATCTGGCCGGTATTGTTTTACTGATCTCGTATCCTTCCTTCCTTGAAGGGACAAAAAATAATGCAGATGCAAAAACTTTGTTACAGCGACTGAAGGGGACATTTGTTTCTACATTCAGGTCTTTTGGTGATGTTAAAGTATTAAGAGCCGTATCCAATTTATCTTCACACAGCGGGTATTTTACAGCCGTTAAGGATTACCTGCAGCCTGTATTGAGCACGGTGGCCCTTTCAATACCTTTTTTAACGGGATTTGGAGAATATAATCGTGAAGCAATTGTTATAGGAGTGGTTTATTTTGTTTTATACTTTATTACTTCATATGCTTCACGTAACTCGGGCAGAATGGTGGAGTTCGCGGGACACGGTTCCGGGGCGATGAACGGGCTGCTGGTGACCGGTTTGCTCGCAGGCGGTCTTTCGGGTCTTTTCTACGGACTTGAGATAAGCATGATCGCTGTGGTATTTTTTGTCGGGGTATATGTTATCGAGAATTTACGCAGACCTGCAGCCATAGCCGGTATTTCAGAATTGTTTGATGCCGATATACAGGCATCTGTGCTTTCAGTTGAATCCCAGGTTAAAGACCTGTTTGGGGCAATATTGGCATTTATTATCGGATTGTTTGCCGAATGGCTTGGAGTGGGAGCGGCTTTGGTAGTTGTCAGTGCATTTATATTGGTGCTGATGCCTTTTTTTCGTATAAAGAAAAGTGAACGGTAAAAGGGTTTTTCAGCTAATTATTGTCCACAAGCTTAATAAGGGGTGTTACTTTATTTTGCAAAATAATAGTACTTTTGTGCGAACCCGTAATGTTTTATTTTTTTTATTGTAATATGGCAGTACAGAAACCATCTACACCGCGTGGGACAAGGGATTTTGGACCGAAAGAGGCGGCCGGGCGGAAATATATTTTTTCAACCATCGAGGAGGTTTTTAGGATATATGGTTATGCCCCGGTTGAAACCCCTGCAATGGAGAATTTATCAACACTTTTAGGTAAATATGGTGAAGAAGGGGATAAGCTGCTGTTTAAGATTTTGAACTCGGGTGATTATCTGTCTGGTGTTCAGGAGAATGAAATGTCTTCACCTGATCCGGGAAAACTTGCATTAAAGATAGCTGAAAAGGGCCTGCGTTATGATCTTACCGTGCCTTTTGCGCGTTATATTGTTCAGCACAGGCACGAGATCAATTTTCCCTTCAAGCGTTATCAGATACAACCGGTATGGAGGGCCGACAGGCCCCAGAGAGGAAGATACCGGGAATTTTATCAATGCGATGCGGATGTGATAGGCAGTAACTCATTGCTCAACGAGGTGGAACTTATCCATATAATTAAAGAGGTTTTTTCACGTCTTTCCATCCGGATATCCGTTAAGATCAATAACCGTAAAATACTCGCGGGAATAGCCGGGGCAATAGGTTGCCCGGATAAAATGACAGATATCACTGTTGCCATTGATAAGATCGATAAAACTGGTTTGGAGAAAGTGATAATGGAATTGCGGAATAAAGGGCTTTCAGAAGATAGCCTGGAAAAGCTGAAACCTGTTTTGGAATTTGCCGGAAACGTGAATGAAAAGATCAATTTTCTGCGGGCCATGCTGAAGGATTCGGAAAACGGATTAAAAGGGCTGGATGAGATTGAAACAATTTTACGATATTTTACGTCAACTGATAATAGCATAAATATTGAGCCCGATCTGACACTGGCGCGCGGGCTTGATTATTATACGGGTGCTATTATAGAGGTGAAAGCTCTTGATGTTGAAATTGGAAGTATATGCGGTGGAGGACGGTATGATGACCTGACCGGGATCTTTGGAATGGAAGATGTATCCGGCGTGGGTATTTCGTTTGGTGCCGACAGGATATATGATGTTATGGAACAATTATCATTATTTCCACCCGATGTTTCAGGAGGGGTAAAGCTTATGTTTATCAATTTTGGCACTGTTGAAGCGGATTATTGTATGAAAATACTCAGGCGTTTGCATGAGTATAGGATCAGTGCCGAGATATATCCCGATCCGGTAAAACTAAAAAAGCAAATGGCCTATGCAAACAAAAAGGATGTTGAGTATGTTGCCCTGGCCGGAGAAGAAGAAATAAAGGAAGGAATGATAACCCTTAAAGATATGAAGAACGGCGAGCAGAATAGGTTTCCGGCTGATGAATTGCCGGACAGGCTGATGAAGAAATGATCCTTATGTTAATATTCATTATACCAACCGATTATCCTGCTAAACATTTTTTTTGTAAGTTTGTTAATGATTAAGTAAAACACTTGTAAAATAGCATTTTATGCAAAAAAGGGAATTTATAAAAACAGGATTAATGGGATTAGGAGCGGCAATGGCAGCTCCTGCAATGGCAAAAAACGCGTGGGTTAAGCAGATGGTCAAGGGACCGGTTGAATTTGAACTTCCCGAACTGGGCTACGCGTATAATGCACTGGAACCATATATTGATGAGAAGACAATGCGCGTTCATCATACGAAACATCATGCAGGGTATACAGCTAATTTTAATGCTGCTGTCAAAGACCTTGGAATAACAGGAAAATATGCAAAGCAGATCCTTGCTGAAACATCAAAATATCCTGATACTATTAGAAAATATGGTGGTGGATTTTTTAACCACAAGCTTTTCTGGAAAATCCTAAGTCCTGATGGCGGTGGTCAACCGCAGGGTGAATTGAATGATCAGATCAGTGAGGATTTCGGTTCTTTTGACCGGTTCAGGGAAGAATTCTCGCAGGCTGCCAAGTCCTTGTTTGGTTCAGGCTGGGCCTGGCTTATTTTGCAACATGGCAAACTTAAAGTTACAACTACCCCTAATCAGGACAGTCCGGTAATGGATATTGTTGAGGAGCAGGGTATCCCTCTTCTGTGCATTGATGTATGGGAACATGCCTATTACCTGAAGTATCAGAACCGCCGTGCTGAATATGTGGATGCATTCTGGAATATCGTTAACTGGGAGTTTATTGCGAATAAATATATGAAGGTTTCCGGACAAGCATGAGTCCGGCTTAAATCATAGTAAATAGTGTCTGTCCATAAAGTCCCATTTGCCGCGTTACGCCTGGCGGTTATTTAGTGTTTGTCAATAAACTCTTAGTGTTTGTTCAGAATTTTCGAGATCAAGGCGCGCAAACCGAACGAAGTGAGCTCTTGAACACCTTTAAAAATAATTAACGTTGTGAAAAAAATTTTAAA
>CAZBJH010000053.1:0-21448 GCA_964492185.1 uncultured Bacteroidales bacterium | reverse complement strand
ATTAAGTGTTTTCTATTTCATGATAAAAGATATACCATGCACACAAAATTTCTGTTGATTATACTTTTAATACTGCTTGCAATAGAATACTACACTTTTGTAGCAGTTAAAACAGTTTTACCTTCCAACTCCGGCTTATTCTATACACTGATAACCGTTTACCTGGTTTTGAGCATTGTTACATCAGGGAGTTTCTTTGTCCTGAGGACGTGGTCAGTCACTTCCTGGCCATCCCCCGGCATGAAAGTGGCAGTGAATATTTTAATCGGTTTCTTTATCGGAAAGATTCTGGTTACAGCCATTATGCTGGCGGGTGATATTGTGCTTCTTGTGCAAGGGGGGATTAAACTGGCCTGGTCATATATCATTGGGATCTCACCGGACGGATACAGGCTTCTCAACAGACCGGTACTGATTTCACAGATTGCCCTGGTATGCGGAGCCCTGTTAACTTCAAGCCTTATATTCGGAATGTCCAACAAATACAAATACATGGTAAGGCATGTTAAGGTGGATGTGCATGACCTGCCGGAAGGATTAAAAGGACTCAGGATTGCCCAGATATCGGATATACATTCCGGCAGTTTTGATGACAGCCTGGCTGTTGCAGAAGGCGTGCATACCCTTACGCGGGAAAAACCCGATATTATCCTGTTTACAGGCGACCTGGTAAATTACAAGGCAGATGAGATTGAACCTTACCTGAATATTTTTAAACAACTAAAAGCACCTTTAGGCATATATTCGGTTATGGGAAATCATGACTATGGCGACTATGCTTCCTGGCCATCAGAAGAAGCAAAGCTAAATAACCTTAAGCAGTTATATGATTATCACAAGCTCATGGGATGGGAACTGATGCTTAATGACCATGTGATATTACAAAGAAACGGCCATAGTTTTGCCCTTATAGGTGTTGAAAACTGGAGCAGCAGGGCAAATTTTACCAGCTACGGTGATTTACAAAAAGCCATGTCGGGAATAAAAAATTCATTCCCGTTAATGATATTAATGAGTCATGATCCTTCACACTGGGATGAGGAAGTACTAAAAGAATATCCGGAAATAGACCTTACCTTAAGCGGGCATACTCATGGAATGCAGTTCGGAATTGAATTACCCGGATTTAAATGGAGCCCGGTACAGTATCTTTACAAACGATGGGCAGGCTTGTATAAGGTTAATAACCAATACCTTTATGTTAACAGGGGATACGGTTTCATTGGTTATACCGGCCGGGTGGGTATATTACCGGAAATTACTATTATTAATGTAGAATGACGGGTTAAGTTTATTAAATAATTCCAGGAAATCAGTACCTTTGGTAAATAAAAAAACTGCTGAAAATGAGACCTAGTGAGAGTGCACACCGCTTACATGAAATGATATCCAAAGCTATCCAGGATCATAAAATAACACGGGAAGAATATGATCTTATTCTCCATATCGCCACTGAAGACGGGCATATTGATCCCCAGGAACAAGCATTGCTTGCACAGCTTCAGGACATGCTCGAAAATAAGATGGTACGTTTTGTACCAAAATAAGAATCTATCAATCGTTTTATATTATGTTTCCGGCCAGCCTGAAAAAGGGTAAATTACACGTTCTGCTTCGCTCCTCTTTGTACAAAATGTTTTGTAATTTTACAAAGTAAGTATTATTCATGCAGAATACAATCGAAACCCGGACTAAGATTGGAAAATACAGATCATAAAACCATTAAGGCACAACAACTATGGTTTCCGCTTGACAATGCTGCCAAGATCTTTCCCGCGACACTAAATAAGGAAAATACCACTGTATTCAGATTTACAGCAGTATTAAAACAAACGGTTAAGATCAGGCCCCTGATGAAAGCCGTATCACTTGTTGAAGACCGTTTTCCCTATTACAGGGTATGGCTGAAAAGAGGTTTTTTCTGGTATTACCTTGAACATGCACCCCTGCATTTCCCTGTAGTGGTGGATAACAGGCTACCCTGCAGAAAATTCGGAAAGAAAAAGCTGCTTATCCGTATATTAGTGTCACACAACCGGATAAGCATTGAGTGTTCGCATATCCTCACTGACGGAACCGGGGCTTTCGAGTTTTTAAAAACCCTACTGGCACTCTATACCGAAGAGTGCGGAAAGGCTCTGCCGGGTGATTTTAACTTTCACCGTCCCGGTAATGCTGTTGAGGAAGAAGAATATGAAGACTCCTATAACCGCTATTTCAGGCAGGAGATCCCTCCTATGATCAAAAGGCAAAAAGCCTTTCATATACCATATGCGCTCAATTCCCGTCCCCGCTTTAAAACACGTCATATAAAAGTCTCACTCTCATCCATCAAACCCAAAGCCTCTGATAAAGGAGTGAGCATAACCGATTACCTGGTGGCTGCATATTTATATACCCTGCAGGAGATATATGAAGAGACAGGCACATACAGCCGGTATAAAAAATATAAGACCATCAGGGTACAGGTACCGGTGAACCTGCGAAACATCTTCCCTTCAAAATCCATGCGTAATTTTTCTTTGTTTGTCCTTCCGGAGATCGACCTTCGTCTGGGACACTATAGCTTCGATGAGATCATAAAGACCGTCTATCACCAGATACGGCTGGAGACCGACAAAAAGCTGATAAATAAAAATATTGCCCGAAACGTGGGTCCTGAAAGAAAGATATATGTGAAAAGCATTCCGCTGGTACTGAAAAGCTTCATCCTGCGACTTAAATTTTATTCCCTGGGTCCCGGGCAGTACAGCGGTGTTATCACCAACCTGGGGAAAGTTTCTCTTCCGGCCGAAATGGAAAGTATGATTGATCATTTTGTTTTTACTCCCCCGCCGCCAAACAACATGCTTAAAATAAATTGCGGGATCATCGGGTTTGGTGACCGGCTTGTGTTAAGCTTTGGAAACATCAGCAGGTCCAATGAACCGGAAAAAAAGATAATCCGGCTTATGCGGGACCAGGGAATAGAATGTGATGATCTGAGTGAAGGGTGGAAAAATGAAAAACAGATAAGTTTGATAAAGTAATCCTTTTCATGATATGCCTGTTAATAAATTTGTCTAAATCATTCATTATGGAAACCTGTAAAAATTGTGGCGTTGAGCTGGAAAAAAACATGAACTTTTGTCCCTTGTGCGGGGAACCGGTTATAGAAGAAGGTAAAGACACCGAATATATCAGGATAAGAAAACGCGAGCAGGAAAACAAAATGCTGATGGATTACCAAAAACTAAATGCAGAAGAAAAGAGAACGTTATTCAGGACAATATCCGCGATCATACTTCTCTCAGGGATCATCGTAACACTTATTATTGATTACCTGGGTAATAATGATATTACATGGTCAAAGTACCCTGTAGTGGTTTGCGCTGTGATCCTTGCAAATATAAGTCTGATCACATTCTGGCATCATAGGATCATCCTTATGCTGACGGGCAGTTTTATCGCGACTTCTGCACTGCTAGTACTCCTGGATATGTTTAATGACAACCTTGGATGGGGTATGAAGCTGGGTATTCCCCTGCTGCTGGCTGCTTATGTAATTGTTTTCATTCTTATCTACCTGATCAGAAAAGCAAAGCACCACGGACTGAATATTATTGCTTTGTCCCTGATTGCCTCGGGACTCCTGAGTTTATGCACCGAGGGCATCATTTCTTTGTATGTACAAAACCGGTTTCATCTTGAATGGAGTTTGATCGTTATGGCTTCTGTATTTATGATAGCAGTTTTATTGTTATATATTCATTACCGGCTGAAAAAAGGGACCAATCTGAAACGTTTTTTTCATATTTAGTGTCTGTCCATAAATTCCCATTTGCCGCGTTACGCTTGTCCGAAAATTGCTCATTTACGACTAGTAAACTCCGCATTTTCGGACTGAGCAAGCCTTGCAAATGGAACCTTCTGAACAGACACCCAAATGCCGCAAGTCTGTGACTTGTGGCTCACTAATCGAACAACTGAACCTTAACCAATCCCTTTCCATTAGCATAATCAACTGCACTGCTATAACGAAAATCTACCGTATCACAAACTATACCTTCTTTTACCGGGTTATTATGTAAATAATCCAGTTTTTGTTGAATCATCTCATTACCATCTAACTCAATCGGATTATTATGTTGTTGCCAAAACTGGTATTTTCTGTTATTACCATTAGTTTTTCCTGCTTTTTCAAACATATTAAGCAACCATTCTTTTCTGCTTTCCTGCAAATCTCCCTTAATTGCATGTATAATGGATTTTGATGTGAATTTTTTCAGGTCCCTGATTATGTTTTCCATCTTTTCACCTTTTGTTCCTATTATCATATGTGCATGATTACTCATAATTACCCATGCATAAATAATCAAATCCTTCTTATCAACACAATAATTCATACTTTCAACCAAAATGTCTTTATATTTCATCCTGGTAAATACATCTACCCAATAAACGGTAGCAAATGAGATAAAATATGGTTTCTCCTGATCACGAAACTTGTAATTTCTACTCATTAAAATGGTAATTAATGTAAAATGCAATTTAATAAAACTAATGTAAATATTTCAGGACCACAAGTCACAGACTTGCGGTAGTAGAAAGCTTGTCCCCCCAAATGCCGCAAGTCTATGACTTGCAGCGCTATAATTTAACATTTGACCTGCCATCAGCCATATACTTACGGCAGGCTTCTGATCAGGAAAAAACATTCCAAAGCTCGGTCCAGAGGTCTCTTTCCAGCACGAAGAAAATAAACAGGCCGGATACCCAGCCATGATACAGTCCCAGTGCCCATAGATTGTTCCACCTGAAATAGACGCGGAGAAAAATGATCTCCATCACAAAAGCATAAATAATCAATGTTATACTCGGGTAATGCACCAGTGCAAAAACAACGGATGTGAGCAGGATGACCCGTGTATCACTAAGCTTCACGGCAGATATCGATTTAAGGTTCCCGGCAATAAGCGCCGCTATCATAAACTGCTGAATAATACCCCATGCAGGATACATCAAAAAAACAGGTATGACATGCCAATTCAAAAATCCGGCATTGATCAAGGTGCCATAGATCAGGATGCCAATGATAGCAGCTATGGCAAAAGGCAAAAGAAAAAGAAAAGACCTTCTGAAATGCTCTTTATGAAAACCCCAGAATTTAAGAATATCAGGATTCTCGCGGTATTTTCTGTAAATATGGTTGATCCAGTACAAACATGCAGCAATAATATAAAACACCTTCAGTTGCAGCCAGTCGGCCATGACAAACTTCATTACACCTGTTATTACAACCGCCAGGATCTCATATTGCTTTTCTTTGTCGGTATTGATCATGTTATCAGGTTAAGTAGAGTTTGTCAATAAACTACCGATGAAACATTTTACCGGGTTTATAGACAGACTCTAAGCAGAATCTGCTGAAAAAGTATTATTAATAATAACCTTTAATCAGACAAACAGGTTCAGATTAGCGCTATCAGTCCGTTCGAGGTAGGTGGCCACACCTCCCAGTTTAACACCTTCAATGAGTTCTTCGGCCTTCACTCCCATAACATCCATTGACATCTGGCAGGCCACCAGCTCAATCCCGTTATCCAGAGCAGTCCGGATCATGCTCTCCAGGGAATCCACATGCTTATTTTTCATTACCACGCGCATCATCTTACTTCCCATCCCTGCCATGTTCATTTTGGATAATCCCAGCTTTCTGCTCGATCCGGCCATCATCATACCAAACATCCTGCCCATCATGTCCTTTTTAACCCCTGGCTTATTCTGCCTTTTGATAACATTTAACCCCCAAAATGTGAAAAATATTGTTACCTTTTTCCCTGAGGCAATAGCCCCGTTGGCAATAACAAAGGTAGCCAGTGCTTTATCGAGGTCATCGCTAAAACAAATCAAAGTGGCATTATTACCGCTCCGCCTGGCAGCCTTTTGACTATCAAATTCACCCTTACGGACAACGGCAGTAATTTCAGCACCTTCCCTTTTCAGTTCAACCAGTTCATTCCCGGTAACTCTTGCCCAGGCTTCCACATCTTTATAAAAACCTGCATCCGTTGCTGTAATACTTACAGCTTCACCAACAGCCATCTTATCAACTGACTGCTTCAGTTTCAATACAGGACCGGGACATTGTAAACCACAGGCATCTATATATTTCAGGCTTCCGGCATCAATCTTTTTATCCTTTGCTTTTTCTTTTTTACCCTGGTAGATATGATCATCATGACCAATATAATCACCGGCAAAAATATCTTCATTGCTCTGTTTCTGGCTCGCAGTTTCAAATGTCTTCAACCCGCCTGATAAATTATAAACTTCATCGAAGCCATGTTGCATCAATATACGGCAGGCAACATGGGCCCTTAATCCAACGCCGCAAAATGCAATGATCTTTTTATCGCGCGGTATCTCATCCAGGTGGGACCGCAGTTCATCAAGAGGAATATTAACAGCTCCGTCAATGGATCCCAGTTGAAACTCGTCACGGGTACGTATATCCAACAAAAAGAAATCCTTTTCAGACCCCTCGGATATTTCTCTCCAGGATATGGGTTTTGTAATTCCCTCCAGTATATTCTCAGCAACCATTCCGGCAATATTTACAGGATCCTTGGCTGAAGAATACGGGGGAGCATATGCATGTTCAATATAAGCCAGATCATAAACGCTTGCCCCTTTTTGAATAGCCGCTGAAAACATGTCGATCCGTTTATCCACCCCGCTGAAACCAACAATCTGTGCTCCCAGCAACCGGCCGTCATCAGGTGAAAAGGAAATTTTAATTGACATGGGGACTGCCCCGGGATAATAACCCGCGTGTGATGAAGAATGGGTGGTAGAATCGATATGGGGAATATTAAGCTTTCCGAGCAGTTTGCCCGAAACACCGGTTGAAGCAACTGTTACATCAAATACCTTTGCTATTGCCGTATTTATTGAGCCCTGATATTTTACCCGGTTACCCTTAACAAGGTTATCAGCCAGTATACGTCCCTGCTTATTGGCAGGCCCGGCAAGATAACTTATCATCTTCGTGCCGGTAACAATATTGGTATATTCAATTGCATCACCAAGGGCATATATATTTTCATCTGATGTTTGTAAATACTCATTTACAGTTATACCACCGGTCACGCCAATCTCCAGGCCTGCTTCCCTGGCCAGGTTGCTGTCAGGCTTAACACCGATAGACAATATAACCATATCGGTTTCAATTGTTTTTGAAGAATTTAGTGTTACTGCAATGTGGCCATTTTTCCTTGAAAAAGAAGCAACGGCCATATTCAGGTAAAATTCAACATTCTTTGTTTTCAAATGCTGATGTACTAAAGAGGCCATCGAATAATCAAGCGGTGTCATCACCTGCTCGGCCATCTCGACAATGGTAACCATAAGACCGTACTCATGCAGATTTTCAGCCATTTCGAGGCCGATAAAACCAGCGCCGACAACCACTGCATGACGGGGCTTCTTCTCTTCGATATAACTTTTTATCTTATCCGTATCAGGAACATTGCGCAAGGTAAATATCCCTTCCTGATGAATACCCGGAAGAGGCGGTTTGACCGGTTCAGCGCCAGGCGACAATACCAGCCTGTCATATTTCTCAATATAGGTATTGCCCAAACGCAGATCTTTCACCTCAACTTCTTTATCTGTCCTGTTTATAGAAATAACCTCAGACAAAATCCTGACCTCAAGATCAAACCGGGTGCCAAATGATTCGGGTGTCTGAACAAAAAGGTTATCCCTCTCGGTAATGGTACCGCCAATGTAATAAGGCAATCCGCAATTGGCATAAGAAATATATTCACCTCTTTCAAATATAATAATTTCACATTTTTCATCCAGACGCCTGAGGCGTGCCGCTGTTGTGGCACCGCCTGCCACTCCTCCTACAATAAGATATCTCACAAGAATATTTTTTTATTATTTTATTGGTTTTGTGTAACTTACCATGATTTAACAATCATTCCCATTTGGTATAATAATGAATATGTTACACTAGAATACGACCTATTTTAACCTATGTTTATTATATGTTGATCAAACCCGATAAAGAGGATTCTTTCATTAATAATGATAATATATAATGTGTAACATTCATATTAATATATTATAACTAAATCCGGCCAATAATGTTCATTATTATTCATTCACTACTTGCCGTTTATCAACAGCTTACAACTTATGGTTTCATAACACGGCTGCCTGTTACCAGCCTGCGATCACCATACTGTATGCCAATTGCTATTCTCCTATCTCTCTTCTCCATCATACTCTATCTGTCTTTTTTAATCCTTCTCCCCCTTTTCATTCACTTTCCCAGGACTGTTTTGCCTGCAAATATATTATACATAATTCCCGGTTTCTTATTATCTTTGGACACTGAATTGCATTTTATACTCATTACAAATTCTGTTTGTTTGCAGGAATACCTGTAGCTGTTTCATATAAACTATTGAATAAACAAAAATTTAAATCTGACGAGAATCTTATTCCGGAATTAACACATTGACATGGAAACTTCAACTTTAACCACAGGGGCCGAGGCCATATTATTATCATTGATAAAGGAAGATGTAGATACAATATTCGGGTATCCCGGAGGAGCTATAATGCCTATCTATGATAAACTTTTCGACAAGGGCAGTTCATTCAAACATATTCTTGTCCGGCATGAACAGGGTGCTGCACATGCCGCCCAGGCATATGCACAGGTTACAGGAAAACCCGGCGTTTGTTTTGCCACTTCGGGGCCGGGGGCAACCAACCTGGTTACCGGTATTACCAATGCCAACCTCGATTCCATCCCGGTGATATTTATCACGGCACAGGTTCCATCACCTCTGCTGGGCACTGATGCATTTCAGGAAACCGATATGGTAAGCCTTTCCATGCCCGTTACCAAATGGAATTACCAGATTACCCGGCCGGAAGAAATACCCGATGCTATTGCCAAAGCATTTCTTTATGCTACTACAGGAAGGCCCGGGCCGGTATTACTCGACATAACAAAGGATGTTCAGATCCAGGAATTCAATTATCAGTATAAAAAAATTAAATCTACCCGTTCGTATAATCCCGTGCGTAAACTCAATGCAAGCGAGCTCAGTGAGGTTGTTGATATGATACATTCTGCAAAAAAACCCCTGATGCTTGCAGGGCATGGTATACTACTTGCCCATGCCCACAAGGAACTGGAGGCTTTTATAAATAAAACGAAGATACCGGTAGCTGTGACTTTACTTGGTAAATCGGTCATTCCGGATGACCATCCCCAATACGTTGGGATGTTGGGCATGCATGGTAATTATGCCCCCAATATACTTACCAATAAAGCCGACCTGATAATTGCTGCCGGAATGCGGTTTGACGACAGGGTTACGGGCGACATCGCACGCTATGCCAAAAAAGCCCGTATCATCCATATTGATATAGATAAAGCAGAACTGAATAAAAACATAAAAACCGACCTGGCTATACAAGCCGATATTAAAGATTTTCTGATTAAAATCACTCCTGAGGTCAGTTATACAACCGATTCATCATGGCGCGATGAATTCACCAGGCTGAATGATATTGAAAGCGAAAAAGTAATTACCAAAGAGTGTTTCCCCGGTACCGGGAAGATCAGGTCAGGCGAGGTGATAAGCATGATATCCCGAAAAACAAACCGTGAAGCCATAGTGGTAACCGATGTGGGACAAAACCAGATGATGGGAGCACGATATTATCAGTTTAAGGACCCCGATGCACTCATCACCTCGGGCGGGCTGGGTACAATGGGTTTTGGTTTACCTGCATCCGTGGGTGCACAGGTTGGCCGGCCCGACAAAACAGTTGTGCTGTTTACCGGCGACGGCGGATTCCAGATGACCTCACAGGAACTGGGAACAATTTTTCAGTATAACCTTCCGGTAAAAATCGTTATTCTGAATAATAACTTTTTGGGAATGGTCCGTCAGTGGCAGGAACTGTTCAATAAAAGGCGTTATGCCGAAACCGATATGCCCACTCCCGACTTTCCCCTTCTGGCCAATTCTTACGGCATTGAAAGCAATTTAGTCACAGAACGCGATAAGCTGGACGAGGCACTTGATACCATGTTAAATCATGACGGCCCTTATCTCCTGGAAGTTAAAATTGAAAAAGAATCAAACGTTTTCCCCATGATCTACCCGGGAAAAGCCGTTGACGAGATTGTACTTGATAATAGCGGGGAATAAAACCAGGTGATCGGTAGCCGGTATCCGTCTGATGAACAAAAAAAAATGCTGAACGATAGCTGGTATCTTCCCGGTTAGCAGGAAGAAGGGAGTGAAGAATTACTGACAATATCAAAAAGAAAATTTCATGATCAGCATCAGGGTGATTACAGATGAAGGTGTCAGAATTATTGATACAGACAGCAGCCGATCACTACTGGATATTTTAGGAACCAACGGATTTACAATTTATGCCCCCTGCGGGGGAAAAGGCACATGTGGCAAATGCAGGGTAAATATACCGGGTGAAGGTAATGTCATATCATGTACGTATTATCCTGACAAAGATATTGAAGTTATCCTGCCCGGGAAAAGTGAAGCAACAATTTTAGTCAGGCAAACAGAATTCCTGGAAGATCTTCCTTTTGAAAACAAAAGCAAAAACATCAGTATAAATCCATACGGTGTAGCTGTTGATCTTGGTACTTCTACCGTAGTGATGTATTTCCTGGACCTGCTTACAGGGCAAATAAAAAAAATTGCTTCCTTTATCAACCCGCAAAGTATCTATGGTGCTGATGTTATCTCCAGGATAAACTATTGCCAGGAACATAATAATGGACTGGTAACACTTCAACAGGCAATAATCAGGGCGATCAATGATGAACTGGATGCATTCATGAAAAATAACCATTCGGATACCCGTGATTTTGAAAAAATAGTCGTTGCCGGTAACACCACCATGTTACATATCCTGCTGGGGGCAGATCCCTTATCTATTGCCATGGCCCCTTTCACACCAATATTTACCGGTAAACAAACATTGAAAGGAAAAGATACAGGATTGAATATAGACAAAAACGCCGAACTGGTCACAATCCCATGCATTTCAGCTTATATAGGAGCTGATATTGTGGCGGGTATGGCTGCAATAAATACAGTTCATAAAAATTATATCTTTCTCGATATCGGGACTAATGGTGAATTAGTTCTCGTCAGGAACAATGAAATCTATGCATGTTCGGCAGCTGCCGGGCCGGCCTTTGAAGGCGCGGGTTTGTCATGTGGCATGAGTGCAGTGGATGGAGCAATTTCGGGTTTTACGGATAAAAACAATTACCGGGTCATTGGTAATACTGACCCCCGGGGTATATGCGGCTCGGGAATCGTTGACATTGTGGCTTACCTGCTCACGAATGATATAATTGATGAAACGGGCCTTTTAAGAGAAACATTTATTATTCATGATGAAAATAAAATTCAGGTTACCCGCCATGATATTCGCGAAATTCAACTGGCCAAATCAGCAATATATTCGGGTATAAACATATTAATTAAAAAAGCAGGATTATCATATCATGATATTGATATTTTGTTTTTAGCCGGAGGCTTTGGTAATTATATAAATATTAAATCTGCAATACAAATCGGATTGCTTCCCCACCAGTTAAAAAATAAAATATATCCTGTTGGCAACAGCGCGGGAATCGGGGCTCTTCAATATTTAAAATCGAAAAAGACAGAACAAAAAATTCATCAAATATTAAAAAGAGTTCAATATATTGAATTGTCAGGTGATGATGAATTCACCATGCAATTTGCACTAAATATGAATTTTACATAATAAAACTTATAAACTATGGCCAAAACAGCACCTTTTGATAATCATCTCGCAGAATATGAACAATGGTTTGATAATAATTATTTTGCATTCCGGTCGGAACTGGAAGCTATCCGCACAATGATGCCTTCAAAAGGCAGAGGAGTTGAAATAGGTGTGGGCAGCGGGCTTTTTGCTTCCGAACTGGGTATTGAGGAAGGATGTGACCCTTCCGCGGCAATGCTGGTTAAAGCCGGTGAACGGGGGATCAATGCAGTTGAGGGTATTGCAGAAAACCTCCCCTACAAGGATAAAAGCATTGACTTTATATTAATGGTCACAACCATTTGTTTTGTTGATGATGCGCAAAAAACATTTAAGGAAATAAAAAGAGTATTAAAACCAGGCGGGCAGGTAATTATCGGTTACGTCGATAAAAACAGCACCGTAGGTAAAATATACCTCAAACATAAAGAAGAAAGCCTGTTTTATAAAGATGCCATATTTTTCAGTACTGAAGATATTTATAAGCTTCTGTGGAACAATGATTTTAAGATCGGCCAAACCTGCCAGACTATATTTGGCTCACTTGAAGATTTGAATGAAATCCAGCAACCTGAACCGGGAAGCGGCAAAGGAAGTTTTGTTGTAATAAAAGCAATAAAAGAGGATTAAAGAATAAAAAAATCCCGGGGAACTGTATTGTAATTATTATTCATAGTGAAAGGGGGGACTGCTCAATTTGAGTATCATTATTAGTGACTGAAACATTATAGAATGTCAGTACCACCTAAAATATCAAAGCATAACTATTATTCCTTTATATGGCATGCAGGATTTCTGGCCCTGGCCAAAAATTTCATGGATGTGGATACGGTAATTCCCGCCATGCTTATAGAATCAGGAGGCACTGCAATGCATATCGGTATCATGACAGCTATAATGGTGGGATTATCACGATTTGCACAAATATTCTTTGCTCCCTATATAAGCAATAAATCCTATAAAAAGAAATTCCTTCTCGCCGGGATTAATTCACGTGTGCTTTCACTTTTTGCACTGGGTTTTATTCTATTTTATCTTCGTGATAATCAATCAAAACTATTACTCTTGTATATTTTTCTGTTTATTACCCTGTATTCGATTGGAGGAGCTTTTGCAAATATAAGCTATACCGATATTCTGGGTAAAAGTGTGAATAAACAAAAAAGGAAGGCGTTTTTCTCATCAAAAGAAATCATTTCAGGGGTAATTGTTTTGTTTTCTGCACTGCTCGCAAAAAAAATATTAACTGCTTTAAACTATCCTGTAAATTACGCGCTCATGTTTTTTTTGGGAGGCACCCTTCTTTTAATTGCTTCTGGCGGTTTCTGGAAGATCAAAGAGATTACTTCCTCTTCCCTGAAAATAAGCGGGTTTAAAACTTTCTTCAAAAGAATGAAAACAGAACTTACCCAAAACAAAAATCTGGTTTATTTCCTGGGATTCATTAATACACAGGGAATAATTATCTCATTTCTTCCCTTTGTTATACATTATTCGAAAGAAACATTCAATACACAAAGCAGTGATGTGGGTTTTTATCTGCTGTTCAAGATTATCGGCATTGTGGTTATAAGCATGCTTGTTTTCATCTTTTCCAAAAGAATCAGCTATACCCCTTTACAATATTTCAATGTATTCCTGTCAATCGCCCTGATCCTGATCACTCTTTTAATAAAAGATGTATTTATTATACGGGTTGTATTTATAATGGGCGGAATAGCGTATTCACTATTTATGATAACCATGAATGGTTTATTACTTGAAGTTTCAACCACGGAGAACCGTGCAATATATGCAGGTTTCGTGGGGGCGGGAAATATACTTCCTGCTGTGTTTCCCATTGCCGGAGGCTGGATAATTAACCAGTTTGGCTTCAGGGTATTCGGTTCCATAGTCATTATAATTATTTTGTTTTCACTGTTTTTTATATGGAAAATAAGTTGTAAAAAATAAACCCGAAAACATTATTAAACAATCATGAAACTACTACTTATCTATTGTAAAAAATTCGCTTATACCCCAACAATTAAAACTGTTGACGATACACCTGAAAACAGCACACCCGGACACCATGAAAATGTGCAGGCAGCATTTATTCAGGTTGAGCAGGAAGATGTTGAAAGAAATAAAGAAGTAGAAAAAAAGCTGGTGAAAAACCTGAAGTGGGTATGTGGTAAAAACCAGGTTAAAACAGTAATCCTTCACAGCTTTGCCCATTTGTCGGATAGCAAAGCAAATCCTGAATTCACCAGGCAAATATTTAACCGGGCAGAAGAACGAATGAAAAATGCCGGTTATGATGTATATCAGACACCTTTTGGCTATTTTCTTGACTTGCATATTGATGCCCCTGGCCATTCATTAGCAAGGGTTTTTAAAAATATCTAAAGAAAGTGTGATGCAAAAAAATAAGATCAGTGAAGCGGCAGAATTGATAAAGCATTCTTCACGTACGGTTGCATTTACAGGAGCAGGCATATCCGTTGAAAGCGGAATACCTTCCTTTAGAGGGAAAAATGGTTTATGGAGTAAATATGATCCGGGGTTTCTGGATATCAATTATTTCCATCATCATCCCGGGGAATCATGGAAACTGATCAAAGAGATATTTTACGATTTTTTTGGTAAGGCCAGTCCCAATAAAGCTCATTTTTCACTGGCAAAACTGGAAAAAGCAGGGTATTTACATTCCGTTATTACCCAAAATATCGATAACCTGCATCAGGAAGCAGGAAGTAAGGAGGTATACGAATTTCATGGTAATTCAAGGAACCTCGTTTGTCAGCAATGTTCAAAATATTATCCTGCCAGGGAAACCAACCTTACCCTCCTGCCACCCCGGTGTCCAAAATGCAATGCTGTTCTTAAACCGGATTTTATTTTCTTTGGTGAAGCCATTCCCGAGCCTGCCGGCACAAATTCCTTTAACGAGGCTGTAGAGGCCGGGGTATTCATCCTTGTCGGTACAACAGGAGAGATCATGCCTGCATCACTCATCCCCTATGAAGCCAAAAAGAACAATAAGAAAATAATAGAAGTTAATGTCGCTCCTTCAAATTACACTCCCATGATAACAGATATTTACCTGGAAGGAAAAGCTACAGTTATTTTACAAAAACTTGTAAATGTAATTCTTAATTCATAAAATGTTCAGAAAAACGGCCATAACCATAGTCCTGATCCATATCCTGCTGGTCTGCATTTTGGCACAGGAGAAAGACACTACAATTATTCAATACAAACCTATTGGAGTTTTTCATACCAGTTACACCCCTGCTACCGGTGCTCCTCGGCAGGGAATAATCATGCCCGAAACCAATGGGATGATTGAAATTTATCCTCAATATCACAGCGCTTTAAACACACTGAATCTATTCGAATACATTATCGTGATTTATCATTTCAGTGAAGTAGAAAGATGGGAGCCAATAGTAAACCCACCTGCTGCCAGTCACGAACATGATTTCGGCCTGTTTTCCACACGCAGTCCCAAAAGACCTAATCCCATCGGTTTATCCATTGTAAAACTTGAAAAAATAGAAAATGGCATTTTATATATATCCGGGGTAGATGCTTTTGATAATACTCCCGTACTTGATATTAAACCTTATCTGCCATCGGTTGATTGTGTAAAAAGCATTCAGAATGAATTAATTGAAAAGGAGCTGGGGCATCACGACGAAGATTTTATTGATGATTCCACTTTTTTTAAATAATCATGATCAAATAAAAAAACAGAACATGCAAAAGCACACTGAAAATAATGATATTTTGCAAACAGCAGGACACCTGATCAGTGAACAAAAATTTGGAGAAGCTATAAATTTTTTGCAAAAAATAGTTGATGCCGACCCTACGAATAAAAAAGCAATAGCACTTCTGGAACAGGTTAAAAAAATACTGGAATACCAAAACAGGGATATATTCGGATCAACTAATCTGGATATGGACCCCTGGTTTGAATGAAATAAATTATTTTATAAAAACAATCAAAATGAATACTGCAATAGCAAAATTAAAAGAAGAAATTTTACAATGTACAAAATGCGGATTATCCTCTACACGCGAACATGTTATTTTTGGCGAAGGCAATATAAATGCCGATATATTTATTATTGGCGAGGCTCCCGGCAGGGATGAGGACATTCAGGGAAGGCCTTTTGTAGGTAAATCCGGCCAATTGCTCGATAAAATATTAGCTGCCTGTGGGTTTACGCGCGATGAACATGTTTTTATAAGTAACATTGTTAAATGCAGGCCGCCGGAAAACAGGGTTCCCACACCCCTTGAAGCCTCTGTCTGCATGCCTTGGTTGTTAAAACAAATTGAACTGATAAATCCTAAATTTTTAATATTGCTTGGCGCTACAGCACTAAAATATATGGTAGGTCCGCGTTACAGAATAACACGTGAACACGGAAACTGGATCAACTGGCATAACCGGCTTGCAATGCCCGTTTACCATCCGGCAGCCCTGCTACGTAACCCTTCATTAAAAAGGGATACCTGGGAAGATTATAAAAAAATTATTTTTAAATACCGTGAATTGGTTAACCCTGATCATTATTCAGCCCATGCATAATCTTTTTTATTTAAAAGACTCATAGTGATCAGCCTATAACAATCACACACTGGCATTCTCAACAAAAAATTTCTTCACATCCTGATCATATCCCTTTTCTTTGGCAAATTCCCTTGCCTGGTGCATGAAAGCCTGAATTCTCATGTCAATGGTTGTATTGTCCTGTCCGTCATAAGCAATATTAACATAAGGGATATTGTTATGATCCCGTTTAAACCGGTCAGACACCGATTCGATGACAGTCCCCGGCATACAGGTAAAGGGGAGAATATTTGCAATACCCGATATTCCCGTTTTAGACAAAACAACCGAGGTGCCCAGGTTAAGAGCGGGATCGCCATCATAATGTTTATGAATATATGGGCCACAGGCTTCAAGCATTTCATGTAGTTCAACTTCTCTTTGGCTGTCATACATTCCAAAAAGTGACTTTTGCAATTTTTTCGCTACGGTTCTTTGGGCAAAATCCTGGATTTTGGCTTTCATCAATCCTATATAATCACCTTTCCATATACTGTCACGTTGGTATCGGTAAGTAGTATAACTTAACCATTCACCAAAAGGCGCGATCCATGTTTCAGCACCGTTTTTTTCAAGCCTGTCGATTATAAATCCGTTGCAGAAGGAATTATCACGCATAAATATTTCACCGACAACTGCAATAACAGGTTTCCTTATACCATTTTTGATAGGGATTTCATGCATTCTGCGAGCTGTCTGTTGCAATATTTCTTTCACATCTTTGGCTCCCCTGTGCTCAATCGATTCAACAATCATTGAAAGCCCTTCATTATATATACCTTCCGTTGATCCGGGATATAGTTCATAAGGTTTTCGTTCCTGTTTTAATTTTCGCAGCAGGTCAACCGCCACAATACCCTTCCATGCGAGATAACGGAATTTTGTTCCCTGTCCCGCGGAAATTTCTTCATAAGAAGTATCATTGCTGGGTGAGATGATTCGGACATCTTCAAATCCCAGTCTTTTAAATAAAATACTCTGAAACTTGTTGTATTGTCCGAACCTGCATGGACCATTATGATCGGGCATAAAGAAACTTATCTTTTTCGAATCGGTCCCGGGTTCCATTAATTTTCTCAGAAAACTACCGGTGGTGCAAATCATAGGAAAACATTCCTTTCCGGTTGTATATTTCCTTCCCAGGTCAAGGTCTTTTTCATCTTCCCTGGGAAGAACCTGGGCATCTATTCCGCAACTTCTTGATGCTGCGGCTATAGCCTCTCCCGCATCACACATATAAGGGAAATACAGAATACGGTCTTTTGTAGGTGAGGTAGAAAATCCTTTAGGTATATATACTTCACTTCGTACTTTATTGATCAGTTTTGACCCCCTCATACTGTCGAGAAATGCTTCACACCTGGTTATCAAACCTGCATCAGCACCGTGTTCGTCAATTTCAAGTTCGAGATAAGGTTTGCCTGCCATTTCTTCCTGTACAAAATGAGACAGGAATGAATCAGGACCACACCGATAATTACTCATGTAAACAGCATGAAGATTTTTATCCCTTCCAATGATTCTGGAAGCTGCAAGAATACTTTTTCCGTTGGGCCAGTACATCTGATGGTAATCCCGTGTAATATGTTCACCTGATATCGGTAAAAATTCCGTTGGAATAGGGATCACATCCAGATTGATCAGTTTCTCAACCAAATTCATATTCAATGCGGGATCCCCGGTATTATAGGGCCGGCCAAGAATTACAACGCTTTCTTTGTCATCAGGAAGATTATCCAGCACTTCCTTTCCCCTAATTTCAAGATTTCTTTCATACTGCATCTGCAACCGGTCAGCTTTCTTAATGGCATCAACGACTTTCTTTCGGGGTACTTTAAATTTCTCCCACATGAAATCTGACAGGTCTTTGTTCAACACTTTGCCGAAATATTTAAAATTAAGTGCGGGAATCAGCAGTTTCTCCTGATCTTCCTGAGAAAGTGCAGTTTTTACCATGAAAGGATAGGTTTGTACATAGGTACAATTGTAGTTATAAGTTGGATCGTCTTTTTCAGCTTTTTCAGTAATAATGAAAGGTGTAAAAATATAATCAACCTGCTTCTCAAGCAGATCATAAATATGTCCGTGCATGACTTCCACAGGCAGACAAGTTTCGGCAACAATCAAATCAAGAGACTTTTTCATCAGCTTGTTATCTGTTTCAGACGACACCACCACACGGAATCCAAGTTCTTTAAAAAATGTTCTCCAGAACGGGAACTGCTGGTAAAACAACATCAGGGCTCTTGGAATACCAATCGAGATCCTTTCATCTTTTTCTTCTTCTTTATAATCGCCCATCAGCATGCTCAAACGCTCATTGAAATAATTGGGTATGCCCTTGCCTTTGTTTTTGCGTTCTTCCACTTCGAATATTTCACATCGTGCTCCATAAAACAGGGGCCTTTTCTCTCCTTTTATCCTTATCCTTCTGATCTCACAAAAATTAGGACATTTCTTGCAAATGAACTTATCAACCGTATAAGGAATTTTACTGATATCCCAACCCTTAAACCTTGTCTTAATATTATTTTCCTTCACATGATCCCTTGCCAGCATCGCGGCGCCGATGGCACCTGTTACGTCGAAGTGAGGGGGCACATATATTTTTTTACCGGTAACCTTTTCGAATGCCGCTACTACTGCTTTATTATTTGTAACCCCGCCCTGAAAGAGTATATGATTGCCGATCCTTTTCTTCCCGACTACCATATGAATGTAATTCAGAACAATGGAATAGGCCAAACCACCGACCAGATCCTCCGTGATTGCTCCTTTTTGCTGGTGTGAGTTCAGGTCGGATTCCATAAAAACAGTACACCGGTCACCCAGTGACGTAGGTTTTTTTGACTGAAGTGCCAAATTTCCAAACTCTTCAATTATATTGATACCAAGTTTTTCTGCCTGTTCTTCCAGGAATGATCCGGTTCCCGCGGCACATACCTTATTCATTTCAAAATCAACGACCACTCCACTGTCAATGCTGATATATTTTGAATCCTGCCCGCCAATCTCAAATATTGTGTCCACCTCTTTATCATAAGCAATTGCCGCGGTAGCCTGAGCGGTAATCTCATTGCGTATCACATCAGCCCCGATAAAATCACCTGTAAGATACCGGCCTGAACCCGTTGAACCGGCGGCTTTAACAATAACCTCATCGCCAACTTCATCAAAAATTTCCATCATTCCACGCCTGATAGCATCCAGCGGTTTACTGGCAGTTGGAAGATACCTTCTGGCAACAACCTGGTTATCATTGTCTATTAATACAACATTCGTGCTTAATGAGCCAACATCCAGCCCCAGGTATACTTCTGTTTTCTCTTTCCCGTCAGACAATACACTGATATCTTTATTAATCACGGTACCCGGTTCCCTGAGAGGTTCCAAATGCTTTTCATTCGTGTCTCCACTTCTAAGATATTTTTCCAGTCCATCCAGCCCTTTAAACACTGCTTTTGCTTTAGCATCAGTATAAAACGTATGTAGGACTGCACCAATAGCTCCCATTGAAGCATAATATCCAGGAATGATCAGATCTTCCTTACCGGCATGAAGAATTTCCCTGAAAGCCCTGACAACACCAATATTGGCCGCGACACCCCCCTGAAAGATTACCGGAAATTCAAGCTTTTTCCCCTTGGCCATTGAACTGATAAAGTTCCTTGCAACAGCAAAACAGAGTCCGGCAACAATATCATGAACCGGAGTTGCTATCTGTTGTAAATGGATCATGTCACTTTTTGCAAAAACACTACACCTGCCGGCAATCCTTGGAGGATTCTCTGATTTCAGTGCGAGTTCACCAAATTCGTTTTCAATGGAAACTCCAATTCTTTTCGCCTGCTGGTCAAGAAATGATCCTGTGCCGGCAGCACATAAATTATTCAACTGAAAATCCAGAAGCCGGGATGACTGTTCCTCTGAAGCTTCCATAAAAATAAGCTTCGAATCCTCACCTCCCATCTCAATAATGGTCCTAACCTCAGGATAATATTTTGATACAGAAGTGGATTGAGCAATGATCTCATTTACATAATACCCTCCTATCAATTGTGAAGCCAGTTTACCCCCGCTACCTGTAAGTGATAGCGTTTCAATAGCTTTCTCCCCGTATTTAGATGTTATTTCCTGAAGCACTTCCCCGAGCCTGTGGAAAGGCTTACCATGACAATAATCATAACGGTTTTCAACGATGTTGTTCTCATCATCTGCTAATACTGTATTCAATGATATAGATCCAATGTCAATCCCCAAATGTAATTTTGTTCCTTCAGGAATCTTTTTTTTTCCTTTTGTTGGCATAGATATATATTTAGTTGAGATTTGGTTTTTCGTTAAAATACCCGCGAATTTATAGATTTATGTTAAAAATATTAAATAATGTTGTAAATAATGAATATTCTAAAATAATGTCTTTTTGTCCTATGTATCGCAAACATAACCGGCAACAATATTCAGCTCCAACCTCTGCCTCTGCCACCACCCATACCTCCGCCGGAACCTCTGCCCATGCCTCTCCCGCCTCCTGAACCGGAGCCTAAACTTCTTCCTGTTCCCCGACCTTTTCCCTGTCCTCCACGGCCACCTGTTTTTCCGGCAGAATGTATACTATCTGCCAGTGTCGGTTCTCCAATAGGGGAAATTTCACCATCCGCAACTTTTTTTACAGCTTCACGAACCGTCATCTTACGACAAAGATAAACAGAACATCCGAAAGATATTATCTCACTATATGCCGATGGGCCTATATTACCAACAATAACTTTACTGATACCGGATTTTACAAATCGCCCTACATGTTGATATTCATCACTATCAACACCGGGCAGTAAATCAAATTCCATTGTCCCCGGATCTACAATAAGATAATAGGGTGAGTGACCGAATCTTCCCGATATTTTTGATTCTAAAGTATCACCTGATGATGCAACTAAATATTTTTCCATAGCTTTATTAATTTATATCTGTTTAATTAGTGTCTGTCCATAA
>CAZBJH010000052.1:0-21920 GCA_964492185.1 uncultured Bacteroidales bacterium | reverse complement strand
CTTTGAAGGCATATATAATAACAATGCTATTCTATATAAGAGCCTCGAGGCATTTATTTTTGGAAATTTATAGCCCGGTAAAGTCAATATTGAATTTCAGAAGCATTTCAGGGGTTACCGGTACAACGCCTACTTTTTCACAAACCAGTCCGCCCGCCAGATTGGAAAGATAAGTAGTTTGCCGTGGGGATAATCCGGCAGCCAGGCATAATGCCGCCATACTGATAACCGTATCGCCAGCGCCTGATACATCAGCAATGTCGCGTATTTCCGCGGGAACGACATGGTAATGATTGTTATGGCTGATTAATATACCCTTCTCCGCGAGGGTGACCATAACATATTGTATGTTTCTTTCCTCGTGGATGGATCTGGCAGCATCATACAGTGTTTCCGTATCTTCTTTATCAATATCCACCAGGTTAAGCCCTTCAGCCAGCTCCTTTAAATTGGGTTTGAATAAGGTTACATCGTGATATAGTAAAAAATTCCGTTTTTTCGGATCTACAAGGGTATGAATACCATGTTTATTTGCCAGGGAGCTGATCTCATCGATCAGGTGGGGTGTGATTATCCCTTTGTCGTAATCCTGAAATATTATGGCATGAACCGGGTTTGAACGGATTATATCGCGGATACGTGAAAACAACTGATTCTCAAGGTCAGGCCTGATGTAATCAGTCTGTTCATGATCAACCCTCAGCAAATGCTGACTGCCTGAGATAATGCGTGTTTTTGCAGTAGTGATTCTTGATTTATCTTCGATCAGGCCTTTATCTGTAAGATTGTTACTTTTCAGCAGCCCTTTAAAAAGACTTCCGTATTCATCATGTCCGATGACCGAACACAAAATTGGAGTGGCCTTCATGGCTTGAATATTTTTAACAACATTTGCGGCACCCCCCAGACGGTATTCGCTGTTATTGCGTGTAACAACCGGTACAGGAGCTTCGGGTGATATCCGGGTAACTTTCCCCCAGATATAGGAATCGATCATAACGTCACCAATGATCAGTATGGTGTAATCTTGAAAACTGTCCAGTAAGTTGTTGATGTCAGTCATGCTGTGAAATTATGATATAAAGATAATATTTTATGTTAAGAAGTTATATTGTTTAAAACCACACTACATAGGATCGACATCAGGAATTATTATCAGGGATTTGAATTCGGGTTGTGAAGTGATCCCAGCAATTTTTTCTATGGTTTGTTGTTTGGCCCAGGATATGGATTTGGTTTTTTCCAGTTTCAGCAGGAGCGTTTTAATATATTTGTTTTGGATGCGGTTGATCAGGGGATATTCGGGTCCTACTACCCGGTTACCCAGGACTGACCTGAGTTTTTGTGCAAGAAGATCAGCCCCCTGCTCCACAGTTTCATATTGCCGGTGTTTTACATTAATCCTGATAAGCCTGAAAACAGGAGGATAAGAGAATGTTTTGCGTTCTTCAAGCTGGTTATTGAACATTGCAGTATAATCATTATCCAAAACATTTTTAATGATATAATGATTGGGATCTGATGTCTGGATGATCACTGTCCCTTTTTCTTTTTTTCTGCCTGCTCTTCCGCTAACCTGTGCCATGAGCTGGTATGCACGTTCATGTGAACGAAAGTCAGGAAAATTAAGCATATTATCGGCATTCAGGATACCTACAACTTTAACATTATTAAAATCGAGTCCTTTTGATATCATTTGTGTGCCGATAAGGATATCTGTATTGCCGTTTTCAAAATCGGATATAATACGTTCGTATGATTTTCGCGAACGCGTACTGTCGAGATCCATTCGTGCAATCTTTGCTTCAGGGAAAAACAGTGATGTTTCATCTTCAATTTTTTCGGTACCGAAACCCATCATCCTGAAATCGGTCGAACCGCAGGCCTCACAGGTAAATGGGCCGCGGAGAGTATATCCGCAATAATGGCATACCAGCTGATGGTGTTGTTTATGGTATGTAAGACTTACGTCACAATGCCTGCAACGCGGAACCATGCCACATTGCCTGCATTCAAGGTAAGGAGCAAATCCCCGCCTGTTCTGAAAGAGTATTACCTGTTCCCCGTTTGAAAGAGCGTTTTCAATATTATCAATGAGCTGTGGCGAAAAGATAGATTTCATCTGTTTTTTTCGCCTTGCTTCTTTAATATTTATTATTTGTATGGCCGGTAATTTAAGGTCCAGAAACCGTTCATTAAGTTCAACCAGCCCGTACTTGTCGTTTTTTGCATTGAAATAAGATTCAAGAGAAGGGGTGGCTGTGCCGAGCAGCACTTTTGCTTTATGCAATGAGGCAAGCATAATAGCTGCATCTCGTGCATGATAGCGTGGTGCCGGATCAAATTGCTTATAAGTGTTTTCGTGTTCTTCATCTACAATGATCATTCCCAGGTTATCAAATGGCAGAAAAACAGATGACCTGACCCCGAGAATAATACTGTACCGGGCCTGCCCGGCTACATGTTTACCCATAAGGTTGTACCATATTTCTACACGTTCTGCATCATTATATTTCGAATGATAGACACCCACGAGATTGCCAAAAACACTTTGAAGGCGTCTGACTATTTGTGCTGTAAGTGCGATTTCAGGCAATAAATAAAGAACTTGTTTTCCTTTGTCAAGCTGCTCCCGGATAAGTTTAATGTAAATTTCGGTTTTACCACTGGATGTTACACCATGTAAAAGTACGACATGCCTGGTTTTAAAATGATTTACGATATTTTTACAGGCCTTTTTTTGTGAAGTATTCAGTACGGAATGAGCCTGCAGGGTATTATCTGCAACGGTCAGGCGGCCTGTTTCTTTTTCCCTGATATAAAAAATTTCCTTATCAGCCAGGGCTTTCAAAGCGGAAGATGAGGCACCCGCTTTTTTCAGGAGATCGCTTGTTTTAACAACGGGAGCTTGCTGTTTTCCCGGGTATTGAACCATAGCCAGGTAGCTCATTACTATTTTCAGCTGTTTTGGTGCACGTTCAAGAGAATCGAATAATTCATGAAGAACCGAATCTTCAGAATATTTTTCATTCAGAAATGCAACTTTTTCGGTCTTTGCCCTAAAACCGCTTTTTAGCCTTTCTTCAAGAGCAACATAATCTTTTTCATAAAGTGATTTAATACAGGGAACCATGTTTTCCCTGCCGGTGGCAGAAGAAATATCTTTAATGGTCATTGTTTTTTCTTTTTCCAGCAGGTCCAGAACCCTGTTCTCAAGGGGAGTTAGCTTATCCGTCACTTCCTTTTCGCCGTATATTATGCTTGTTTCACTTTCAAGCTTCAGGCCCGAGGGAACGGCAGCTTTATAAACCTCACCTCTTGTACACATATAGTAACCGGATATCCAATCCCAGAATGTCAGTTGTATTTCATTTACCACAGGTTTTTCGTCCAGCAGGCATAGTATGGTTTTGGTTTCATAATTTTTGGGAGGGGTGTTATGGATATTAACAATAAGTGCCGAGTACAGTTTTTTTCTTCCAAACTGCACGCAAACCCTGGCCCCCTTAGTGATATTCTTATTATGATCAGATTTATCTACCTTGTATGTATACAGGTTAGGCAGTGGCAGTGGAAGTAAAACATCAACAAATATTTCATTCATCCGTGTAGAATCTTTAAACAATTGTTAAAAAAATATTTAACCTAACAAAATATTGTTCTAAATAAATGCAAAGGTTTTATGCAAATATCGGGATCATGTCCGTAAATACGGAATTTTAATGATTCATAATGCCTGTTATATTCTTTAAGGAGAAGAAAACATACCGCTATGCCGCCTCCTTTCGATCACAGCCAGATCATTCCGTATGGATCTTCGAATAATCTTTCAATTCTTTTGCCATGAGAATTAAAGGCCTTTAATTTGCATTATTCATAAAAATGAATGAGAATTATGTAATATATTGAAGAAAATTAAAATAACAAATTAGAGCCGTAAAATTTAGTATTCATTCATTTTTACAAAATTCGCCAATTTCAGGGCGTCTGCTTCGTTGCGAAAGCTTCGCGGTAGGTTACTATAGCTTAGAGCGCGCAATCCGCGTAAAAATCAACTCATTACGCGGAGGCATAGTTGAAAACCTGTTTGTAAGGGATGTTCAGATTGGTGAGGTGAGGGAAACTGTTTTAAAGATCAATTGTGTTTATGAAATGCGTCCGGATGAGACGGGAGAATATTTACCCACGGTAAGAAACATATCTTGATTCCGTAACTAGCGAAAAAAGCAGGTATCCATTATATCTTGCCGGAATTAAGGGTGAAAAATGTATCTATGATATTTATCTCAGAAAATGAACATTTAATGGTGTTGAAAAAGAGAGTATTGTGAAAGGTGTTTAAAATCTGGAACTTGATGAGGTTTATTTCAATGGTTCTTTGGTTGAAATGGCAGATTAGACAGGAGATTATTCTTATTCATCATTTGAATAGGAATGCATTTAAAAAATCCGGCCATTTGGCCGGATTTTTAGTTTTACGTCTATTTCATGTTAAAGTTTTTTTACAAATGATAATATGCCGACTGCTTCTCCGGCCTTGCCTTCTTTAAAGGAGATAAATACATGATAAACGCCGGTTTTCTGACATTTAAAATCAAAGAATGGGTAATCTTTACCTGTTGCTGACATAAAGGTGCTGCCCAGCATATCATTCATCTCCCATAATTGTAATACTCCTTCTCCTTTTGAATTTGGCGACGAGCAGATTGAGAACCTGTACATCGTGTTTTTGCTAAGGATCATTGAGAATTTAGCAGAAGGGGCTTTCCCCCCGGGTGTTCCTGCATCAAGCTTAACAATAAAATCTTTCAGGTAAGTAACATTATTCCCCGCGTTGGCAGCACATTGTGCTACAAGCTGGGCGTTATCCTGAGCCTTGGAAGATGTGCCGTAAAGCAGGCAAAATAGTGTAATTAGTCTAAAAATAAGTTTCATATTATATATTAATTAGCCTTTTTCTGATTTTTTCTGTTTTATTGATTATGCTCTCCAGTCGTTCAGGAGAAATATCGACAACACTTTTATCATTCTGAATGATCACGAGCATCCCGTTTTCTTCGACTGCTTCAGGTTCACCTTTTTCAATAGTTATTCTGATATCATCGAACTCTTTCTTCAGGATATTTAATTCGGTGATGAGGGAATTAAACTGTTTGTCGCTTTTATAATTGTCGAGAATAAGCAGCAGGTCATTCAGAATGATCTTCTGTTCCCCGATACGTTCCGCCAGTTCCGGGTGGTCCGCTTCCTTAGCTACCTGTGTAGCCAGATAAAGTCCTTCAATCCAAACTCCTGTAACGATTAGTGCGCTTAAATTACTCCTGTTGCTGGAACGTAGGTACTTGTCCATTTGATTAAAACTATGCACCGAGATGTACATTAGTGAATCAAGATTCTGATTGTTCTGGGCAAGCCGTTTCAGGGTTATAAAATCGAAGAACTGACCAACTTTTATACCGTCGGAAAGCACTTTTATAGCCGATATATAATCAATGACAGCGCTGGTTTTATCATACATGTTAAGGTAACCGAGGTCGGCTCCGTAAACCCCAAGGTTTAAGGCTTGTTTAAAGCTTGTGCTTAGCTCATTAACCCTGTCTGTGGGAGACAAATACTTTTTTGAGTATGGTACCCCGAGGCTTTTTACCAATGCGGCCATTTCGACCGGGGAGGAAACATTCTGGACAATATCCTGCATTATTTCCTCCGAGATCTCAAGTACTCCTTCATTTACAATGGAGTCGGGCACATCAAATTCTGATCCTGCCTGTTTTTCCTCTCCCGACCGGCAGGAAGATAATACCATTGTTACTAGTACGAAATAAATAATATGCTTCATCATAATGGATGGATGGTTTTTGTAGTTTATACAAAAATAAACATTAATAGTCTTAAATTATTATAATTTTTCAATACGAATTTTTTCTTTTTATATTTTCTTCTAAAGATAATACTCTTTTTAATACGTTAAAGTATAATGTTGCGTATAGTAGCATGGTAAGCAGCCATACCACCGAGATGTTGAACCAGTATGTATCGTTATACCGTCCAAGAAAATATTTTTTCGGAGCATAAAAGTGTGCTCTGAAACTAAAAAATCCATCCGGCAACGGATCCAGGAATACCGGGTCTATATGCTGTACGAGCTCATTATTGTATTCAATGATTTTATCCTTTTCATATATGTTTTTAATAATATCGGATATGCCTTCATTATGATATCGGTTTCTTATTTCACGGTACTTATCCGGCATATTTTCCAATAACCAGGTTATAGTATTCTCTTTTTTGCGGTTGGCAACCTGAAATTGTTTGGTATAATGATCTTCAAGTTTTTTTAAATATTCATAGGTCTCCCTGGCAACGGTGCGGTTATAGTCCTTCGGATTAATTTTATCAAGATGATCAAAAGATATTGAAGGTACTCTGATCATTTCTTTTCTTATCTCATTGTAAACCAATAACAGATCGTTTTTGGCAATGTTTATATTTCTGGTGGTAGCGAGTTCATGATTTATTTTTTCCAGCCGCTCGCGTATTTCAGGTAAAAAGTAAACCTTTTTAAAGTCGGCCTGACTTTCGGCTTTCTCCAGTTCATAAAAATCCCAGTCTGAACTGAAAAATTTATTATCCTTGAACTGATGTACCATTAATGCTTCGTATGTCCATTTGGTAACCATCATCTCAGCGATCAGCGGGACTTTATCAATTCTGCTGATACTTCTGTTCATTTTATCAAAACTAAACATAGCTCCGCTGAGTATCATCATGGGGATCATGAGCAGGGGGATCAGGATATATATGGTTACAGCCGAGTTAAATGAAGCTGATACATTCAAACCCAGCATATTTGCAAATGCTGCTGTTGAAAACATAGCGAGCCAGTAAGTGAAGTACATCCCTTTTATGCCAAGGATAGTATTTCCGATGATCACGAACAGGAAGGCCTGTATTGCAGAGATAAAAAACAATATGGTTATTTTGGAGAGCAGGTAGCTGGAACGGCTTAGATTTAAAAATCCTTCACGTTTTAATATTTTACGGTCTTTGAAGATCTCCTCGGCACTAACTGTCAAACCCAGGAAAAGAGCCACGATAAGTGACATGAATATATAGATATGTATGTTTTCATTTTCCCTGAAGATGTAAATATCAGAATTCGGGTCAGCGATATAAAAAATTATATATGAGAGGATAAAGCCCAATACAGGTGCTTCAAGGAGACTTAGTGCAACGTATTGTTTGTTTTTTATTTTGGAAATAAAATCACGGGTGCTGTATATACAATATTGTTTGAACCAGCCGGGGATATTAAGATTTTTTGGCGGTTCTTCTTTTACTTCTTTGATTTCCTGATAATGGAGTTCATGATGATAATGCTTTTCCCATTTTTCGGGTGGTATTTTTCTTGAATCGGTATAGTTACCGAATTCATCGACTACCTTGGCTTCAATAATGTTAAACAGCAATTCAGGGTTAACATTACCACATGTCGGGCATTCACCGACTTCACTGTTAATTTGAGCATCAAGACGCTTGAAATACATCACACCTTCCACAGGGTTGCCGTAATAGATCATATATCCCCCCGTATCGAGAATGATCATCCTGTCGAACATCTTGTATATCTCAGATGATGGCTGATGAATAACAACAAATATAAGTTTCCCTTTCAGCGTGAGCTCTCTGAGGAGGTCCATTACATTTTCCGAATCACGTGATGAAAGACCCGAGGTAGGTTCATCAACAAATAATATTGAGGGTTCGCGTATCAGTTCAAGGGCTATATTCAACCTTTTGCGTTGCCCGCCACTAATGGTTTTCTTTAACGGGCTGCCTACTTTCAGGTCTTTTTTATCATATAAGCCCAGGATGGCAAGTGTTTTGTTTACGAGTTCAATAATTTCCTCATCCGGCTTGTCCTTGAAGCAAAGTTTCGAATTATAATACAAATTCTGGAATACCGATAGCTCTTCAATCAGCAGATCATCCTGGGGAATAACACCAATAACACCTTCCAGCTTGTCTTTTTCATGATGAAGGTTTATTCCGTTGATCAATACTTCACCTTTGGAAGGTTTCTCCAGTCCTGCAAGCACATTAAGTAATGTGGTTTTCCCTGCACCGCTTGAGCCCATTATACCGACAAGCCTGCCATGACCTTCAGAGAAACTGATATTTCGCACACCAATGTTCCCGTTTGGGAATCTGTATTCGAGATCGCGTGCAACATAGGAAATTTTTATCGATGAACTGTCAGCCAGAAAATGAGCTGCAACATCACTATAATACACCGGTGCTCCTTTCGGCAATTTGACTGTGCTTCCGTTAGCGAACAGGTAGATCCTCATGTTATTGATCGGGAGACCATTAAGGAACAGATCTTTAAATCCGGTATATTTCAGGAAGTAGAGGTCAACGCTTTTTATTTTCAAAATAAAAATGTTGGCATCGAGCTGTTTTGTTCTTATCTTTTTGGCATGCTTATAATCAACATCTTTATCGTTGATAATAAGAATGTTTTCATTATCCAGATCCTCAGGTTCGTTTTTTATTACGAATGATTCAATACATACAAATTCCTCTTTAGTGACTTTAAATACCTCTGCTACGGTATTTATGATAGCCATTCGCTGATCTGTAAACTTTCTATCTGCATTAACGATCTCAAACAACCTTACCAGTGAAACTATCTTTTGTTTCTGAGTAAGTGTTTTGTTGATTTTTTTGCATAATCCCAGTATCCTTACAGAATCTTTTACTGATGTCAGCTTGTTTTTTTTCTGCTCTGATTCTGTATCGTCTTCCAGGTCAACCAGCCCTGCATGCTTTTCAAAAAGTGTAAAATATTCGTTCACCTCATTTTCACCTAATTGTTGGTGAAGAAAATTTTTTACATACTCCACCTGGGTGTTTTCTACACCTTCATCCTGTTTGGCAATAATAGCAAACAGTTGCATCAGGGCTTTTAATATCTCTTCACTCATATATTAGCTGAAATTGAAGACTCGAAAAACATAAATTACTGCGGTCGGGAGGTAATATTCAGATCTAGTTATCCCGGATAACTAACCTGCTCAAAAGGTACGTCAACAATGTCGGAATATTCTTCCCCGGCTTCCCCCATGTCTTCGTCGTCTTCAGGATAATGCCAGCGAATGAGAACATCGTTGCCGTTTTCATACATTTCTTCCAGCTTCATCAATATATCCAGTAACATTTTTGATGAAGCTGTATTGAAATATGTAAGTTTAAAATTAAATACCGTTTTTTCATTGGGATTCTCTTCATATTCAGCTAACCAATTTAACACCGGTTCATAGAATGATGTTACATCCTCAGGTAACGAGCGTCCGGCAATCTCCAGAATCTCGTTCTCAGCATCTAAAATTATTCTTGGTGTATCCTCAGTTCCTTGAATTTTAATTGTTTCCATAGTTGTTTTATTTAAAATCTCTTGGTATTGTAGATGTTAATAAAAAGAATGATGTATCGTCTGATATCGGTAAAAAATGATATTCAAGTTCTTTGCCGGTCTTTCTTTTAATATCGATAAATCCCAGGCCGGCCCCTCCCTTATTCGACAATCTTCCCTCTTTCATCTGTATCTTATATAACTGTTTCAGCTCTTCTTTGTCCATTTTGTTAATGGTCTGCAGTATATCTGTAAGCTCTTCTATCCTGTCATTATCAACTGCATTGCCGGTTGTGACACTATACTCATCATCGCCTTTACTTACCAGAAAGATGCCTCTGCCTGAGAATAAGTAATTTTCAGTTGTAAAGTCATCTGCATGCTTACTGATGTTTTGAAGACATTCAACCATAACGTGGAATACTTTTCGTTGCACGGTGCCTGCTTCAGCTTCTTTTGCCATGCTCGATTCAGTAAGCGATGTAAAGGCTTTGGTAATCTGATGAGTGATTTCACCCTCATATACCAGGGTTATTTCATGGGCCTTCATTGATTTATAGAATTCATAAACGAATTCCAGAAAACCCTTCATGTCTTTTCTTTCATTCATAACGCGCTAATTTATTATTTATTATTTATTATTTCATTCAGTTAATAATTTATCAATATTTAGAACAAATTAATATAAAATCCGATTCATTTTTTATCAGAATTCAATACCTATTAACAGTACATCATCAATTTGTTTGTGATCTCCCTGCCAGGTCTCAAAATCATTGTAAAAGAAATCATTCAGTTCTTCAATTGTTAAATGATTGTATTCAACAATGCTTTGTTTTACGCGTTTTGGTGAATATTTCTTTAATTCTGGTCCTCCAAGCTGGTCGGGTAATCCGTCCGAAAAAAAGTATATTCTGTCACCACGCTTATAGTTTATTACGTGATTTGTGAATTCTTGTTCCTTTTTTTTGCGATGAGGAATACCTCCTATTGCTTTTCTGTCACCTTTAAACTCTGTTAACTCTCCGTTTCTCACCAAATAGAGCGGGCGATGTGCACCAGCATAGTGAATTTCTTTTTTCTTGTGATTGATTTTACAAAATGCGATGTCCATTCCATCACGTGCTTCAGCATCTTTCCGGTCCTGTTTCAAAGTTTTTCTTACATTGTAGTGCAGTTCATTACAAATGTCTGCAGCTGTTTGATCGTAATCATGGTCGGCAATATTGTTCAGAAGGAAATAACCGATAAATGAAAGTAAAGCACCGGGGACACCATGACCTGTACAATCAACCGCAGCGATATAAATTATTTCGCCCTTTTTGAAATACCAGGGAAAATCACCACTTACAACATCACGGGGTTTATAATAGATAAAGGATTTTGGTAAATATTCACGGATGATATTAGTGTCAGGCAGAATAGAAGTTTGTATTCTTTCGGCATAATTAATGGAATCTTCTATCTTACGGTTTTTATCCTGTATTTCTCTTTCAATACGTTTTGCTTCGGTAATATCATGACCTACGAACAGTATTGTTTCCAGTTCATTTTCATTGAATTCGGGAATAGCATCAAAACGCATGATGCGCTCTTCATGTCCTCTTTCATTATCAACAGTTATTGTGATTTCATCATTGGTTTTATTGGGTGATGATTTGATCTTGTTTATGGTATTCCTGAAGTAGTTGTATAGTACTTCAGACAACTTGATGTCATTATAAGTTTTATTTATAATGTCTTTGGGATCATAACCAATAAAATTTTTTATTACCGGGTTTGCATAAAAAAATTGGCCAACTGTGCTGAGGCGGATGATCATATCAAGCGAATTTTCAGATAAGGCCTGCATTTTACTTTTCATCCTCTCTTCCTTTTCAGCTCTTTTTCGTTCGGTAATATCGGTAGAGTTCAGTATTATGCCATTAATTGCAGTGTCGTCAAGCAGATTGCGGCCGGTTGTTTCAAGAAATATTTTCTGGCCGTTTTTCTTCATGTAGGTATACTGAATGGTAACAGGTTTGTCAGGATCCTTTAGCAGACTATTGAACATTTCCTTAAATGCCATTTCACCTTTACGTGTCAGCCGGTCCATATCTTTGCCTTTCATCATTTCCTCCGGTGAAAAACCAAGAATTTTGGTCACTGACGGACTTTCATAAGTCATGATCATCTTTTCATTATAAATGGAAATGATCTCCGATGCATTTTCAAGAAGTGAGTAAAGACGTTTTTGTGCATTTTCAACTTCCTGAATCTTTGTTTCAAGCTGTTCGTTCGAGTTTTGCAGTTCTTCCTGGGTGGCCTTCATTTCTTCGGCATTCTGGCGTAATTCTTCTTCGTTCTCTTGCAGCTCAACCGTCATTTCCTGGGATTCTCTAAGCAGTTGTTCCGTACGGTGATTAACTTTCAGGTTAAATATCGTGCGGGCAATGATTTCCCCCAGTTCCTTAAGGTATTTAATGGTCAGCTCAGGGATCTCCGGCCGGACCGTGGCAAATTCAATAACACCCTGCAGTTTTTCATCCGCTATAAGAGGAACAAGCAAAATACTTCGGGGTTTCCGGTCTCCGAGTATCCCTGAGGTTATGGATACATAATTTTCCGGAATTTCAGTGCGGTAGATATAGTCCATTTCATAGGCACATTGACCTATAAGGCCATGTCCCATTTTAAATTCCTGATTGATGTATTTTTTCCGGTTATAGGCATATGTAGCGACATTACGCAGTATATCCTGCTTGTCATCATAAAGGTACAATGCTCCCTGTGTTACATTAATATAGTTAACCAAAGATGCAATTACCTGATTTGACAGTTCATCGATTTTATTGTTTATCCGTAAAATGTTTGATATAATGTCTTTCCCTTCACTTATCCAGTTTTGTTCGGATTCTTTCTGGTTATTGGCACGAAGATTATCGCGCATGAGCAGGAGTGACTGGGTTAGCACATCATTTTTCGAATCAAGGTCAAGAGTTGACTCATAGTTTCCCTCGCCAATTTCTTTGGCAAATTCAGCCATCTTGTTTAACCTGAGATCCCGTTCGCGTATTTGACTATCGAACAGGGCTTTTTCGCGGGATCGTTTTTGGTCAATAAATATAATTACAGCCAGAAATATAAAGGGTATCAGATTTACTATCCATAACACAGGATTGTTTTCATGTAATATCGCTATACCCTGGAATGTAACCGGAATCCCCTGATCTGCTATCATAATTATCCAGGAAATGATAGGTATAAGTAAACCTGCAAAAAAGGCTACCAGGCCTGTGTTTGAATTTAATATCCTAACTATTTTATTTTTAGTTGTTCTGCCCATCATTTTATTTTACTTATTTTGTTTCCTGCTTTTTGTCCCAGGTTACCCAGGATTTTCATGGTAATATCCTCAATGGCTTTGAATGATGCCAGTTCAATTACACCTACAGTTTTATTTTTATCCAGCAGAGGGATGAATAATAAATGCCGGGGAGCAGCCTTACCCAATCCTGATTCTACTGTGAAATAGTCCTCCGGTATTTCATCTATCATTATGGGGTGTCCGTTCGCGGCTGCCTGCCCGGGTAGTGTTTCCCCTGAAAGAAAGTCTGCAGGTTCATCTTTTCCCGTAAAGGCATATTTGCTGATACACGTGTATTTTTTTGCACGTCCTTTTTTCAGGTATACCAAACCCTGAACAAATTCATATTGTTGAGCAATAATGCTTAATAGTCTGCCTGCAAGATCTTCTGCTTTTTTGGAAATGTCAAGTTTTTCAATCAGGTTATCTGCTTCAGCTTTGGTATTAACTTCTTCTTTTTTTTGTACTTCCTCATCCCTGGATTCGGTTTGTTCCTGCATCATTGCTGATCTTTCTTTTTCCATATAAGAATCAAGCATTGCTTGCGTTCTTTGTGTTCCCGAAAGGAAAACCGAAATATAAAAGAGTACAAATCCGGTGATCAGGACAAACAGGATCAAAAGTATTAATTTTGTTATATTCTGCCCGGGTCCCGCCTGGATTAAAGTATTCCAGACCAGGGCAAAAAGTAAAATGGAAAATAGTATGAAAAAAATAAATGTTATCACCGCAATTTTCCTGTATTTTTTTATCAGTTCCATGTCGTTATTTCAATTTTGATAAAAAACGAATTATCTGATCGGTGGTATATACGTAATCTGCCTGTGTATGTTGCAGTGCTGCCTGGGTCATTGTTTTTACCTCACATTCACTCGGATCCTGTACGATTGTAATACCACCATTGTCATGAACTTTTTTCAGACCAAAGGCACCGTCTTTGTTTGCACCGGATAATATTATGCCTATGAGCTTTTCACGATAGGCATTGGCAGCCGTAAAGAATGACAGATCGATAGACGGTCTGGAATGATTAACCGGCTCATCCGTTGATAATGCAATACGATTGGCCAGTTCAACAAACATGTGATAGTTGGCCGGGGCAAGGTATGCTTTGCCGGGTTTAAGCTGGTCTTTATCGAAAGGCTCTTCAATGGGAATACCTGATTTTATTGATAAGGCTTCGACGAATCCCGAGCGCACATGTTTCAGTCGATGTAAACATAACATGACAGGAAGCGGGAAAGAAGCATTCAATGAGCTCAATATCCGTGTCACTAACTGAAAGCTGCCTGCCGAACCACCTATTATAATTGCTTTGTATTTCATATTTTCCGTTTATAAACACGTTCTGATTCTTCAACTACATCAAATCCTTTGAATGATGTTGTATCCCTGATCCTTTCTTTTATACCGATTATTAAATGACCGGATGCGGAAAGGCTTTCGTACATTTTTTTTAGAATTTTTTCCTGTAAACCTGGGTTATAATATATAAGTGAATTTCGGAATAAAATAAGTTTAACATTCATTGGAGAGTCATCGTAATCCAGGTTTTGTTTATGGAACTCAACATTCCTGATAAGGGAAATATCCCGGTTTGCAAAGTACCGATCAATTTCATAATATACGTCAAGGCTTCTCGATCCGAGACTTCGGGTATAATTCTCGTTTGAAACCTCAATTTTTTTCAGATCATATATTCCGCGTTTCATATTGTTAATACTTTTTTCACTGACGCTGGATGCAATAATCCTGACTTTATCGAGTATCCCCAATTCGAACAACAAAATGGCAATACTGTAAAGTTCACCACCCGATATACAATTGGGCAGCCATATCTTATAGTTATTAAGCTTATCTTCTGTAAGCCTGGTAAATAGTTCATCTCTCAGCCAGCGCCATAAAGAAGGGTCCCTGAACATTTCCGTGGACGGAACAAATAATTCATACAGAAAGGTGTCAAAATACTGTGTATTATCGGTAATTAATTTGATCAATCCCTGGAAACCGTTCAGATTATTCCGTATAATAGTTTTTTCCAGTCGCTGCTTTAAAGAAGTAAGTGCAAAATTTGAAAAATCATATTTATATTTTTCTTTTATTACCCTTAATATTTCCCTGATTTCAACTATTCCAAGCTCTGTCATGTGTTAAGACTTTTCTGTAATTTAATCATTCATATTTATTGCCATATTGATCATACCGGAAACAGTACCGGTTTTTGATTTTACCGGCGAAAAATGTTCCCTTAGTTTAATTTGTTTTTTGCCTGATATATAAAGTCCTTCAATTGTTACATTTTCACCTTCAATTACTTTACTAAGGACGGATGTTTTAAATTTTTCCGGCGGCATACCTTCTGTAAGGTCCGAATGACTTTTACCTTTAATATCATCGTGTTTTACATCAAGTAATTTAAGGAATTTGCTGTTCGCGTTAATTATTGTACCTGCAATATCATATTCAATAATATAGAGGGTGTTACGCACGGCATTAAGAACTCCTTTCAGTTCTTCTTCTCTTCTTGATGACTCCTCTTGGGTAGCCTGCAATTCTTCCATGTTTTGTCTCATTTCTTCTTCCTGCTCTGCCATTTCAGCAGCCTGTTTTTGGGTTTTTTCAAGAAGCTCCTGAGTTTTTGCATTATTTCGGGTAAAGTTAATTGAAGAAGCAATACTGTGTGCAACCTGCTCCAGGAGATCAATCTGATGTTTGTCAAATTTCTTCAGGGATGCAATTTCAATGACACCTAATATTTGCTCTTCTTCAATCATTGGTACCAGCAACAAGTTATCGGGGGGAGCATCTCCCAGCCCCGATGTGATTTCTATATAATCAGCCGGTACTTCGGTAAGATGAATTGTCTTTTTTTCAACGGCACAAGTGCCTACAAGACCTTCACCGATAATCAATGTTTTTTGCATATATTTTTTTCTATTGTAAGCAAATGAAGCGACAAGTTTCAATTCATCAGCATTCTTTTCATCGATAATGAATATACCGCCCTGCACTGAGTCAAGATATTTGACCAATTCCCTGATCAATTCGTTATTAAGATGGTCCAGGTTGTTGCTGTTTACTCTTATAATTTCATTGAATTTAGCCAGTCCTTCGGTTATGAACCTTCTCACTTCATTTTCCCTGGTATAGATCTCCTGCTCTTCGAGATTCTTAATATAGTATTCTTTGAGTTTTGACATGTATATAGCCAGTTTATCTGATTCACCAAGTGAATTAAGGTTTTTTTGCTTATTCCCCCTGCTTAATTCGCCGGCAAATTCTGCTTTTTCTTTTAACCCGTCGATTGTATGATTAAGATCAGTTGCGATCCTGCCGAAATCTCCTGAACTCTCACTAAGCTTTATTTTTTCAGGGAAGAGTCCTTTTCTGAGTTTCCCGGTTGCATGTAACAATTGCTGCAATGATTCTTTGATGGCTTTTTGAATTGTATTTACCCTCCATAATAATAATATAAGAGATGCAAGCAAAATAAGGATAATAATGATACCGTTCAGGGCTTTCCTTTTATTTAAATTATTGTCTACAAAGCTGCTTAGCATAATTGCGGCATGAGATAGTTCCATATTGGATTGTTTAATATCACTTAACAATCCGGCATCTGAACTTAAACCAAGTCTGGAATCCAGCTTAATAAGCCTATTGCCTGATTTTATATATTCATTAATGTTATTGCTCAGGCGATTGTAATAATCCATTTCCCTTTGTTCAGGCTGATCAGGATTATTATGCAGGAGATCTGTAAGCACGATGGTAAGTTTAGCGAATATCTCCGGTTTGTATGTGAGCAGGTATTCTTTTTCCAGTGTTCTGGCTTTATGCACTTTGACAGATACACCTGTTCCAGGTATGGAATCGGCAATATTAACAAGTGAGTCGCTAAGCCGGATCCATTCTTTTAGTAATCCGGTTTCGGGTGATCCCTTTTCTCTGATGGTCATTACAATCTCTTCAAACAAGGACTTGTTGTGTTCAATTGAGGCCAAAAGATTGTTGTGGATGCTATCATCCTTTTTGGCAATAAATAGTAATTGATCAGTTATCAGGTTTTCCAGCTCATTACATGAATTGTTATACGAAACCAGAACGTCCGGATTATCCTGCAAAAAGACCGAAATATTGTTCTGGGCATTTAATATCAGATCCTGTTGCATTAACTGTAATTCCCTGATGTTTTTGTTATAGATGTGAATATCTGACCTTAGTATGCCATTCACATAGTAACCGCGTACCAAAAAAGCAGTCATAGCAACAAGGAAAATCACAACAAAAAGCAGCATAAGCTTTAGGGTTGTGAATTTTAGGTTCAGCGTGTTTCTACTTTTTATCATATGTATAGTATTTTATTCTTCAATAGCCATTTATTGATCATATTTTTCATGACTCAATGGTTTTTGTAATATGCATGTCCTTTTTTGTTGAATTTTACCGCCTGAGGCCCGAGAATTGTTTCATGCAAACCCAGTACCAGCAAACCGCTGTCATACAAGTTGTCATGGAACAATTCAAAAACCCGGTTTTGCAGATCATAATTAAAATAAATGATCACATTTCTGCACAGGATCAGGTCAAACTTAACATAAAGCGTATTATTATCTTTTACCAGATCGTGTTTTTTAAATACAGGCTTTTTTGTAAGTTCGTCATGCATTTTAATTATATCTTTTGACTTATCGATCGTAAAGTATTTTTCATAAGGTATGTCAAAGTACTCCTCATAATTTAAAGGGTTTTCCTTTACAACTTTATCGAAATTATCGAGATAGCCAATATTGAATCTGAACTTATATTGTCCTTTTCGCGCATGGTTCATTACATCTGTATTGAGGTCAGTAGCATATATTTTTGTCTTTTCAAGCAGGTTCATTTCCGATAGTAATATCATCATTGAATAAACTTCCTGTCCGGTTGAACATCCTGCATGCCAGATGTTGATAACAGGATTGTCTTTCAGTTTTGATAAAATGGAATACCTGATATACTGCCAAACCTGGGGATCTCTGAAAAGCTCGGTAGTATTTACAGTAATGTCCTTTACTATTTTTTCAACAAAATTAGTATCTTCTTTAATTCTTTTTATAAGTGATGATATGTTTAAATTATTATCAATTAGCACTTTTGCCAGTCGTCGTCTCAATGATTTTTCGGAATATTGGCTAAAATCATATGTTGAAGAATTCTTCAGGGCAAAAATAAATAACTGAAATTCCTGTTCCGAGACCGTCATACATCAATAATTAACAAGCAAGCTAACTTTACCTAATATTTTAAATTCAGTTATCAAGATTTATTATTAAAACACCAAAATCATTTTATGTTTTCAGTCTACGTACATGATCATTCATTGGTTCTGTTTTTGGGTGGCAAAATTTGAAAATATATTCAAACAGGGGGATGGATTGAATAGTCAGCGAAGCAGAAAAAAAAGGAGGAGGGTATTTTCTTATTTCGAGTCAGTCAATAAACTCGTAGTGTTTGTTCAGAATGTTCGAGATCAAGGCGCGTGAACATTTTAAACCGCGGTATACTAAAGTATTTGAGGATTTAAAATGTGAACAGCAACGCGGATATCGGACTTTATGGACAGACACTATTTCGAGGCACCAAATTTTTCCCTTATCCAGGTTGGAACCAGTATAACCCCTATTATTAAATAAGGATAATAGCTGATGATACGCCAAAAGAGTGCAATAACTGTAGCTGCAGGACTTACCAGCTCAGGTTCCGCGGGAATGAAATCGCTGAAATACCGGATAAAGACATACTCTGAAAAACCACTTCCACCGGGAGTTGGACTTACCAGCATCATGATCCATGCCACCAACTGCCGTGCAAATATCAGCAAATGTTCCTTTACAGTAAAGAATGCCATAAAAATTACATTTACCACCCAGTATCTGGATGTCCAGGAAAAAAAAGTGGCCAGAAAGGCTTTTAGCCAAAACCGGAATGGTTTTCTCACCAGCTCTTTTGAGCTTTTAATAATTTCAGAGCCGGCTTCATTAGCTCCCTGTCTCCATCTTCTAAGGACAGGAAGTCTGAATATCCATAGAAGCAGCCATTTCAAACCTCTTGGATTAATGAATAAACCATAACTCAGAAATCCTGTAAAGATCAGTTTAACGGCATACCCGATAATGGCGAAATAAAAAAATTCATTTGTAAAGCTTATTCCTACTATTTCTTCATTACCTGCGCCTATTGCAAACAGATCCGTTCCCGATAATACGATCAGAAGGATTGGGAACATAATAATGAAATACATCTCATCGAGAAAGGATGTGGCCATGACAACAGCTGAGGATCTGCCTACACTTAAACCTTCCTTGTTCACATATAGAATGGCAAGACTGGTGCCGCCAATTGCCGATGGTGTGATAGCCGAAGTAAATTCCCACAGCATGATCACACGGAAAGCCTGTTTAAATGTAAATTGATTTTCGGTAAGTATCAATAATCTGATAATATAACCAAGATCACGAAAAATCATCAGGATCAATGCTATAAATAGCCAGAACAAAGTATACCATGTGAATTGAAAAAGACTGATAACCCCGGTATCAAAATTTCTGATGAACATGAATACAACAACCCCCAAACCAATAATAACAGGGATGATGATCCTTCCCCTGTTAATTTTTTTTAACTGACCCGGCTTTCTTTTATTCATTATAATAGCCAATAAGGGGTATTTTTACAAGAATAGCGCGATATTACCAATACTGCTCTAAAATAGCGAATAAATGAATGGAAATTAATCATTCTGTTTGAAGGATTCCGGAAAGATTTCGCGATTTAATTCATAGTATATACCTTTATCAGTATAATCAATCGAAATGATCCCGATAGAAATAAGTTTAATGAGGATAAGTTCGGCTTTATATCTGTTCACAGAGGCTGTTTTTCGGAATCCGGTAAGAGAAATACGGTCGTGCTTTTGAAGATAGTCGAGCAATTTTTTTTCTGCTCTTCCGTATTTTACCAATATTCCTTTCCCGGCTTTTTGTTTTTTCCACACTTCCAATTGTACGTGATTGACAAGATGATTATGATCTTGTTTTCTTATGTAAGCTTTCCATCTGTCATGATCATGTAATGAATAATGTGGTTTGTGAATACTTTTTGGTATAATAACCTCCAGAACGGATTTTCCATCCACATTCCATTGTTGGGTTTTATATTGCACAGCAGGGCAACAAAACAAATGTGCAGCTGATTCGATCATATATATTTCTTCTTCGGCCCTGACACCGGAAATAATGCCATTATCTTTAACTCCAATAAGCAGCTTTCCGCCATCCGTATTGGCAAAAGCAGCTATGGTCCTCGCAATTTTTTTTGCATCTGATATTTCAAATTTAAAATCCAATTGCTGGTGTTCACCCTGGTGAATAAGATTTTTGATATACTTGCTCACGGATTAGAAGTTTGCTGATAAAAATTAGCAATTAGGGCGAAAATGTGGAGACTACGGGATTCGAACCCGTGACCTTTTGGCTGCCAGCCAAACACTCTAGCCAACTGAGCTAAGCCCCCCTTTATTGGCGACAAAAGTATAAAAAAAAACAAAATTTATTCTGTTTTGGCAAACAGAATTTATCAGACAGACAGCATTCATGGTTAAGCTGTGTTCGTTATTTATCAATTAAACCTGCATTATTGGCTTCGCCGAGCTAAAGGTTCATAAAAATGAATGAGAATTATGTAATATGTTGAAGAACATTAAAATAACAAATTAGAACCGTGAAATTTATTTTTCATTCATTTTTACAAAGCGCGCCAATTTCAGGGCATCTGCTTCGTCGCGAAAGCTTCGCGGCAGGTTACTACAGCTTCAGCTTCCGACGCCTTGTATCTACCCCAAACTTGACGCATGAATAATGCAGGTAAATAAAGGAACATTTGCAGCATGAGATAAAATTAATTGTGATCTTTTTATCTGAAAATTGGTCTTGGAACGAGATTTGATGTATCTTTAAAGATGATTTAATAATGACATACTATAATTTTTATTTTGTCATTTAAACCATTATTAGTTAACTTTATGACCTTAAAAAAATAAAGTGATATGGAAGCTAAAAAAACGGGAAAAGCTGATCTTGAAAACAAAAGAGGATTATTTCTCGAGTTGGGTTTTGTTGTTGTCCTCGCTGTAGTTCTAATTGCTTTTGAGTGGACAAGCAAACCCTCCGGTTCAAATAAGATCGGACAGACAGAAGATGTTAATCTTGAAGAAGAGATTATACCGATAACCAGGCAACAGCCTCCGCAACCACCGCCGCCGCCGCCGCCTCCCCAGGCCATTGATGTATTAAGTATTGTTGAGGATGACGTGGAGCTTGAAGATGAACTTGATCTTGGTGATATGGATGCTGATCAGGATATGGCAATGGAAATTATTCCTTTTGATGAAGAAGAGGAAGCAACAGAAGAAGAGGTTTTCTATATAGTTGAAGATATGCCTTCCTTTCAGGGTGGCGGGCAGGAAAAATTCCGGCAATGGATACATTCTAATTTACGTTACCCTGAAATTGCTGCTGAGAACGGGATCAGCGGAAGGGTATTTGTACAGTTTGCTGTTAATTCAAATGGTGAGTTAGTGGATGCTAAGGTAGTTCGGGGTGTTGACCCTGCATTGGATGCTGAAGCATTACGCGTTGTAAAATCATCCCCGAAATGGTCTCCCGGGAAGCAAAGGGGAAAACCCGTAAAGGTTCAGTTTACCTTCCCGATTGTTTTTGTTCTTCAATAGAAAGATATAATTTTTTAAAACCCTGTTCAACAGAGCAGGGTTTTTTTATAGTGTATTATTGGCTGCTACAGACTGACGAAATATTTTACTAAATAGTGTCTGTCCATAATGTCCGATATCTGCGTTGCTGCTCACATTTTAAATCCTCGAATACTTTAGTATACCGCGGTTTAAAATGTTCGCGCGCCTTGATCTCGAACATTCTGAACAAACACTACGAGTTTATAGACAGACTCTAAATAGTGTCTGTCCATAATGTCCGATATCAGCGTTGCTGCCAAAATTTTAAATCCTCGAATACCTTAGTATACCGCGGTTTAAAATTTTTGCGCGCCTTGATCTCGAACATTCTGAACAAACACTAAGAGTTTATTGACAAACACTAAATA